>CALFYL010000415.1 GCA_937952135.1 uncultured Planctomycetia bacterium
ATGGCGCAGGCACGATCCGCGTCAAGATCGGTCGGTAGTGGACACTCCATGGGCCGGCAAACGGTGCGTCCGGCCGCGGATAGGATCCTGCGCCGCCACGCGCTCGTCGGGCGAACGCGGGCGTGTGGTGTGCGATGGCGGCGGGATGAGCGGCACGCGGCGACGACCCGTTACTCGGCCTTTTTCGGCAAGCCAGGCGCCCACGCGAGCTTGTCGCTCACTCGGGTGCAGATGAGAACGCTGCCGCTCCCGTAGTCGTCGATCAACTCGAAGCGCACTGGCCGCCCGTGAACGGCAGCGGCGAACGCCGGGGCAGCGACCACCAAGTAATCCAGCGCGGCTCGCCCCTCCTCAAGGTCTCTCGTGGCGGTTTCGAGCGTGACGTTGTCGATGCCCCAAGACGAGTCGACGGTGCAAAGCAGCGTGCCGTCCCGTTCGATGCGGAACGACACGTCGTGGAACTCGAACGACCGTCCCGACACGAGCAGTTCGATCGCGAGCTCGAAGCGTGATCCGACAACCGTGTGGACGGTGAACGCTCCTCGATGTTGTCCACGTGTCATGGGGTTTGGGCTCGCGTGTCGATGCGCTGGGCAGCACCCCGTCGTGTCGACTCAAGCGATGACCGCGTCACCATACTTCTGCCGGGCCTCGTCCAACGGCAACCAGCGGAGCTGGGGAGGACCGCCGCCGTGTAGTTGACTTTGCGGGTAGGTCAGCTCCCACAGTCGGGCGTCGTCGGGATCGCGGTAGATCACGTCCCACCCGCTTGCGTCGCGCCCGATTTCCCTGAGATGCGTGCGGATCAGCTCATCGATTCTCTGGCAGGTTTCGTCGCCAACGATGCGCCCGTCGCGCGCCAGCCACTTGCCAGCGAGATGGGTTTCGGACGGTTGGATTCTCATCGCGGCGCGCACGTGAACGCACCCGCCGGGCAGGGCTCGCTTCTGCTCATGGACTGGTTGAGTGGCAGCAGTCGCCTCGCGCCAAGCACTGCGAACGCGCGAGACCGCGCGCTGGGCCGCACCTCGAGCGGGCGGAGCCGGGCCATCGTGTGGGAAGCAACCACGATCCACGGATCGTCTCCCGAGCCCGGATCGCGGTCAACCACGCGCGCGCCCTACCCCACCTCAATCTCCTCCCGCTCCCATCCGCGGCCCGGCGCCCACCCGCCATTCCGCCGCCCATCATCATTCTGGCTCTCTTTGGGCGGTACGGAGACCTCCAGGCGAAACTGTCGGCGTACGACCTACACCGCGGCTCGAAGGCGCTAGTCGAGGCGATCCACGCAGAGCTGGCGCGCGCTCATCTGTGCGGGATGGGAACTGCTCTTAGACGGCCCGCGCCGCGTCTACGGCTTTCCCGACCGCGTTCGTTCTTGTTCCAGGTACGCGCACACCTCGGGGGCCAACTCCAGTCGAACGCGGCTGACCCAGAAGTCCTTCAACCACCCGCGCTTCTCGGGCACGAACCTGTACAGGTCACGTGCCCGCAAACTGAACGGGAACAGCACCCGACTCGCCAAGTCGGTCGATTTCGCCAGCATGGGCGAGATCTCCTCGCCGGCGTGCGCCGAAACCGACTCCAGCAGCCGGTCCACCACGGGATCGTCCTCAACCCACTCTTGGGCGCCAAACGAGGCCGAGATGAGGACGAAGAAGCGATCCTCCGCGAACGGCCCGACGTTGACTGTGTACTCCCCAAGGACGAATCCGCCGAGAGCCACCGCTTCTTCGATGTCCTCGTTCGTCATCTGGTGCACGTCGCGTTGGCGGCAGCGTTCGACGCGCTCACGGAGCGGCATGGTAGCCGAGCGACGGCGCGCCGCCCCACTCCACCGCCCCGCGCAGATGCTCACAGCCGCCGGTTGACTTCTGCCTACAACGGGCGGGTCGCCGCCCTCACGAAGTTTCGTGCAATTCGCTCAACCAGATCGGCGTTGAGCGGCATTGACTGCGCCGCGCGGGGAGGGACCGCGGGAGGGACCGTGCCATGGAACTGAGGCTGGAAAGCGCGATCGACCTGACGAGGGGACGCCGCGGAGCGTGGCGTGCGGGTGCTGAGTCGTTGCGTTCGAAAGGGGCCGTGACGACGAGTCATCCGGCCGGCGAGACCGCGGCCTCTGCGCGCCGCGAGCGGGCCCCACGACGCTTCCTGAGCGGCAGGCCGCGCTGATGGTCTCGAGCTCGCATCTCGGTCGCACGCACCTCGTCGACCGCTGTCGCGACCTTGCGCAGCTGCGCGGGGAGCAGCTCGCCTTCACGTGGCTCGACGACGGCGAACGCGAGGCGAACCACCTCAGCTTCGCTCAGCTCGACCACAGGGCGCTGCACATCGCCGCTGCGCTGGCGGCGCGCGGTCTGTCAGGGGAGCGAGCGTTGCTCGCCTATGCGCCGGGACTCGAGTTCATCGCGGCGTTTCTGGGCTGTCTGTACGCCGGTGTGATCGCCGTGCCCATCAGCACCCCTCGCGACGAGCTCGCCGCGCAGAACGTGCTAGGGATCGCTCGTGACGCGACGCCGTACGTCCTGCTCACCGATCGTCTCACGCGCGAGCGAGGCGCGCGTTGGATTTCGCAGCTCGGCCCCATCGAGGTCCTGCTGTCGGAGAGCCTCGACACTCCCGCGCCGTGCGTGTGGCGGCCCGCCAGCGTCGATCCCCGAGCCGTGGCGTTCCTGCAGTACACCTCGGGCTCGACCTCGGCGCCGAAGGGCGTCGAAGTGACTCACGCCAACATGGTGGCGAATGCGCGCATGATCCGCGCGGCCTTCGAGCAGGACGAGCGCACGGTGCTCGCGAGCTGGCTTCCGCTCTACCACGACATGGGCCTCATCGGAGCCGTGCTGCAGGCGCTGTTCCTCGGCGTGCGCTGCGTGCTCATGGCGCCGAGCGCCTTCATCCAACACCCGGTGCGCTGGCTGCGCGCGATCTCGCGCTACGGCGCCACCACGAGCGGCGGACCCGACTTCGGATACCGACTATGTCTCCAACGCGTGCGTGACGAGGAGCTCGCACAACTCGACCTCTCCTCTTGGAACGTGGCGTTCAACGGCGCCGAGCCCGTGCGCGCGGACACGCTCGAGCGCTTCACCGAGCGCTTCGCGTCGGTGGGATTCCGGCGGACGAGCTTCTATCCCTGCTTCGGCCTCGCAGAGGCGACGTTGTTCGTGTCCGGCGGCGACGCGCGCGCGAGCTACGTCACGCTCGACGTCGACAGCGAGGCGCTCGAGCTCGGACTCGCGCAGCCGGTCACGCCGCAGAGCCCCAACGCACATCGACTCGTCGGATGCGGACGCGCGTGGCTCGACGGACGCCTGCGGATCGTCGACCCGAGCTCGCGCGAGGAATGCGCGGACGACGTGGTCGGCGAGATCTGCGTCGCGGGACCGCACGTCGCTCGCGGCTATCGCAACCGCCCCACAGAGCACGACGATCCGTTCCGAACGTTCCTGGCTTGTGGCGCGGGGCCGTTCCTCCGTACGGGCGACCTGGGCTTCGTCTCGCGCGGCGAGTTGTTCGTCACGGGCCGACTCAAGGACCTCCTGATCCACAACGGCAGGAACTACTACCCGCAGGACATCGAGTGGGCCGCGGGTCTCGCGCACGAAGGGCTGCGCTCGGAGGGAACCGTCGCGTTCCTCGCAGACGAGCGCGCCCAGAGCGAGGAACGTCTGGTGGTGGTCCAAGAGGTGCACGAACGGCTGGCGTCGATCCTCGCGCGCGACGACGAGGCGAGCCGAGCTCTGCAGGCCGAGGTGTCGGGGGCGGTGCGCCACGCGGTCGTGCGACGAGTCGGGCTCGCGGTGTGGAAGGTGGTCCTGATCGAACCCAGAGGACAGCCGCGCACCACCAGCGGAAAGGTCCAGCGGGGACTGACACGCACGCTGTGGCGACAAGGCGCGCTCCCAGAGCTCGGGCGCACTGCAATCGTCGCGGCCGCGGACGGGGAGCATCGTTCATGAGCGCCTCCCGTCTCTCTCGCACGCAGATGCGCACCTGGCTGACCGAGTACATGGCCGAACTGCTCGGACTCCCGCCTCGCGAGATCAACCCCGCCGAGTCGTTCGAGAGCTACGGACTCGACTCGACCGGCGCCGTCGGCTTGAGCGGCGATCTGGAGGACCTCCTCGGCGCGAGTTTCGACACGACGTTGGCGTACGAGTACGAGAGCGTCGACGCGTTGGTGGAGCATCTGGTGGCGCGGCAACTGGTCGACGAGGACGGAATCCGATGACGAACCCTCGAGTGGATCGCGATGTCACGAGCGCGCCCAGGCGCGTGCGTCCCGCCGTCTCCGTGCGCGACACAGCGCTCCGGCCCCAGCAGCAGCGCATCGCTCTTCTGACGATCTTCGCGCCGGCGTTGGGCGCAGCGGCGGCGGTGTGGCTGGCCGTCGAGCGGGGATTCACCATGCTCGACCTGGGCTTCCTCCTCGGCGGTGTGGTGCTCAGTCAGCTCTGCCTCGAATTGGGCTACCACCGGCTGTTCGCCCACCGCGCCTTTCAGACGCGCCCCTGGATGCGCGCGCTCCTCGCGATCGGCGGCTCGACCTGCGCTCAAGGACGCGTGCTCCACTGGGTCGCGAACCATCGCCGCCACCACATCCACAGCGAGACGATGGACGATCCTCATTCGCCGCACGTGCGCGCGCGGCGCGACCGAGACGGCGCCGAGCCGTTGGGGATGGTGCGCGGGCTCGTGCATGCGCAGTGGGGCCACATGCTCACCGACGACGTGCCGAACGGAACGCTCTTCGCGCGCGACCTGAACGCGGATCCGCTCCTTCGCTGGGTCAACCAGCACTACTCCCTGTGCGTGGCGATCGGTCTGGCGCTGCCGACTCTGCTCGGATGGGCGATCACGGGAGATTCCACCGGCGCGTTGAGCGGACTCTTGTGGGGCGGCTTCGCGCGGATGTTCTTGGTGCAGAACGTCACGTGGAGCGTGGCCTCGGCCTGCCATCGATTCGGCTCGGCGCCCTTCGACGCCGGCGATCAGAGTCGCAACCTGTGGTGGGCCGGAGTGCTCTCGTTCGGCGCCGGCTATCAGAACAACCACCACGCCTTCCCCCACTCCGCGTTCCTCGGACTGCGGTGGTGGGAGTTCGATGTCGCCGCGTGGGCCATCCGCGCGCTCGCGAGCGTGGGATGGGTGTCGAACCCCAAACGAGTCAGCGCGCGCGAGCTGGATACGAAGCGACGGTCGGTTCGCGCGAGCCCGCGCCCAGCGCACGCAGATCCCGAGCATGCGCGCCGCTGACGAGTCGTCGGAGGTCACGGCCAGCCCTCGCAACGCTTCACCGCGCAAGCCGAGTCTGGTCATCCGCCAGCGGCAGGTCGTTCGAGCGCATCGCGCGAGCAGCCTCGCGATGGTGTCACTCGGACTGTTGGGCGTCGCTGCGGCGCCGTTCTACGTGGCGTACGTCGGCTTCACCGTCGTGGACGCCGTGCTGTTCGCGAGCATGTACTGGTTGACGCTTGGACCCGGCCTGTGCGTCGGCTTCCATCGACACTTCACTCACGGCGCGTTCCAGGCGAGTCCAACGGTGCGCGTGTGCCTGGCCGTGCTCGGCTCGATGAGCGCTCAGGGACCGCTCGCCTACTGGGTCGCCGTCCACCGCCGACATCACGAGCTCGCGGACGAAGAGGGTGATCCGCACTCGCCGCACACCGACGGCGGCGGATGGCGAGGGCTGTGGCGCGCGCACTTCGGCTGGTCGCTCGAGTTCGGAGCGCCCAACGGCGCTCACTACTGCCCGGACATCCTGCGCGAGCCGCACTTGATGGCGGTGAATCGCCGCTATCGAACCTGCGTCGCGCTGGGCCTCGCGCTGCCGACCGCGGTGGGCGGACTCGTCACGGGAACGTGGACGGGCGCGCTCGGCGGACTGATCTGGGGCGGGCTCGTGAGGATGTTCCTGACTTCGAACGCGACTTGGTCGCTCAACTCGTTCTGCCACCGCTTCGGCCAGCGGCCGTTCGCCACACGCGACCAGAGCCACAACAACGCCTGGCTCGCGCTCCCCACGTTGGGCGAGTCGTGGCATAACAACCATCACGCCTTCCCGCACGCCGCGGCTCACGGACACGGGCTGAAGCAACTCGATCTGAACTATCTGGCGATCGCTGCGCTGGAGAAGCTCCGGCTCGTGCGCCACGTGAGGCGCGCGCGCAGAGTGGGCTAGCCCGCATCTCTCACCACGACCTACTGCGGCCGAGCTATCTCGGCCCGGGCGGCGCGGCCTCGAGCGATCTCGCCCTCGCTACGGTCGTGGTGAGAGTTGCGGGCTAGAACTGGAAGTAGATGAACGGCGCGAGCTCGACCGCGACCCAGGGCAGGACGAGCGACCAGGCGAGCCCGTAGCTCAACGCGAAGGCCCAGGACGGCCAGCGCGCCGCGATTCGCAGTGGCAAGTAGTTGCGCGCCAGCCAGTGGACCAGCGCACAGCCCACGACGAACAGCAGCGCGCGCGCGCCCAGCACCGACGCACCGCTCGCCTCGAAGGAGAAGAGCCTGCTGTAGAGCGCGTGCGCTTGTTCGAGCGACCGCATGCGGAACACCGGCCATGTGAGCAGCACGAGCAGGTTGACCGCGGGGACCGCGATCGGTCCGGTGAGCCACGCGAAGCGCTCGCGCACGGCGCCCGCGCGCGTCCACAGGTCTTCGATGACCACGTAGAGCCCGTGCAGAAAGCCGAACCCGACGAATTGCCAGCCGGCGCCGTGCCACAGCCCGCACAGCGACATGGTCGCGAGCACAGCGCTCCAACGGCGCACTGGCGACGGGCGTTTCCCGACCAGCGGCAGATACAGGTAGTCGCGCAGCCAGGTCGACAGGCTGATGTGCCAGCGGCGCCAGAACTCGCCGATGCCGCGCGAGAAGTACGGGAAGTCGAAGTTCTCCGGCAGGCGGTAGCCCAAGAGCCCCGCGATCGCGATGGCCATGTCCGTGTAGCCCGAGAAGTCGCAGTAGATCTGCACGTGGTAGAGCAGCAGCGCCGTCCACGCGCTCCCCGAGTCGACGAGACCGGGCTCGGCGAAGACCGGATCGACGACCGCTGAGATCGAGTCGGCGATGCAGGCCTTCTTCAGGAAACCGCCGAGGAACAGGAGCAGCGCGGCGCGGATGTCGACGTGCTCGGCGAAGCGCCGGGGCTCGTCGAGTTGCGGCAACACCGTCGTCGCGCGCGCGATGGGGCCTGCGCCGAGTTGCGGGAAGAAGCTGACGAACAGCGCGAACTCGAGCGGCTTGCGCGTCGCGCGCAGACGTCCGCGGAACACGTCGATCGTGTAGCTGAGCGACTGGAACGTGTAGAAGCTGATGCCGATCGGAAGTGCGAACGCGAGCGTGGTTCGATGCGGCTCGAGCCCGAGCAGCTGGAGCAGAGCCAGCGCCGAGTCGATGAAGAAGTCGAAGTACTTGAACAGCGCGAGGAGTCCGAGGTTCACCGCGACGCTGAGCGCGAGCCACGGCCGTCGACGGGGACGCTCGCGCCCGTCCATGGCGAGGGCGCAGAAGAAGTCGACGGCGGTCGAGAACCACAGCAGCGCCAGGAAACGCCAGTCCCACGCCGCGTAGAACACGTAGCTCGCAGCCAGGAGCCAGAGCTTGCGCGCGCGCGCCCCGGAGAGACTCCAGTGCACGAGGAAGACCACCAGGAAGAACGCCAGGAAGCGCGCTTGCGTGAACAGCACTAGCGCACCTCGCGCTCAGCGCGCACGAGCTTGCCGAACTCGGCCGCGAACAAGCGGCTGAAGCGCTCGGCCCCGACGGGATTGAGGTGATCCAGGTCACGGCGCAGTTCGCTCTGGAACAGCTCGGGAAAACGCTCGGGGTCGTTCAGGTGGATCAGCGGCGCGAGTTCGCCGAGCTCCGCCAGGCTGAGCGCGTCGGTGCTCGCGGTGGCGCTCGGCGCCGTGACGTACACGACGTGCGCGCCGGCCCGCGCAGCCGCGCGCTCGAGCCAGGAGTAGAACCCCAGATCGAGGTCGGCGGCGCTGACTCGCTCGCGATTTCCGGCGGCTACCTGCTGCGCGACGGCACGGTACGTCGCATCCGTGCGGGCGGCGCGATTGCGCTCGACGCGCGCCTGGGCAATTTGCGCGCGTTCCTGCGGGCGCGACTCGGCGCCGAGCCCGAGCGGGACGCCGGCCAGCTCCTGCCGCGCCGCACGCCGCGCGCCGCTGAGGCGGTCGGCCAGCACGCCGAGATTGAGCTGGTTGCGGGCCAGCAGTTCGAGCTCACGTCCCGCCCGAACGGCCTTCTCGCTCAGCGGCAGCGCACCACGGTGGATCGCGGCCAGAGCTCGCCAACTCGTGGCGAAGCTGCGGCACTGAATGGCTCGCGCAGTGATCGCCGTCGGATCGTCACCGTGCTCGTAGTCGCGCTCGGCGCCGACGCGGATGGGCCCCGCCTCGAGCACCACCCATTTCAGGCGCGCCGGCTGTTGAGCCAGCAAGTGCTCCAGCAAGAAACCTTGCTCGAGGCTGCGCAGCCCCGGTACGCCGAAATTGAATGCGCGGAACTCGATGCCCTCGGCCCCCAGTTCGCGCTCGAGCAGCGCTTCGTCGAAGCCCTGCCGCAGATGGCTCGAGCCCAGGAGCAGCGCGTCGATCTCGTCCTTTCGCTCGGCGAACTCGCTCAACAACTCTCCGAGCGCACCACGGGAATCCAGGGCGGCGATGTACCTGACGAGCGCGCATCCGCTCGCGAGCGCAAGGAGCGCCAGAACCACGTCCCGCACACGAATCAACGCCGTTCTGGGCACCTGTCCGATGCTATCCGCGAACGCTCGTGATTTGGCCCTGCCGACAGCACGGGCAAGCAAGTGACCTGCCCCCAGTAGCGGCGCCAACGCCTATGTTGGTCGAAGCGTCGCATCGGCAGGTCTCGTCGCCAACGACGCACCCGTCGCGCGCCAGCCACACGCCAGTCAGCAGGGTTTCGGCTGGCTGGATTCTCATCGCGGCGCCCGCATGAATTCGGCCGCCGGGCAGTCTTCGCTCTTGCCGATGTCCAGACGGGATTGGTCCGAGCATCGGACTCGACAGCTGGCGCGCGAGTCTGCGCGGTGGACCGCACCCGAGCGGATCCTGGTCGTCGTGTGGGAAGCAACCAGGCGAGGAAATCGCGCGCGAGCTCGAGCGAGATGCCGATGAAGTCGTGGCCGCGCAGCGCTCCCAGACAGAGGCGTTCCGAAGCAGCTCAGCCTGCGAGCGGCGGCGCGGCTGGCCGCGACGTGCCAGCGCAACTCGCGAGCGGATTGCCGCGGCGGCGGATTGCGGCTTTCTTGGGATTCGCTGTCCGCCCTGGGGCGGGACGCCACAAGGACACTGCAGCTCGAGGCGTGGTCCGGGACGTTCCCGGACGACTCGGGTCGAACCCCTCGAACGGAGTCTCTGCCATGAAGTCCTTCCTCGCCCGCCGCATGCTGTTCACGCTCGCCGCTTTGTCCTCGACGGCCCTGTCCTCGACCGCGCTGGCTTCGGCGCAAGGCGTCCAGGCGACCGCCTTCGGTCTCACGCACACGGCGCTCGGAGGCGCGAGCCTCTCGGTGCATCCCCAGACCGGCGCGTTGAACGTGGCCGGCATCGGATCCAGCGGCCAGGACGGCGTGCGGATCAACACCGCAGAGCTCGACGGCTTCGACGCCCACTTCGAGCCGCTCGTCCTCGCGCCGGGCGGCCACTTGCTCATGGGCGTCGAAGGCCTCGACGCGACCGGTGCGAGCCTGGGGCTGATGAGCTCGATCGAGGTTCGAGACATCGGCGCGCCCAACGGCTACTACGAAGTCACGTGGGAAATGGCCGGGGTCTCCACCTACACGGTGCGAGCCTACTTGGCGGGCGAAATGGTCTTCGAGGAGGTCGGCATGTCACCGCTCCTCGACGCTTTGCCGTATCACATGTCGCCCGCGAAGATCCAATCGATGCACACGGAGTGGTACTGCGACGCCAACGGCAACTGGTCCAGCCACAAGGAGGCCTTCGACGTGGTGCCCGGCGGCAACCTTGCGCTGCTCGCCGGACAACCGGTGGACTGCGACCTGATCGAGATCACGCCCGAGCAAGCCGGCGCTTCCGCGGCGACATTGGCCGGCACGAGCTTCACCGGCGCCGGCGTGTCCAACCTCACCTTCGTTCGAGAAGGCGTTCGCATCGACGGCGTGCAGAACCGAGCTCTCGGCGCCGCGAAGATCGTCCCGCTGGGCGACGGCCGAGTCGCCATCGACGCGTCGAACGGCCCGTCCTGGATGGAGGACGCCTGGGAGTGGACCTTCTGCGAGACGGCCTATCTCGTCGAACCCGCGTCCGGCCCGGCCCGCGCGGAGCAGACCGGTGTCGAGCTGGCGACCGCTCTCGGCATGCCGCCTTTGCGCCTGGATGTGCGCGGAACCTTGGGCGGAGCACCCGAGCAGAGCCTGTACTCGCTCACGCTCCAAAGCCTCGGCTCGACGGTGCAGTTGCTCCCCGACTTCTCGGCCCTCGGCGCGACTGGCATGACCGTGGAGTGCTACTCCGCGTCCGGCGCTTCGATCGGGAGCCAGTCCGGATCGACGGCGATGGCGATCTACGTGGACGGCCTGCCGGTCAACATGTCCTGGTGGCTCTTGATGCACCTGTTCGACATCGAGAGCATCGAGTTCGTCGGGATGGTGGCGACGGTCACCGTCGACGGCGTCTCGCACTCAAACGTCGGCCGCATCGCGATCCGTCCGAACGTCGCAGTTGGCAGTGAAGGTCTCACGCGGGTCGTGATCGCTACGGGCGGGCCCTCGCTGTTCGAAATCCTGCGCGAGAGCTACGTCGCGTTGCCTTCCACGCCGACGTCGACGGTGTACTGCACGGCGAAGACGAACTCCCTCGGTTGCACGCCGGCGATCTCCGCCAGCGGGTCGCCGAGCGCGTCCGCGGGCGCCGGATTCACCGTGACAGGGGCGAATGTGCTCAACAACAAGGCAGGGATCCTGATCTATGGGATCAACGGCCCCTCCGCGATCCCGTTCCAAGGCGGCTTCCTCTGCGTCCAGCCGCCGATCAAGCGCGCAATCGCGGTGAACTCGGGCGGCTCGCCGGTCGGGAGCGACTGCTCGGGCGTCTACTCGATCGACATGAACGCCTTCGCCGCCGGCGCCCTGGGAGGCAACCCTCTGCCCGATCTGCAGATCACCGGAACCCGGGTGAACTGCCAGTTCTGGGGACGCGATCCGGGGTATGCGGCCCCGAGCAACTCTTCGCTGACCGACGCACTGGAGTACACCGTGATGCCGTGATGTGAGTGCACGCGTCCACTCGGCGCTGACGTCGAATGTGCTTGATTTGTGGGGCCAGCCGCTTCGCGCGGCTGGCCTCGCGCGTTTCTCGAGCGCCGCGGCGCGATCTCCCTGGACCACCGACGGCTGTCGGCTCGGCGCTCGCGAGCGACTTCGGCCTTACGCGCGCGCGTCTTGGCCAGCGACGCCGCGAACGATGCCGTCACATGCGCGGGGTTGAGCGCATCGTTATCTGCGAGCGCTCGCACCGTGGGCAACAATCCGCCGAGCCGAGTTGAAGGAAGCAGGCGCGCGTCCCGAGCGCAGACCACTGCGGCCGTTCGGCCAACCCGATCCATGACCTTTCGCCTATCGCGCGGCGCCAGCACGGCCGCGGTCGCGTCGCTCCTGCTTCTTCTCGCCTCCAGCTTCCAGCGCGTCGCGAGCGACGACCCTTGGGGCGAGACGCACGGACCCGAAGCGCTCCAGGCGTCGAGCGCGTACGACCCGCCGTGGGCGCGCATTCGGCCGACGCAAGTGCTCCACCTCGCCTACGACCTCCAGAAGTCGCCGCAGCAGAATGGCGCCGCGTTCAAGGCGCTGGCGCAGTCGCTGACGCCCGGGCAAGCCCTGGTGCTCGGCGCCGGCACGTGGTTCGTCGATTCGTTCTTCACCCTCAACCTGCAGGGGACCGCGCAGGCGCCGATCAGGATCTTGGGACTTCCCGGCGCCAGGCCTGTGATCACGCGCTCGGACGCTGGCCAGAACACGGTGAACGTCGGCTCGGGCGGCCCGGCGCGCTACTTGGCGCTGCAGCAGCTCGAAATCCGCGGAGGCAGCGCCGGCCTGCGGATCCACGACGGATCGCACATCTGGGTCGATCGATGCCACATCCACCACTGCGCCGCCAACGGTGTCACCGCCAACGTCGTCGACACGAACCATCTGCATTTCACCCGCAATCGAGTGCACGACATCCTGGGCAGCGGCGAGGGCTTCTACTTGGGCGGCAACAACGCATCGGCCGTGATGCGCGACTCGGTGATCGCCCTGAACCGCGTGTTCAACACCGGGGGCTCGCAAGGCGACGGCATCGAGATCAAGCAGGGTTCGTTCAACAACTGGATCGCCGACAACGTCGTGCACGACACGAAGTACCCGTGCATTCTGCTCTACGGCGCCGGCGGCAATCCGCCCAACATCGTCGAGCGCAACATCTGCTTCAACTCCACTGAGAGCGTGATGCAGGTGCAGGGCGAGGCCATCGTTCGGAACAACCTGCTGATGAACGGGCTGAACGGCTTCTCGAGCCACGACCACCAGGGCCAGACCCGCGACCTGACCTTCGTGCACAACACGATCGTCAACAGCGGCCGCGGGGCGAGTCTGGTGTCTTGGGGCGGCAGGCCGGGCATGGTGTTCGCCAACAATGTCGTCTACAGCCAAGGCGCCGCGGTGCAGTTCAGCTCCGGCTCGACGGGCGTGCAGCTCGGCGGCAACGTCGTGCTCGGCAGCGTCAGCGGCGCATCGCCCCTGGGGTTCGTGCAAGGCGTCGGGCTCGCCGACTTCGTCGACGTGAGCTGGGACGCGGCGCAACGCAACGCGCGCCCGAAGGCCGGCGGCGTGCTGATCGGCAGCGGGAACCCGCTGTGGGCCGTCTTCGACGACCTCGATCGCCGGCCGCGCCTTCTGCCGCTCGAGTCCGGCTGCTACGACGGTCCGTGATCAACGACTCAGGAGGAGGTCATGAAAGCCAAGAACATGATCTGCCTGTGGTTCGACAAGGACGCGGAGGACGCCGCGCGCTTCTACGCCGCCACGTTTCCCGACAGCAAAGTCACCGCGGTTCACAGGGCGCCCGGCGACTACCCGAGCGGCAAGAAGGGCGACGTTCTGACGGTGGAATTCACCGTGTTCGGCACGCCGTGCCTCGGCCTGAACGGCGGACCGACGTTCCGGCAGAGCGAGGCGTTCTCGTTTCAGATCGCGACCGACGACCAGCAGGAGACGGACCGCTACTGGAACGCGATCGTCGAGAACGGCGGACAGGAGAGCCAGTGCGGCTGGTGCAAGGACCGTTGGGGCGTCTCCTGGCAAATCACGCCGCGCGTGCTCACCGAAACGTTGGCGGGCGGCGGCGCCGCGGCCGAGCGCGTCTTCGCGGCGATGTTGTCGATGCAGAAGATCGACGTCGCGTCGATCGAGAAAGCGCGTCGAGGCTGAGTCCACGAGAGGACTCGCCCGAACGCGCCGTCTCGCACGCAGCTCAAGGCTCGATGACGACCGCGATCGGGTTCGAGTAGGCGAGTCCGTTGGGCGCGTTCGGCGACGCACATCGCGACTGGAACGAGAACGACTGACCGACGAGCGCGGGCGCGTTTGGGATGCTGCGCTGGACGAGCCCGGGGCTCAACGCGCCGGCCGTCGTGACTCGAAACACGCCGAACGAGTTGGGGTCGAGCCAGAACTCGCCGAACGGCGTGCTTTGTGGGGCGACTTGCAGCGGGTGGCGCGAGAAATACACGGTGGTCGCGGCCCCCTGCGGACCCCAGCACTCGAGCACCAACGGCTGGCCGATGTGCGCCGGGCCGCGCAATTCGAGCGGCGCGAACTCGTGGGCGCCGAGGTCGCGCGAAGGCTGCGTGTCCAGGTCCCCGTCGATCGAGCGCGGACGCCCCGCGACGTCGAGCGCGCCCGCGTACGCGGGCAGGCCGGGCCGATCGACACACGGGCTGTTCCACGTCAGTCGGAAATCGCCCGCCGCAGGATTCACGAACTGCGGAGCCGCCGCGAAGCAGCCGTTCAACCCGGCGGCGTCGCCGTCCTCGATCAGGCAGTTGCGCGGAAAGAAGTGCGGCCCCAGCACGTTCAGGTCATCGCCGTTCGACGCGAGCACGCACTCCTCGAGCGTCACTTCGCAGCCTGAGCCGGAGTCCGCCACGCCCTCGCCCGTGTTGCCTCCCACCGTGCATTGGATGAGAGTCAGCCGCGAATCGGCTCCCGCCTGCTGGGGCGACTCGACGAGCAGCCGAGCGCCGCCGCCGTTCCCCGCGATCTCACAGCCGTCCGCTTCCAGCTCGACGTGTCCCCACGCGGCGGGACTCCAGAAATTCGCCTGGACGTCGAGTCCCCACACTCCGTTCGAATCGAGCCGCGTGCGCTCGACGCGACAGGAGGCCAACACGCCCGTGCTGAGTTGAAGCCCGGCTTGCGCGTTGTGGTGCAGCCGCGAGTCACGGACGACGACGTCGCCAGCTCCAACGCCGAGGCCGACGTTGTTGCCGTGGCAGTCGACGCGCTCGAAGACGGGCTCGATCCCCAGGCCGACTCCGCTGGAACCAGTTCCGTTGACGAGGATGCCTCGGAGAGAGCCGCCGCTCACTTCGAGGTCGCGAAACTCGGCGCGCACCGGCCCCCAACTCGAGCTGACCCACAAGGGTGTGTGCGTGGCCGAGATGGAAAGCGCCTGAACGTAGGTATTGGCTGTGAACTCCGAAAAGGGCAGAGCCGGATAGTGCTGAACGATGAGTGCGCCGGACTCGTTCGAGACCAGCCTCGTCGCGCCGACACCCGCGCCGAGCAACGCCTGTCCCTCCCACAGCCACAAGGGGAACTGCTCGCCCAGCGCCGCGTCGTACAGCCCCGCGGCGACATGGATTCGCTCGGGCTGCAGCGTGCGAGTCGACGCCAGGGCTTTGGTGATTGTGCGCCACGCTTGCGCCGGAGTCGCGCCGCTGTTCGCGTCGCTGCCGCCCACCGCATCCACGTACCAGTCGCCTGCGCGAACGCTGGAGGCCGTGAGAACGATGGCCGCCGAGATCAGACCGAACGTCGCAAGTCGCATAGCTCTTCCTCCTGTGGAACCGGCGTGATTCCTGGTTCCGCCACCCGCCCGAAGGAGTCTAGCACGCTGAACGGAGCGTGAACGCCGCGAGCAAGCGGACGGCGACTTCGTGACGGCGATCGCGCATCCCGGCGTGCGAGCGAACACCTGCTCGTGAACCCAGAGTCGCCGCGCGTCCGGCGAAGGTCGCACGACGCTGGAGACCGATGTGACGCCGCCGCGAGTGCGGCGCTAGCAGCCGCTGAAGAGCTTCCGTCGCGAGTCCAAGCGCGCGAAGGTAGGACAGAAGCGCATCGGAACTCGGCGCGGTCGGCATCTGCGTTGCGCACGGGTTTCCTGGTGACAAAGCAAGCTCGCCAAAGTGCCATTCGACGAAGCATGGCGCCTCTTAACGTCTACACAGGCCTGCTCGCGCGCACGCGCCTCTTTATCCGTCCCGCGCCTCCGAGACCCACTCCCACGCCGCCATGAAGCCGCTGACGCCTTCCGATCTCGTCCGTTCCGTGGTCACGGCGCGCGCATGGATCTGCGTCGTCGCAGCGTCAGCCCTCGGCGCCTCGACGGCTCCTGCACAGCGCGGCATCGCCGGTTGGGGCTCGCGTGTCTTCAACAGCGACTGGAACCGCGGTCCGTTCGTCGCGCTGTGGTCGAACGCCGACCACACCTATGCGCAGCGTCCGAACGGCGAGCTCGTCGCCTGGGGCCGCAACAACAGCAACCACTGCAACCCGCCGGTTCCGCCGCCCGGAGTCACGTACACGAAGATCGCCTCCGGTCGCAACCACTGCATCGGTCTGCGCAGCGACAACCAATGGGTCAAATGGGGACCGACGAGCGTCCCGGGACAGGCCAGTCTGCCTTCGGTGGGTCCGTTGCTGTGGTACGTCGACGTGGCCGTCGGTGGATACCACTCGCTCGGGCTGCTGAATGACGGAACGCTGCGTGCGTCCGGCTCGAACCAGTACGGCCAGATCGATGCGCCCTTTCCTCCGCTTGGCCTGACGTTCGTCGAGGTCGGTGCGGGGGGGGCCTTCAGCACGGCGCGGCGGAGCGACGGTCTCGTGCTCGCGTGGGGCATCAACGACGACGGACAGTGCGACGTGCCGCCGTTGCCCGCGGGCGTGAGCTATGTGGACCTCGAGTGCGGCCCTTTCCACTCGCTCGCGCGCCGCAGCGACGGAGTCGTCGTGGCTTGGGGCTTGAACGCCAACGGCCAGTGCAACGTCCCTGCTCTGCCCGCCGGCCAGAGCTTCGTCGCGCTGACGGCGGGCGATTTCCACTCCGCGGGTCTGACGAGCAGCGGACAGATCGTCGCCTGGGGCCTCAACAGCGACGGGCAGTGCGACGTGACGGCGCTGCCGGCGGGCGAGACGTACGTCGCTGTGAGAGCCGGCATCCGCCACACCGTCGCGCTGCGCAGCGACGGCTCGGTAGCTGCTTGGGGCTCGAACGACGCCTCGCAGTGCAATGCGCCCGAGCTGGGCGCCGGTCGCGAGTTCGTGGATGTCGCAACGGGCGAGTTTCACATCCTCGCGCTGGCTTCGGACGGCGAGGTGTTGGGCTGGGGCCAAGAGTTTCTCGGCCAGTGCGACGCGCCGCCCCTGCCGGCGGGTGTGACGTACACAGCAATCTCCGGCGGCAAGGAGCACAGCCTCGCACTTCGCAGCGACGGCTGGGTCGTCGGCTTCGGCGCCAATGGCCACGGACAGTGCAATGCTCCGGCGCCGCCGCCGGGCGCATCCCATGTCGCCATTTCTGCCGGCGCCTACCACTCCCTCGCGCTGCTCAGCGACGGACGAGTCGCGGCCTTCGGCTCCAACTCCTCAGGCCAGTTGAACGTGCCGCCTCTGCCGGCGGGCGTGAGCTACGTCGAGATCTCCGCCGGAGAGGTGCACAGCGTCGTGCGTCGAAGCGACGGGCAAGTGATCGCGTTCGGCGACAACTCCTGGGGCCAGTGCAACATCCCCGCGCCGCCGCCCGGCGTGGAGTACGTGCAGATCGACGCCGGCGAGTTCTTCACCAACTTGCGGCGCAGCGACGGTCAACTCACGTTCGTCGGCCAGGGCGCTGCGCTGCCCGCGCCGCCGGCCGGCTCGGAGTACGTCGACGTCGAATCGGGCGTGTGGCACTCGGCGGCGTTGCTCGACGACGGAGCCGCGGTGGTCAGCGGCGGCAGCGGCTACTTGCAACCGCTCTCGCTGCTCGAGCCGCAGAAGCGCTACTACGACCTCGACTCCGGCGGCTTCCAAATCGCCGCGCTGTTCGACGTCGACTGCGGCCTGACCGCGACGTTCTGCACGGCCGGCACGACGAGCCACGGCTGCGTCGCCAGCGCCTCGTCCAGCGGCGCGCCGAGCGCATCGGCTGCATCGGGTTTCGACGTCCTCGTGTCGAACGTCGAAGGCATGCGCAGCGGGCTGATCTTCTACGGCGCGAGCGGCCGCGTCAGCTTCCAATGGGGCGCGAGCTCGAGCTTCGTGTGCGTCAAGTCTCCGATCCAGCGCACCCCGGCGCAGAGTTCAGGCGGGACGCCGAGCCAATGCGACGGCCAGCTCTCGCTCGACTGGAACGCCTTCGTGGCGACCACGCCGGGCGCGCTCGGGGCGTCGTTCCAAGGCGGCGAGCGTGTGCAGCTTCAGGGCTGGTTCCGCGACCCGGGCAGCCCGAAGAGCTCGAACCTGTCCGACGCGCTCGAGTTTGTGGTCTGTCCGTGATCTGAGGTTCCGCGGGACGTTCGACGCACTTCTCGCGCAGAGGTCGGACGAGGTGATTCGCGGCGGTACGCCGACGCGATGCTCGAGAATCCGAACCGCGGGCGGCGAGTCGGCCGTCTCTTGGACGAGCGACTCGCCAGCGTCCGCTCATTTCCAGGTGATCGGGTCCTTGGCCTTCAACGCCGCAGCCATCTCCGCGATTGCCCGGTCGTGAACTTGGCTTGCACGCGCGAGCTCGGCCTGAACGCGCTCGAGACGCACTGCGAACTGACTCGCCATCACTTGCATGGTGCCGACTTGGGGTCCGCCCGCGAAGGTCGCGAGTTCCCGAAGCAACCGCGCCTCCTCGCCGTGCAATCGCCCCATCTCGGTAGCAGCTCGCTCCAAGGCGGCCTTGGCATCCTTGAGTCTCCCCATGCGTCCTCGCTTGTGGTTGCCGATGCGTGAGATCCGCTCGGACAGGTATTCGGTCGATGCAGGAATCCGCCCGACGATTCGATCTGTACGTGCGTCGCGCGAAGAGTCTCGCAGCGCTTCGGCGACAGTTCGCTCCTCCTGGCGGCCACCGAGCAGAGGGCTGGCTTCCACGTGGAAGAACGAGGATTCCACCGAGAGTCCGACTTGCGCGAGCGAAGCGCGCTCTCGGCCTTCGATTTCGCCCTGCGAGAACGCTGGCTGGGACTCGGCCGCTGCTTCATGACGTCGAGTCGATGCAGGGATCCGCGATTTCGAACCTCGTTGGGTTTCGTGGTGCGCTCGCCAGAGGGCCCTCGAGTCGCTGGGCGTTCGGCGCGGCTGGGCGGCGCAGCTCACGGGCATCGAGCGCGAGTTCCCGGCCGAACTCACCACGTGACTCGTCCCGCGCTACCGTGAAGGCGGTTTCGCCCGCACCTCCGTCCCGAAGAAAACTGCCATGCGCACGCTCGTCACGCTGCTCGGTCTTGCGATGTTGCTCCTGTTGTCGCTTCACGCCGCCCCGAGCGAAGCGCGAGCCGTCGACGAGCGCGCGATGCTCGCCGACATCGACCTGTTCCTTGGCGATCCGGTAGGAGCGAGCGCCGACTTGCGCAAGGCCGTGCTCGCGCACGCCGAGGAGCACTCCGATGCGAACGTCGTGATCGACCAGGGCGTAGCCTTCTGGTTCGGGGACGAACAGCCGTACGCGGCGGCCGACATCGTCCTGCTCGGCTACATCGCGGGGAGCTTTCGCAGCCAGCTCGAAACCCACGTGTGGCGCGACGATCCTTACTCCGGGCTTCTGCAAGTGGCTCGCGTCTATCGCGCACTGCGAAAGAAGGACGCCAAGTTCGTCCATGCGAGACTCGATGAGCTCGCGAAGGACCACGAGGAAGGCAAGCTGGCCGCGCGGGCCGCGAAGGTGGAATCCGCGCGGGCCAAGCCCGCCGACGCCAAGTGAGCGGAGTTCCGCACTTCGTTCCGAACCTCCTCGGCATGCCGGCGGGATCGGCCGCACGGCTCGAGAGCTGCCTCGCGCTCTCGGGCGCCTTCGACAATGCCTCGCTGTCGCCGACCGAGCCCAGCCGGTGCTGCGGTCCGTCAGCTTCGAGAGTCGCTACGCACGATGCAGGGCGGCGCACACGGCCCTTGCCGCGATGCGGAGAACGTCGCGAACACGATCGCCGCCCTTCGCGAGAACTAGTCGCTGGGCGAGACCACGTCGCAACCACGGCGTGCGTTCACGGCATGAGGTCGTGCGCACGGGCGGCTGACCGTCGGCCGAGATGCTCACTCCGTAAAGCGCCTTCGGACTCCGAGTGCGCGGCGTGCTGATTCGGCGTGTCGCGATCGGAGCCCGCTCTCGCCGCCACCAGCACCGAGCGAATCGAAATGCAGCGCGAGCGGGTCAGGCCGACGAGGCCGTGAACCGCTCGCGCAAGTGCAACAGGCGCTCTGCGCTCGCCGCGCGAACGCAGCCAGGCCTTATTTCGTGAAGTACTTCGTCCCGCGGCGCTCGCCCTTTGTCTTCAGCTTCTTCGCTTCGATCATGCGGATGATCGGGAGCGCGAGGTCTTTGGTCTTCGCACCGAGGGCCTTGCCGATTTGCTCGACCGATTCGCCCGGATGCTTGGCGACGTAAGCGACGACCGCCTCCCCCATCTTCGCGACGTCTTCGGGAGTGCGCTTGGCGCGCTTGCCGCCGCGCTTGGATTGGACGATCGGAGACGGCTGACCGCTCTTGCGCGGGCGGCCCGGTCCGCGCTTCGCGGGCTCGGAGGGCGCCACCGTGAGTGTCGCGCCAAGCGCGTTGTGGACGGCTTCGAGCGCCGAAGCTCGGACCAGCGCGGAGATCTCCGCTGTGAAGGTTTCGATGCGGGCGCGAACTGCGTTGTCGATGGAGGTGGTCTTCATGCCCCCCATCGAATCCATTTTCAGGGTCTCGATCAATACCGACTGTGACCCATCAAGCCGGTTCGCCGTCTTTTCGAGCCCGACGGCGAGACCCGGCGCCTCTCCGTGATTCCTCGACGCCGGCGGCCGCCGCAGCCGCAATTCGAGTGCGGCCGGTCCTTTGCCGAGTG
>CALFYL010000416.1 GCA_937952135.1 uncultured Planctomycetia bacterium
TGGCGCGACCTGATGCGCGAGCTGTGGCACCCCGGCCGCGATCCGCGTCCGCCGATGCACTTGCCGCGCTTCTTGTCCCACGACACCGACCGCGTGACGTTGTCGAAGGACCGCGTGATCGAGGGCGTGATCGCGAACGTCGCGAGCTTCGGCGCGTTCGTCGACATCGGGCTCGAGCAGGACGGCATGGTGCACGTCAGCGAGATCTCCGAGCGCTACGTGCGCGACGCGCGCGAACTGGTGAGCATCGGACAGTGCGTGCGCTTGCGCGTGATCGACGGCGCATCGCCGCGTGTGGCGCTGTCGCTCAAGCACGTGCCCGAGCCCGAGCGCGCGCCGCGGCCCTTCGAACGGCGCGAGGGCGATCGAGGCGGCGAGCGCGGTGGCGAGCGTCGCGGCCCGCCGCGCGGCGACCGACGCGGTGGGCGCTTCGACGAGCGTCCGCAGGAGCCGGCGGCGCCGGTGCGTGCGGCGACGACGCGGCGCGACGGCCTGGTCACCGGCAAGAAGGGGGGTCGCTTCGGCGGAGGAGGTCGCGGCGGCGGCGGACGTCCGCAGGGCGGCGGCGGCTTCGGCGGCGGCGGCGGAGGCTTCGGGGGTGGAGGCGGTGGCGGCGGCGGTCGCGGCGGGCCGCCCTCCGGCCGCGGCGGTCGCGGACCGCGCGAGCGCGGCGAGGGCGACGAACGTCTCTCGCCCGAGGACATGCGCTCGCTCTCCTCGAAGGTCGGCAACAAGCCCTTCGCGAAGTTCTTCAAGGCGGCCGAGCCCGCGCCGCAAGCCAACGCGGCCACCAAGACGGACTCGGGATCGGACTCCGCGGCTGGGAGCGAGACCGAACCCAAGGCCGAGTAGCCGCGCGGCGCGCGCGGATCGCGGCCCGCAGCCGCGACTGGGGCAGCACCCGGAAACGAAGACGGACCGCTTCGGGCGGTCCGTCTCGCTTGAAACGACTCGCTGCGCTCCGCGGAGGAGCGCGGCGCTCAGGGCTGGCGCCGCATCGCTTCGAGCGCCGAGCGCAGACGCTCGTCGCTGAGCAACGATTCGAGCTGCAGCAGCTTGGTCTTCGTGTCGAGGTCCTGGTGCTCGACCATCATCTGCTCGTCCCAGGTGGCGTCGGTGCGCAGCGAGCGCGCCGCGCGGTCGAGCTCGACGTGCGTCTCGCCGCGGCTCGAGCCGAAGTCCTGCTCGAGCGCACGCTGGGGCGCGGCGGCGTTCGGCGTCGGCAGCGCCGGCGCGACATCGTCGAACTGGTCGAGCAGCCCGAGCGAGTTCGAGTTGTCCTGGGCCTGCGGGGCGCTCGTTTGCTGCGCCTCGTCGCGCGCATGCTGCGCCGCGAGTTCGAGCGGCGTCGTGTCGCGGGCGATGACTTCGCCCGTCGCGCTCTCGTAGGCCGCCGCTTCCGGTTGCTCGGTTTCGTACGGGGCCGCTTCGTAGCCGGCGGGCGCGTCGTACTCGGCGGCGTCGTGTTGGGGCGCGTCGTACTGGGTCGCGCTCAGCGCGTGGATCTGCTCTTCCAGGCTGCGGCGCGAGTGCTCGAGAGTGGCGGCGAGCTCGTCGACGCTCTCCTGCAGCGTGCTGTGGTGCAGGCGCAGGCGCTGCTCGACGCGCAAGCCGAGCTTGTCGAGGCCGCTCGCGAGTTGGAACAGCGCGCTGCTGTTGCCTTCGCGCGCCGTCAGGGCTTGCAGCTCGCCGCTCAGCGCTTCGCGCGCGAGCAGCAGGTCCTTCGAGAGGTCGTCGAGCCGGGCCTCGAGGCGTTCGCCGCGCGCGGTCGAGCTCTCCAGCGCGCCGCGGATCTCGATCAGCTCGCTCGCGATCTGCTCGAACAAGAGCGACGAGTCGTACTGCAGTTCGGCGCGCGCCGCGTTCTGGCCGCGCCGGATCAGGCCGAGCACCATCAGCGTCAGGCCGCCGACGACCGCGACGCCCGAGTGCACGCCCATGCCCGCGAGACGTTCCGCGATCTTGCTCGCCGTCCAGGAGATGTTCGGCGCGGCCGCAAGGAGGACGCCGACCGAGAGCGAGCCGAGTCCGAGCAGGATCCAGAGCACGGAGTCGCCTCCGCCGCTCGAGCGCGCCTGCGCGGGCGCGGGGCGCGGCGCGGCGGGGGCATCGTGGGGATCGAGTTCGACTTGCGACTCGAGGGAGGCAGGCTTTTGCACGGACGTTCCTCGCTGGGGCTTCGGCATGGACTTTCGTCGCGTGCTGGGCTCGTTCGCTTCCCCCTCGCTGCGACACAGGCTGGGTCGGAAGAATCGGCCGCTCGCCTGAAGCCCACTTGGCGCCGCGAAGCTCCGAGCCCGCGCCGCGCGAAGTTCTTTCCCCGCTGAGGCGATCGATTAGAGTGCGGCTGTCCCGCCCCCAGGCCCCGCTCTCGACCCCGAACCACCCCGCATGGCGCGCGCACGCACCGTCCACGGCGTACCGGTCTCCCCCGGTCTCGCAATCGGGCCCGTCCACGTGGTTCGCGCCGCGCCCGACGCGGTTCCGACCTGGTCGGTGGCCGAGGTCGAGCTGAACGCGGAGATCGAGCGCCTGCGGCGGGCCGTGGCGGCGGCCAGCGAGGAGCTGCAGCGGCGCCAGCAACTGGTCGCGCGCGAGTCCTCCGAGCGCGACGCGCAGATCTTCGCCGTGCACCGCATGATCCTGGCCGACGCCGGGGCCACCCGCGAGGTCGAGGACACGATCCGCGGCGAGCGCGTCAACGCCGAAACGGCGGTGCACCAGCTCATCGGGCGGCTCGAGCAGACGCTGCGCGGCATGGAGGGCAACAGCGTCAGGAGCTACTCGGCGGACCTCGCCGATCCGTGGCGCGAAGTGCTCCAGGAGCTGATGAACGTCGCGCCCGCGTTCCTGCAGGGCTCCACGGACAAGGTCGTGCTCGCCGCGGCGGTGCTCACGCCGCAGGTGATCACCGCCGTCGGGCGCAGCCGCTTGCTCGGCGTCGTCGCGGAGGTCGGCGGCCGCTTCTCGCACGCCTCGGTGCTCGCGCGCGCCTTCGGCGTGCCGTGCGTCGTCGGCCTGCCCGGGCTGCTCACGCGCCTCGAGCAGGGCATGACCATCGCGGTCGACGGCGGCCGCGGCGTGGTCGAGCTGCGCCCCGACGAGCAGCAGATCGTCGAGTTCCACCAGCGCCGTTCGCGCCTCGAAGCGCGCCGTGCGTCGCTCGCCGAGCAGGCCGGCTTGCCCGCGCTCTCCGCCGACGGAGTGCACAAGGCGGTGTTCGTGAACATCGAGAGCGTCCACGACTTCGACATCTTCGACGTGCGCCAGAGCGACGGCGTCGGGCTCCTGCGCACCGAGTTCCTGTACATGGAGCGGCCGCAGTTCCCCAGCGAGGACGAGCAGTTCCGCATGTACCGGCGCGTGCTCGAGCGCATGGCGCCGAAGCCGCTCACGCTGCGCACGCTCGACATCGGCGGCGACAAGCGCCTCAGCTACTTCCAGACGCCGCACGAGGTCAACCCGGCGCTGGGCTGGCGCGGCATCCGCGTGTGCCTCGAATGGCAGGATCTGCTGCGCGTGCAACTGCGCGCGGCGCTGCGCGCGGGATTCGGCAACGAGCTGCGGCTGCTGCTGCCGATGGTGGGCGGCCTCGAGGAGATCGAGGCGGTGCACAAGATCTTCGCCGGCGTGCGCGACACGCTGCTCGACCAGGGCTTCGAAGTCGAGCGCGACACGCCCGTCGGCATCATGGTCGAGGTGCCCTCCGTGCTCTTCGCGCTCGAGCGCATCGTGCAGCACGTCGACTTCCTCAGCGTCGGCACGAACGACCTCGTGCAGTACATCCTGGCCGTGGACCGCGACAATCCGTGGGTCGCGAAGCTCTACGAGCCGCACCATCCGGCCGTCGTGCGCGCGCTCGCGGACATCGCGCGGGTCGCGAATGCTGCGGGAAAACCGTGCGCCGTGTGCGGCGACATGGCGGACGACCCCGCGACCGCGCTCATGCTGTTCGGGATGGGGTACGACTCCATCAGCGTCGCGCCCTACTTCCTGCCGGAGATCAAATCCGCGCTGCGCCGCACGACGCTCGCCGACATGCGCCAGCTCGCGGTCGACGCCCTGGCGCAAGGATCGGTCGAGGGCGTGAAGCGCGTTTTGTCCTCAATTCGGGACACGCTCAATTCGGGCTGATCTGCGCGAGGAAAGCGGCGCGGACTTCCGCGCGCGAACTCTCGCGGTATAGTCGGCCCCGCATCGACCGCATGCCGCGGAAGGAGGACGGGTGCATCGGTTCCACTGGGGCGACGAAGCGGAGCGCGGGCGGCGCAAAGGACGTTGGACGCGCGCGGAATTGGATCGGCTGCGCGATTCGTACGGCCTGCGGCCGGACGAGACCATCGCGCGTGAGCTCGGTCGCTCCGCGCAATCCGTGCGCAAGATGGCGGAAGAACTGTTCCGCGACGCGCAGAAGCAAGGTCCCTGGACCGCGTCCGATATCCAGCAGCTCAAGCGCTACCTCGGCGCGTCGGCGCCCGAGACGATCGCGCGCATCCTCGGCCGCGACCTGAACGAGGTTCAGGAGCAGATCTTCGAGCTCGGCCGCATCCAGCAGAACACGCGCTGGACGCGCGAGGAAAACGCGGAACTCCGGCGTCTGTACGGCACGCGCAGCGACGCGGACCTCGCGGCGATCTTCGGACGGCCGATGGAGGCCGTCGAGCGCCAGGCGGCCAAGCTGTGCCTCGCCAAGGACAAGGCTTTCGTGCGCCGCGTCGCCGGCGAAGGCGCCACGCGCATGCCGCGCTGGAGCACCGAAGAGCTCGCGTTGCTGCGCGACTTGTACCCGCGCACCGCGAACCTCGACATCGCGCAGCGCCTCGGGCGTTCCGTGAAGAGCGTGGTGTCGAAGGCGCACCACATGGGGCTCAAGAAGGAGCTCGAGCGCCTGCAGGAGATGGGCCGCGAGAACGTGCGGCTGCGCTACGAGAGTTGACCGCCAGGGTCGAACGCGGGAGTCGACCGCGAGAGCGTGGGCGGCGGAGAAGGGGCGGCGCTCACCACACGAGCAGCTTCATGCAGAACACGCTGCCGCCGGACTTGAGGAACTCGCCGGTCTCGAGCTCGACCACCTCGTAGCCCGCGGCGCGCAATCGGCGGCTCGTGACTTCGCAGCCGCGCTGGATCAGCACGCGCCGTCCGTCCGGGCAGCAAGCGTTGCACGCGAGGAGCGCGCGAGCTTCGCCGCGATCCGCTTCGATGCGCCGCGGGATACGGCGCTCGACGAGCCGCCGCGAATCGCGCGACAAGGCGTCGGGATGCCAGAGGCAGGTGCGTTCGTCGAGCAGCGCCAGCGCCGTGTCGAGGTGGTAGAAGTCGGGGTCGACGAGCTCGAGGTGCTCGACCTTGGCGTCGATCCAGCGCTCGACGGCGTTCCAAGCCGCGCGCGTCGAGCGGGGCCCGACGCCTGCCCACAAGAGCGCGCGGCCGGGGTGCCACAGGCCGTCGCCCATGCCCTCGAGCGGCGCGAGGGTCGCGAGCCGCCGAGGCGCGTATCCCAGCCGGCCCAGGGCGCCCAGGATGTGTCCGACCTCGCCGCGGCGCTGCGCCCAGCGCATGTTCGAAGCGAGCGCGAGCGGCCGGCGGAGCACGCTGGCGCCGCGCGGGACCGGCAGCGCCTGGTTGGCGCAGAACACGAGGTCGGGCTGGCCGCCCAGCGCGCCCGCGACGTGCACCTCGAGCCCGCTCGCCTCGAAGGCGCTCTTCAACGCGCTCCACTGCGCCCGCGCAAGCTCGCGGTCGACGCGTTGGAGCTCGCCGGACCCGCTCAGCATGTGCGGGTTGATCGCATAGGCGACGTCGAACTCGGCCGGATCCGCGAGCAGCACGCGGCGCGGCCGCGGAAGCGGACGCAGGTCGCGCAGCGAGCCCTGCGAGCTCGCGAGCTCCACTTCGAGCGCCCCTGCGCCGCCGCCGATTTCGAAGTGGCTCATCGCCATCGCGTTCGGTTCCTCGCGCAGCGGACGTCGCAAAACGTGTTCACGAAACGGGGTTCACCGACGGGCGGTCACTGGCAGATCCGCGCGCGCAGCGCGTTCGACAGGCTCGCGCCGAAGGACGCGCCCGGGTCGCGGCACCAGAACTGGAGCGTGAGTTCCTGTCCGAGCTGCAGCGCGGGATCGACGCCCGAGGCGATGTACGTGTTGAACTCGTAGACGAGCAGGCCCGAGCAATTGACGGTCGTCTGCGAGCCGCCCGTCGGGCGCGGCGGCATGCGGCGGATCGGCGCGCCGACGCACGCCCAACCGCCCTGGAACGGCACCGGGTTCACCCAGTAGCCGTACATCATCATGCCCGTCTTCTGGCTCAGCATCTTCTTCGCGCCGATCCAGAACGGCAGCGCGAGCGACGCGCTCGGATACCCGGTGGACTGCACGTACGGCGTGCAGCCGAGCGAGTTCACCTTCGCGGTGCAGTACGCGACCGGCGGCGCGCCGCCCGGGCACTCGCAGGAGTCGAGGCTTCCGTTCTGGTTCCAGTCGAGCTCCCAATCGGCGGCGATCTCGCAGCTGTCCGGGGTCCCGTCTCCGTTGCAGTCGCGCTCGAGGCCCGACGCGATCTCGCACGAGTCGGGGACGTTGTTCGCATTGCAGTCCTGCTCGGTCCCTGCCGCGAGCTCGCACGCATCCGGCGAGCCGTCGGCGTCGCAATCCGGTTGCGCGACGGAGTTCTCGATGCGGTAGATGTCGCCGTCGGTGTAGTCGAGCACGTACAGCTCGCCCGCGCCGTCGACGGCGAACGAGCTCAGCGTCGCCAGGCTCACCGAGCCCCCGGCGGGTTCGATCTCGGGCGTGCGGTCGACGAACTCGGTCACCTGGCCGCCGACGAGCCGGAAGCTCCAGATGCGCGACGAGCAGTAATCCCCGAAGAAGTACGTGCCCTGCAGGCCGCAGATCGCCGAGCCGCGGTACACGTAGCCGCCGATGACCGCGCAACCCTGACTGCCCGGGTAGGCGTGCACCGGCCGCGTGAGCGCCACGGCGTTGCAGGTGCAGCCCGACAGGCCGGTGCACGAGAAGCCCTCCATGCAGCGCCAGCCGAAGTTGAGGTTCGGCGCACCGGGCGGCGCGACGCTCACCTCTTCCCAGGCAGCTTCGCCCACGTCGCCGAGGTACATCTCGCCGGTGAGCGAGTCGAAGCTCCAGCGCCACGGATTTCGCACTCCGCGGTGCCAGATCTCGCCGAGCGCGTTCGGCGAGCCGAAGTACGGGTTGTCGGGCGGGATGTGCGGCGCGGGCAGGTTGACGTCGAGGCGCAGGATCTTGCCGTGCAAGGTCGCGAGCGACTGGCCATTGCCGACCGGTGCGTGGCCCGGTCCGGTGTCGGCAGCGCCGCCGCCGTCGCCCATGCCGATGTAGAGCTTCCCGTCGGGTCCGAACTGGATGCAGCCGCCGTTGTGGTTGTCCTGCGGCTGCGCGACGGTGAGGAACACCAGGCCGCTCGCGGGGTTCGCGACGTCGGGGTTGCCGGCGCTGACGGTGTAGCGTTCGATCACGCTGGCCCCGCTGCCCGCCGCGATGTAGTTCACGAACACGTAGCCGTTGCTTGCGAAGTTCGGATGGAACGCGAGGCCGAGGAGGCCGCGCTCCCCGGCGAACTGGATCTTGTTCAGCCCGCCCGTGCCGAGATCGAGGAACGGCGTCGCGAGCACGCTGCCGTTCCTCAGGATCTTGATCTTGCCGGTCTGCTCGACGACGAACATGCGCTGCAGATCGTTCGGCGGCGAAGCGGCGTAGATGAGGCGCGTGAACCCCGTGGCGACGAGCCGTCCGCGCAGCGACTGCGCGGCGGCCGTGGAGGCGATGGCGCACGCGATCACGAGGGCGAGAGCGATTCCGACGAAGGCGCGCATGGTGGGGAAACGGGAGGCGGGTGGGGGAAGCGAAACGGCTCGAAGGCTCTCGGACGCCCGCGAAGAACCGATCAATCTACCAGCGAGGTTCGCGCACGCCCGCGATTCGGGGCCGCGAAGTTCTCGCCGTCACGGCCGCACGTCGAAGCTCACCGCGTCCGTGAGGCCCACGGGCTGCGGCGACAGCGGATCGCGTGTCCAATACTGGCCGTAGACGCGCAAACCCGGATTCAGACCCTTCGCCGCCATCCAGGCTTGCGAAAGGAACGAGTCGTACTGGCCGCTGCAGTCGTTTCCCTGCGGACTTCCGCCCGCCACCTGCGTGCCGAAGCGGACCACCGGCGGCTGCACGCACAGCGTTCCACCATAAAAAGGCAGCGCCGAGGGCGAAAAGCCGAGGAACAAGAGCCCGTTGCGGTTGTTCAGCACGTTCGCCGCGCCGATGTGGAAGTCGTCGGGGCCGCTCGCGGTCGGCGCGCCGCTCCAGTTGATCGCGGGCGTGCATCCCAGGCCGTTGACCTTGGCCGTGCAGTAGGCCTGCGGCGCCTGGTACGAGGTGTAGAGGCGCGCGAAGGCGTCCATCGAAACGCCGACGCCGTCGTAGGTGAACACGACCTGGCCGTTCGTCGCGTGCATGGCGACGCTGGGCCGGCGCTGTTCTCCCGCGCTGCCGTCGACGAGCAGCTCCGCGCCGCTCGGCTGAAGGTCCGGAGCGAAGCACTGCGCGCGGATGTCCGCCACTCCGCTCGACCAATCCTCCCAGCACACGACGAAGTTGCCCGCCGCGTCGGCGGCGACGCGCGGGTTGCGCTGAGCACCCGCGGTGGTCGTGTTCACGTGGATCGGCTGCGGCGTGAGCAACGTCGCATCGTTGTCGTAGACGAGCGCGTAGATGCCCCAGCTCTGGCCCTCGCGCACCGCGTCCTCCCAAGTGACGAAGAAGCGCCCGAGCCCGTCCGCCGCGACGCGCGGCTCGCGCTGGTCGCCGGCCGCGTTCGCGCCCGTGAGCAGCGGAAACGGCGCGACTTGCAGCGCCACTCCGGCCGCGTCGTACAGGCGCGCCCACAGGTTCGTGCCCGTGCCGACTCCGCCGAAGGCCGAGTAGTCGACGAACGCCATGAACATGCGCCCGTTCGGCGAGATCGCCGGCGCCGTGTCGACTTGCGCGCCGTTGTCCCAAGTGCTGATCAGCAGGTCGCCGGTCGCGAAGGTTCCGTCGGTGTTGACGATGCGCATCAACGGGTCGCCGTCCCAATCGCCCGACCACGCCACGATCCAGCCGCCGCCCGGCCGGCGCGAGATCAGCGGACGCCACTGCGAAGCTTGCCACAGCTCGTTGATCTGGAACTCGCTCACGACGGCAGCGCCGTTCGGCCCGTAGATCGTGCCGAAGATCCCCATCTGCTCGCCGTCGTAGCCGAAGCGCTCGGACCAGGCGACGAGTTGATACCCGTCCACGCTGAAGCACGTCTCCGCTTCGTCCTGGATGTACTGGCGCAGCGTCGGGTTGCAGGCCAGGTCGCCCGTGAGCGGCGCGCCCTGGCTCGTGAACTGGCGCGCGAACGGATCCTGTCCGCTGTTGTAGGAAAAGCCCAGGCGCGCGCCGTCCGCGGTGATGTCGACGCGCGACCAGTACTGGTGGTAGTTGACGTTCGAGTTCACGAGGAACGGCGGACCGACGGGCGTGAGGCCGTCGCTGGCGTGCACCGATCCCGCGGCGAGCGCGACCGCGAGTCCCAGCGCGCCGGCCTTCGAGCTCGCAAGCTGCGGCGCGGCGCGCCGCGCGGAGCGGCGCCGCCGGCGTTCGACTCGGAGGGCGCGAAGGAACGATTTTCCGGGCGACATTGGGGGTGCGTGTCGGCGTGGAGCGTGGGGTGAAGCTTGGGGCGAACTTCGAGGCTTGGCGGGAGTTTCCGGCGCGGCGGAACAGCCCAGGCGCGAGCGACGAACTCCCCCGGCGACCGAGCGCAAACAGGCTCGATCGAGGGGAGTTTACCACCCTCGCCGCGGGCCCGCGGCCGGCTGTGCAACTTGCGTCCTTTGCCAAGTAGAGATAAACACCATGTGAGATGCTCGCCTTCGCACTCTCGGACCGCTCCCCGCATGCCGGACCCTCGCGAGCCCCGGCGGCCACCGCGGGACTGCCGCTGTGCGTCGTGACGGTGGTGAGCACGGAGGAGGAGTTCGACTGGGGCGGGCCGTTCCGGCGCGATGCGACTTCGGTCGAGGCGATGCGCTCGATCGGCGCGGGCCAGGCGTTGTTCGAACGCTGCGGAGTGCGGCCGACGTACGTGGTCGATTTTCCGGTGGCGAGCCAGGAGACCGGCTTCCGCGAGCTGCGCGAGTTCGCGCGCGACGATCGCTGTGAGATCGGCGCGCACCTGCACCCCTGGGTCACGCCGCCGCTCGATGAACAGCCGTCGCTCGAGCTGAGCTTCCCGGGCAACCTGCCCGAACAACTCGAGCGTGCGAAGCTCGAGCGCTTGACCGAAGTGCTCGAGCGCAACTTCGGCGTGCGGCCGTGCTCGTACCAGGCGGGACGCTACGGCTTCGGGCCTCGGACCGCGCGCGCGTTGCTCGACCTCGGTTACTGCGTCGACTTCAGCGCTGCGCCGGCCTTCGATTTCACGCGCGAGCAAGGGCCCGACTACACGCACACGCCGACGCAGCCCGCGTGGCTCGACCGCGAGCGGCGCCTGCTGTCCGTACCGGTGTCGGGCGCCTTCGTCGGAAGCGCGGGCTCGAGCGCCGCGCGCCTGTACGAACTCGCCAACTCGCGCCTGGGCGCCGCGCTCAAGTTGCCGGGCGTCCTCGCTCGAACCGGGATGGTGGAGCGCATCCGACTCTCGCCCGAAGGGCACTCGCCCGGCGAGCTGGTGCGGCTCGCGCACGCGCTCGTGGAGCGCGGCGACCGCGTGCTCGTGTTCAGCTTGCACAGCCCGTCCTTCGCGGTCGGCGGCACGCCCTACGTTCGCACGGCCGACGAGCACCGCGCCTTCTTCGCGAACTGCGAAGCGTTCTATGAGCACATGTTCGGCGCGCTCGGCGCGGTCAGCATGACCGGCGCGGAGCTGTACGAGGCGTTGCGGGGCCGCGTTCGCGCGGTGGCGGCGCCGTGAACGTCCTCGGCGTTTCGCCGCTCGACAAAGACGCGCACGCTTCGCTGGTCCTCGACGGACGGGTGGTGTTCGCGTCGGGCGAGGAGCGCTATTCGCGAGTGAAGCAGCAGGCGGGCTTTCCCCAGCGCGCCATCGCGGCGGCGCTCGAGTTCGCGCGCCTGGCGCCCGAGGCGGTCGACGTCGTCGCCTACCCGTTCCTCGACGCCGCGGGCGAGCGCGCCGCGATCGAGACGGCCTTCGCGACCGACGCGCGCTTCGAGGACGCGTTCGAGCCGCCGGAGCTCGAGCCGCTCCTCGCGCAGGCGCTCGCGCGCGTGCCCGAACGCAACGAGCCGATCCACGGCTTGAGCGAACCCAACCGCCGCATGCGCAAGGGCGCGGCGAAGGAGCAGTTCTACCGCCTCGCGGGCACGCACCCGCGCGCGTCGCGGCTCGCGGCGCGGCGCATCGCGCGCGACTGGGCGAAGCGCGCCATCCTAGACCACGCGAAGTGGCAGGCGGAGCTCGAGGCGGGGCTCGAACGGCTCGGACTGCTCGCGAAGCTGAAGCGCAGCGAGCACCACCTCTCGCACGCCGCGAACGCGTACTACGCGAGCGGGTTCGAACGCGCGCTCGTCGTCACGCTCGACGGCTACGGCACCGGCCTCGCGGGTTCGGTGAGCCTCGGCGAAGGCGGACGGCTCGAGCGCCTGCACGGCCAGCGCTTCCCGCACTCGCTCGGCAGCTTCTACGAGATGGTGACGAGTTCGCTCGGCTTCAAGCCCGACCGCCACGCGGGCAAGATCGTCGGCCTCGCGGCCTATGGCGATCCGCGCGTGCTGCGCGACGTGCTGCTGAGCCGCGTCGAGCGCTCGAAGGCGGGCGAGTTCGCGATCTACCAAAACCTCAACGTGCACCTGTCGCGGCGCCTCGCGGCGGAGTTTCCCGTCGTCGACGTCGCCGCGGCGTACCAGCACGTGCTCGAGGTGCTCGCGTGCGACTACGTGCGCGAGTGGATGAAGCGCACCGGCGCGCGCCACGTCGTGCTCTCGGGCGGCGTGACGGCGAACGTGAAGATGAACCAGCGCATCCACGAGCTCGAGGGCGTCGAGGGGCTGTTCGTGTACCCGAACATGGGCGACGGCGGCTGCGGCTCGGGGCTGGCGATGCACCTCTCATGGCCGGGCGGCGTGCGCGAATCCATCCAGAACGTCTACCTCGGCCCGGCGTTCGACGAGGGGCAGATGAAAGCCGCGATCGACGCCGCGGGTCTGCGCGCGGAGCGGCCCGCGAACTTCGCACAGCACGTTGCGAAGAAGCTGCACGAGGGCGTCGTCGTCGCGCGCTTCGACGGCCGCATGGAGTACGGCCCGCGCGCGCTCGGCAACCGCTCGATCCTCTACCACGGCCGCGAACCCAAGGTGAACCAGTGGCTCAACCAGCGACTGGGCCGCACGGAGTTCATGCCCTTCGCACCGGTGACGCTCTGGGAGGCGGCGTCGAAGTGCTACTTCCGCGTCGGCGGCGCGGCGCACGCGGCGGAGTTCATGACCGTGACCTTCGACTGCACGGACTTCATGAAGAGCACGTGCCCCGCGGCGGTGCACGTCGACGGCACGGCGCGCCCGCAACTCATCCGCCGCGAGGTGAATCCGGGCTACTACGACATCTTGAAGGAACACGAGAAGCTCTCGGGCAGCCCGTCGCTGATCAACACGAGCTTCAACATGCACGAGGAGCCGATCGTGTGCTCGCCCGAGGACGCGGTGCGCGCGTTCCTCGACGGCCGCATCGATGCGCTCGCGATGGGGCCGTTCTACGTGACGAATCCGGACGCGCCGGCCAGCGCTTCGAGCTGACCGGATCGCGGCTGTTACCGCTGGCGCCGGTCCAGGCTCTCGACGCGGAAGTGGTGCGCGAGCGAGAGCAGGCGCGTCATCTCGTTCGAGAAGTGCCGCCGGCGCAAGAACGTCACCAGGTAGTCGAGGAAGTCGAGGGGCAGGATCACCGCGTAGTAGGCGAGCCACACGCTCCGCGCCGTGACTTCGCCGAGCCCTTCGACGTTCCACGGCCCGAGCGCGACATCGAGCGCGGTCGCGACCGTCAAGGCGACGAGCCCCACGTCGAAGTTCGTGAGCAGCGCGCGGAGCGTCACGAGATCGAAGTGCAACTGGAACGGCGCGCCGTCGCTCGGAGGCACGCCGCCGGCGCTCGTCGCCGCGAGCCGTGCTTCCTCCGTGGCGGAGCCGCTCGCGCCGGCCTCGCGCGCGAGCGAACGGCGCAGCACGTCCTTCAAGAACAGGATGCCCGGGATCTCGATCAGGATCTTGCGCCACAGCGTCGCCGTGGCCGCGCAAAACGCCGCGCCGAGCGGCCAGCTCGCGCCCAGCTCGTTCCACAGTCCGACGCCGACGCCGAAGAACGCGAGCGGCTTGATGATCATGTGGAACAGGTAGTCGTAGTAGCCCCACTGGACGTTCACGACCTTCTGCCAGCGCGCGACTTCCCCGTCGACGCAGTCCAGCACGTAGTACATCACGAGCGCGATCGCGCCCCAGAGCGCCCACGCGCCGGCGCCGACTTGCAGCGCGGCGCCGACGAGCCCGCTGAGCAGGAAGCCGACGGAGGCGTAGTTCGGACTGAGTCCGAGATCGACGAAGACCTTCGTGACGAGGAGCGAGGCGTGGTCGCCGAAGAGCAGCCCGGCCACGTCGTTGCCGGAGCGCACGGGGCGCTGGCACACCTCGCGAAGATCTTTCCAGCTCGCGCCCATGCGGCTAGCGGGCGCTCGTGCGCGCTCGGCGCGCAGAACGGGGCGAACGGTCCAATGCGGGCTTCATCGCGACAGCGCAGTCTATCCCGCCGAGGATCCGCAGGCCGAGGCCGTGTCGTTCGCGCTCACGCGGGCGTCGACGAGGGCGGCCCGAGTCGCTGGCGCAACGCCGCCCAGGCGCCGCGGCGCTCGCTCGCGGAGACTCCGCTCCACAGCGCGAGCGGGATCCAGACGCCGAAGGCGAGGGCTTTCACGGCCCAGCGCGGCGCGCCGTCGGAGAGCGGGAGCCACACCGCGGCCGCCGCGAGCGCGGCGCCGATCGCGAGCGGGATCCAGACGCGGCGCCACGCGATGACGAGCGGGAACTCGCGCCGCGCGCGGTCGTGGGTCGCCAGGCACAGCGCAGCGAACGTGATCACGGTCGCCACGGCGGCGCCGACGAAGCCCATCCACGGCAGCAGCACGAGATTCGCGAAGGCGTTGACGATCGCGGCGGACGCGGTGAGCAGCGGAAGCGCGCGCGTCGCCTTCGCGGCGTAGAAACCGGTTTGCAGCAACTGGAACAGGCCCCACATCCAGTAGCCGAGGGCGACGAACGGCACGGCGGGCCAGGCGCGGTGGAAGCCTTCGCGCGACGCCGCGAGCTTCACGATCTCCTCCGCGAACAGGGCCATGCCGAGCGTGGCGGCGGACATCAGCAGCATGAAGATCGGGATCAGTCGGCCGACCATCTCGCGCTGTCGATCGCGGTCGGCGATCGAGAACACGAACGGATACCAGATGAGCAGGAACGGGCCGAGGACGAGGAAGTTCGGCACGTAGCCGAGCTTGTAGGCGAGCGCGTAGAGGCCGAGCTGGTCCGGGCCGCAGAAGGCGCCGACGAAGTAGCGGTCGAGCGAGTGCAGGCCGAACTGGAGGATGCCGTTCGGGATCAGCGGCGCCGCGTAGGCGACCAGGCTTGCGAGCACCGCGCTGGAAAACGCGAAGCCGATCGCGGGCCACAGGAGCGCCGTCAGCACCAGCGCGAACACCGCTTCGCTGATCAGCACGGCCCACAGCAGGCCTTCGATGCCCGCTTCGAAGTGCACCAGCGCGACGATCTGCGCGAGGATCTCGAACACGAGCTTCGACACCGAGAGCGCGCCGAACAGCAGCGAGCGCTCCTGCGTCTGCAGCACCTTGTTCTGCAGCTCGCGAAGCGTCTGGAACACGAAGATGCCGAGCGCGATGCGCGCGAGGTGCGGCAGGTCCGCGGCCTCCGCCGGCAGCCAAGGCGCCCACGTGTCCGCGAGCACTCCGCCGAGCAGCGCCGCGCCGATCGCCGCGGCGCTCACGGTGGCGATCGACGTGCCCAGCACCTTGCGCCTTCGCACCGGATCGGCGTCGTCGAAGTACAGCCGCGACATCGCCGCGGTCAGGTTGATGCCGCAGATCTGCGCGAGCACCGCCAGCGTGATGGCGAGCAGCTCGCGCGTCGCGAAGTCGCTCTCGCTGAGGTACCCCGTCGTCAGCGGCAGCAGCAGGAAGCTCGCCAGCCGCCCGCACTGCTCGGCGACCGCGTAGATCAGCGTGTGCTTCGAGAGTTTGGCGAGGGCTTGGCGGAGCACGAGGCGGCTTGCGGGCTGGGGGCGCCGCGCAACGGTACGCAGCGCGCCTCCATTCCTCCACCCCGGCGCTCGCGGCCGGCGGGCTTCACGGGCAGCTCATGAAGCGCACCGCGTTCGTGAAGTTGGTCCCGACGCTCGCCGCCGCGTCGCGGTACCAGACCTGCGCCCAGAACGTGTCGCCGGGTCCGAACGGGGCGCCGAGCGCGAACGGATTCGCCGAGCGCCAGGCGTTGAAATCGAGCACGAGCGCTCCGTCGCACGCACCGAGCGCGCCGCCGGTGTTCTGCACCGTCGTGCGCTGCCGAGGCGGGCGCACGCAACTGAAGCTCGTCGCGCCCCAAGGCGTCTGCGCCGCGCCGTTCACGCCGTAGATCACGCTTGCGAAACGCTGGCCGGGCAGAGCGCTCGCGCCGAGTGTGAAGCCGCTCGCTTGCGACAGGTGGAGCGTTCCGACGGCGGCGATCGACGGCACGCAGCCGTTCGACGAGGTCCCCGCGGGGCAGTACACGACCGGCGGCAAGCACAGCAGCGGATCGTGGGGGAAGGCGCCCATGTCGACGCGCGAACCGTCGGGATCGAACTGGGCCGGATCGCCCGCGTCGATGCACGGCGAGAGCGACTGCAGGTGGAAGTCGCCCGCGTCCGCGTTCCAGAACAGCGCGTCGAGGTCGATGTTGCCGACGCCCGCGAAGCCGCCCTCGACGTTGCAGTAGCGCACCGTGCCGCTGCCGACGATCTCGGCGCCGCCGTTGTTGCGCACGATGGTGTTGCTGATCTCGTCGCCGAGCACGACGCCCGTGCCGAGGTTGCCGTACACGACGCAGCGATCGAGCCGGGTTCCGTCGACGCCGGCGGCGTGGAAGCCCGCGTTGCCGCGGAAGACCGTTCTCACGGCGCTGCCGCCGGACGCGCCGCCACCGATGCCCGGCAGCGAGAAGGGAGATGTCGGGACACGGTTGTTCTCGACGAGGCAGTCTTCGAGCACGCAGCGCAGCGCTCCGCCGCCCCAGGTCGGAAGCCCCTCGCCTCCCTGCGCAATGTTGCTCCGGATCGTGCAGTGGCGCAGCACGCTGTCCATTGCGCCGCCCGCCTCGTCCCACGAGCGGTTGTCCGCGACCGTGCACCCCTCCAGCGTGCTGAGGTACGCCGCGCCAGCCGCCGCATAGCTGAGATCGCACGATTGCGCGATGTTGCGCTCGATCGACGATCCGAGCGCGTAGGAGTGGCTGATTCCGGCGCCCCACGATGCGAAGTTGTCCGTCACGCTGCACGAGTACAACGACGCGCCGTACGCACCGCCGCCGTGCACCGTCGCCGCGTTGCTGCGGATCGAGCACTGCTCGAGCACCAGCCCGCCGTCGCTCCACACTCCGCCGCCGTGGTCGTCGATCCAGCACCAGTTCGGATACGCCGGGCCCCCGTTGTGCTCGATGGTCGTTCCGACGACCACGCCGGTCGCGAGGTACGACGCGATTCCGTCGCCCTTCATCGCGTAGTTGGCGCGCACGACGCAGTTCTCGATGCGCGCCGCATCGGTGTCCTCGAGCAGGATCCCGCCGCCGAAGCTGTAGCCAAACAGTCCGACGATCGAACCCGCGCCGTTCTCGACGGTGAAGCCGACGAAGGCCGGTTGCACGCCCTTGATCTTCACCACCGAACGGCTCTGGTCGCCGCGGATCGTCGTCGCCTGCGCGCCCGCCGTGCTCTCGACGCGGATCGACTTCACGAGGAAGTCGATGTTCTCGAGGTACGCGCCGGGCATCACGAACACGCGGTCGCCGTCGCTCGCCGCGTCGATGCCTTGTTGGATGCGCTGAAAGGGCGCGCCCAGCGAGCCGTCGCCGCCGCTCGGCGCATCGCGATCCACCCACCAGTCCGAGGCGTTTGCGGTCGTCGCGAGTGCGAGCGCGGCGAATATCGACCCGAGCGATTTCATCGTTCCCATGGCCTTCTCCTTCCAAAGCGGTTCAGGTCCGACGGAGCGACCCAAACGCTAGCTCCGCGGCGTCCGCCCGAGCTTCGGCGGATCTGCGTACTCGCGCGGGTCCTTGTGGGAGCGTGGAAGTCGGGAGCACCGCAAAAGTGCGGGGCTTCGGTGCGTCGAACGCCTGTGCGGTCGCACTCGCCTCGCTACTTCCTCTCGCGCATCGCACCGCAGGCTTGCGCGCCGCGTCGCGCTGCAGCGTTGCGAACACGCTCGGCGCTCGCCAGGATCGTCGTGTGGTTCCCAAGTCGCCTCCGGCCGCGCGCCTGGCCGTCCTCGGAGGAAGTGGCTTCCTCGGCGCGTGGCTGGTCGAGCTCGCGCAGCGCAACCCGTCGCTCGCGGTCGCTTCGCTGAGCCGCGATCCGTCCTGGTTTCCGCGGCCGAGAGCGGGTGAGCGCTTCGAGCGCCTGGAGGTCGACGCGCTCGAGCGCGACGAACTCGAGACAGCGTTCACGGCTTGGAAGCCCACGCACGTCGTGCTGTGCGCCGCGCTGTCGCGCCTGGTCGAGTGCCGCGGCGATCCCGAGCGCGCGCACCGCGCCAACGTCGACTTGCCGCACCGCGTCGCGCTCCTCTGCCGGGACCGCGCGCGGCTCGTGCATGTTTCGACGGACCTCGTGTTCGGCGCGACTCCGCCCGGACCGCGCGGCTTCGACGAGCTGGCGACGCCCGCGCCGATGAACGATTACGGCCGCTCGAAGCTCGGCGGCGAGCTCGTGCTGCGCGTGCACGCGCGCCTCGATCCGCGCCACCTGATCGTGCGCCTGCCGTTGCTCTACGGCCCGAGTTTCGGGCGCGAGCTCGGCGCCTCGGACAGCTTGTTCGCAGCGCTCGAACGCGGCGAGACACCGCGCCTCTTCAGCGACGAACGCCGCTCGCCGCTCGACGTGCGCGACGCGGCCGCGGCGCTGCTCGAACTCGCACTCGGCGACCACGTCGGGCTCCTGCACGTCGGCGGCCCGGTCGCGATCGACCGCTACTCCTTCGGCATGTCCGCGCTGCTCGAACGCGGCTTCTCGGCCGAAAAAGCGCGCGCGAGCCTGATGTCCTGCCTGCGCCGCGACGCGGGCCTCGAGGGCGAGCGCCCCGCCGACGTCGTGCTCGACTCGACGCGCGCTCGCGCGGTGCTCTCAACCCGCCTGCGCGGCCCGAGCGAAGCGCTGGCGGACCGCGGCGACTGACGAGCTCGTCCGCGCTCGGCGCCTGAGTTCGTCCGCGCTTCGCACTCACGGCGCGAACGTGATCGAGAGCGCGTTCGAGAGGTTGCCCGTCAGCCCGCACGCGGAGCTCGGCCACATCTCGCGGTACCAGACCTGGAAGTGGACGGTCTGCGACGGCGTCCAGGTGTTCCAGCTCGCGACGCTCGGCGCGTCGAAGTAGCCGAAGCGCGAGTTCGCGATGCGTTGAACCGGCGCAGCGAGTGCGAGCAGGCCGCCGCCGAAGGGCGTCGGGACCGCGGCGCTGTTCGAGCTGGCGATCAGGAACGCCTGGCTGAGCAGCGCAATGTCGACCGACAGCCCCGTGACGAGGAGCGTCAGGTCGCGTTCCAGCACCGAGTTCGAGCCCCACGCGGCGAGCCGCGCACCGGCGCCGAGCGCGTTCCCGCAGCCCGTGTTCGCGCCGCCCGGTGCGCACGGACACGGCCCCGAGCTGCCGTCGCCGAACGCGAACGGCGTCCCCACGAGTTCGGAGTAGGAACCCTCGATGCGTACGAGCTTGCCGGTGGAGCTCTGCGCGCCCTGAAGCCCAAGCCACAGCTCTTCGCGGCCGTTTCCGTTGGAATCGGGTGCGCGCAACGCAGCACTCGCGAGGGCGTCGACGCTCAGGACGAGCGCGCCGCTCGCGAGCGTGCGCACTTCGTTCCGGCCGAGGTCGAAGCTCTGCAGCACCAGGTCGAGCTGGCCGTCGCCGTCGAAGTCGCCGCAGACCGCTCGCGAGTCGAGCGACACGCGAGCCATGCCCGGAAGCGTCGCGAGCACGGCGCTCGACATCGTCGACACGATGTGGGTCGTCGGACCCGGAGTCGTCGACAGGTCGATCAGCGCGAGGTCCTCGACGCCGTCGCCATCCGCGTCGTCGATCGGAAAGCCGTCGTAGGTGGCGACCGTGGGCGGCGGCGAGGCGAGGGTCCCACCGGAGGCGCTGGAGACCACCCGCGGCCCGCTCGCACCCTGGCCGATGTAGATGTCGCGCACCCCGTCGCCGTCGACGTCGTTGATCGCGACGTAGAACGCGGAAAGCGGGTCCGCCGGAATGCTGAGCGAAAGGCTGCCGCTTGCACCCGAGACGATGGCGACGAATTGGGCCCAGGTTCCCGGGCCGGTGGGGCGGGTCTCGAAGCGCACGAACTCGTCCCTCCCGTCGCCGTCGACGTCGCCCAGGGCGCGCGGCGCCTGCCAGCGCTCGAGGGAGGCGTTGGTGGGGGACCACGACCACGGCCACTCGGCGAGCAGCGCGCCGTCCAGTCCGGAGAGCACGTCCGTCTGGATCCATTCGCCCTGCGTGCTCGTCGGTGAATCCCACACCGGCGCCCAGAAGTCGGGCCAACCGTCGCCATTCACGTCGCCGATCGGGCCCTGCGCGCGCTGGATCTCGCGCAGCGCTGCGCCGCTCGCGCTCGAGACGATGCGCACGCCGCGCGCGTGTCGCACGGCGAGGTCGAGCGCTCCGTCGCCGTCGACATCGGGGTAGGGGAGCACGCCGGCCCCGAAGAGGCGGCCGGGCTGCGCGCCCCAGATCGTTTGGAGCGGGTTCTGCGCGACGGCGCAGGCGGACAGGGCGAAGAGGGCCGCCAAGTCGTGGAGCGTGATCTTCATGGGTAGGGCGTGCGCAAGGCGTGAAGGGAGTCTCGCGAGTCGAGGTCCTGCGTCTAGCTCGACGGATCCGTCCCGCCACGCGCGCGCTCGTCCGCCGCGCGCGCTGCGGATACCCTGTCGCCCCCCAAGCGCGGGCCGACCGCTCGCACGAAAGCCAAGATGGAACTCTCGACGCGTTTCGACCCCAAAGAGCACGAGCAGGCGCTGT
>CALFYL010000417.1 GCA_937952135.1 uncultured Planctomycetia bacterium
TAGCTGTGCAAGCCGACGCCCAGCAGGTTCACGCCCCACCACGAGAACGCGACGACCGTTCCCCCGAAGGCCGCCGCCATGCAGACGCCGTGCTCGCGCAGGTAGCCGCCGCGCCGTGCGTGGAGGATGACGAGCTGCGAGATCACGATCAGGAGCGCGCCGTTTTCCTTCGGATCCCAGCCCCAGAAGCGGCCCCAGCTCTCGTTCGCCCAGATGCCGCCGAGCAGCGTGCCGACGAGCGAGAAGATCAGTCCGAAGCAGAGCACGCCGTAGGTCATGCGCGACAGCGTGGCGAAGAAGCTGCGATCGGCGCGGCGCACGCGGAAGAGCTTGGCGAGCAGGTAGCCGCTCGCGAGAAGCGCCGCGAGCATGCCGGCGGCGTAGCCGATCGTGATGGCCGTGACGTGCGTCGCGAGCCAGAAGTTCGTGTCGAGCACGGCGACAAGCGAAGGCATCGTGTCGCGCTTGTCGAGCAGCTCGTAGCTGTTCGCGACGAACACGCCGATCAAGCCGAGGGTCGCGGCGGCCGAGAGCGCGAGGCGCTTGCGGCCGATGGCTTCGATGACGAGCGCGACCACGACGCCGACGGCCGTGACGAAGAGCTTGGTCTCATACAGCGTGGTGACGGGCGGTCGCTCGCGCAGGATGGAGCGCCAGACGATCGCGGCGACCAGCAGCGCGGCGGCGATCGAGGTCAAGCCCGCGCTGGCGCCGTAGAGCCCGCGTCGGCGCGGCGCGAGCCAGAGGAACGCGGTGGCGAGGAACGCGAGCACGAAGCCGATGAGGCTCCAGCGCAGCAGGTTCGCGCGGTAGTAGGCGCGCTCCGACTCGACCTTGGCGTACTCGCCGCGCACACGCGCGTTGACGAGAATCTGAGTGTGGAAGCGCGCGAGCGCCGCTTCGAACTCGACCGGCTTCGAGAACACATCCGCAGCGGCCTGGAACGCGTCGTAGGCGCCTTTTTCGGCCACGGAAAGGGAGTTTTCGCGCGCGCGAAGCTCGGCGGGCGTGCTCCACGCCTCGAGGTTCGCCGCGGGCGGCGGCACGAGCGCGACGATCTCGTGGCGCGTGATGCGGATGAACAGCATCACGTTCTCGGCGAGCGCCACGATCTGCTGTTGCAGCGAGCTGCGCAGCGGCGGTTCGAGCGCGTCGTACTGGTGCGCGAGCTCGAACAGCTTCGGCAGCCCGGGCTCGAGCTCGCGGAACGAGTAGCGGTCGCGCTTGCGCTTGCCGCCGGGGTCCAGGCCGAGCGCCGCGATGGCGTCGACGTCGGGCACGAGGAACGAGCGCGTGCGCGCGGCGTGCTCGGGGTCGAACAGCGCGTCGAGCAGCCACTCGATGGGGGTGAGCTCGCGTTCGTCGGCGTCGACGGCGGAGCGCTGGCCGTTGAGGCGCAGCAACGTGAAGCCCGCGAAGGTGTCGAGCGGCTTGACGCGCCCGCCTTCCTGCACCGGCAAGCTGCCGGCGAGGTCCGCGGCGCGCGGCGTCCAGCGCTCGGCCTGGGCGCGCGCATCGAGCGCGCCAAGGGCGAGCAGCGCGAGCGCGAGGATCCAGCGAAGCGGTGTGCTCACGACGCCCGCACCTCGCGTCGAACGTGCCGCACGAGCATGCGGCCGAAGTGCCAGATCAGGCCGAGCGAGATCACCAGGCACGAGATCAGAGGCAGTTGATCCGCGGGATTGCGCACCACGGCGAAGGTCGAGAACAACGGATCGCCGGGGCGCGCCGACGCCGGGCCCCACGACGCCTGGTAGAGCACCAGGCCGCCGGTGCGCAGCGGTTGATTCATCGAGATCGTGACCGTGCGTTTCGCTGCTCCCTCGACGAGCTCGACATCGCTCTCGAAGGCGCGCGGCATGTTCAGGCGCGGGTGGTCTTCCTTGCGGAAATCCGCGAGCGAGAGCGCGAAGCCGAGCGGATAGCGCTCCTTGCGAAGCTCGATGGCGAAGCGCCGGCCGTCGACTTCGACCGTCCACGGGGCCGCTTGCGCGCCCCACAACAGGCCCTGGTGCACGCGGCCCGCGCGTTCGATGAGCTCGACGTACACGCCCGCGATGTTGCGCTCCGCCGACGCGTCGCGCGGCCGCTCGCGCAGGAAGACGCCGTCGACCACCGGCAGGTCGACCTCGAACATCGGACCCTTCGGCAGCGGCGAGCAGTTCGCGAGGAAGTGGTGCACCGCGAGCCGGAACGGCAGGCCGGCGCCGGAGATGTCGACGGTGGCTTCACCGCTCGCGCTCTCGAAGCGGTCGTGCGGGACGACGCGCTCGACGAGCTCGCCCTCGGGCGTCCCCTCGAGCACCGCGAGCTCCCAGCGGTAGTAACTCTGGAAGTGCGCCGCGCTCTGGCCCTCGTAGAGCGTGACGTGGCCTTCCGTCGAATGGTGGAGCTTCACGAAGCTCGACACGAGGAGCAGCACGATGCCGAGGTGCGCGACCAGCACGCCGGCGGTCGACGCGTCGCGGCGCAGGCGCGCGATGCCGCCTGCGAGCAGGTTCGCGAACAGCACGCTCATCACGAGGTTCGCGCCCGGCAGCGGAATTGACACGCCGCCAGCGTCGTGAAAGAGCACGAACGACTCGAAGTACTTGCGCTGCACTTCGTACAGACCCGTGCGCGTCTGCTCGAGCGTGCCGAGCCACGTGAGCAGCCCGAGCAGCAGGAGCAACACGCAGCTCAGCCCGAGCGAGGACAGGCCCTTCAGTCCGAGTTCGAGTGCGCGCCGCATGGTGGTGCTACGGCTGGAGCGACGCGGCGAGCGCGAGGAAGGAGTCGAGTTCGTTCTCGAGCGCGCTGGACGGACCGGTCATCTTGAGGAACGCGGCGCCTTGCGCCCCGATCGCGAGCAACCCGACGAGGCGTGCGTCGTCGATCGCGGCGCCGCCCATGCCGCTGAACGAGCCGCGCAGGTCCACGAGCGTCGCGTCGGCGCCGAGCAGCGTCCTCCGCGGGAGCTTCGCCACTTCGTCGGCGGAGAGCGCGCCCAGCCCCATCTGCGCGCGCCAGCGGTTCACGTTCGCCGCGAGCCCGCCGCCGTCTCCGCCGAGCAGCGTCAGGTAGCACTCGGCGCGTTCGTCGTCGCCGACGCGGAAGTTCGCGACGCGCAGGGCGCTCGTCGGCAACTCGGACCAACCGGCGGGCGTGCTCCAGCGCAAGCCGCTGTTGCCGCCATGCGCCGCCTTTGCACTCGCGCTCGGGCCGGGCGTCGATCCGAGCGGCTCGACCGCGTTTCCGCTCGCTGCGGTTCCGCGCATGCCGAAGCGCTCGTCCGCGCTTGCGTTCCAGCGCACATCCGCGGGCGCGACCTGCGCCGGACGCGGCGCGCTCAGCTCGGCGCGGTCCGTCGCTTCATCGCAGGCGCCGACGAAGCACGCCGCGGTGCACGCGGCGATGCGGACCGCTGGCGCGACGAAGCCGGCTCGCAAGCCTTCGATCGAAAGTCTCCACGTCATGCGCACTCACATTCGCCGCCCCGGAGGCGCAAGGCCCCGGAGCTCCCTATGCCGCGGTTTCGGCCCGCTCGCCCGTGCGCCTGAAGCCCTCGCGCGCTTTCGCCGCTAACCTTCCGTTCAGGGCGACGGCGCATGAGTTCGGACGATTTTGCAGGGCGGGTGGCGCAGCACGAGCCGCGGCTGCGCTTGCTGTTCACGCACCTCGTCGGCGCCAACCTGCGCGCGCGCGTCGAACTCGACGATCTCGTGCAGGAGTGCCTGCTTCGCGCGTTGACGAGCTCGACGGCGCCGGACGATCCCAGCGAGTTGTGGCGCTGGCTCGCGACGCTCGCGCGCCACACCGCCATCGACGCCGCGCGCGCGCTTCGCACACGCCGCCGCTCGGCGCAAGTCGCTCGTCTGGAGCGCGCCGACTGGTCGCGCGTCGGATTGCGCGAGAGCCGGCTCGCCGTTCGGGCGCCGGGCGTCGCCACGCAGCTCGCGGAGGCCGAGGAGCACGCGCGGATGCTCGCCGCGTACGAGGGGCTCTCCGCCGAGCACCGGCGCGTGATCGGCTTGCGCCAGTTCGAGGGCTTGAGCGCCGCCGAAGCCGCCGCACGGCTTCAGCGCAGCGAGAGCGCGGTGCATTCGCTCTATCGCCGCGCGCTGCAGGCGTGGGCCGAGGCCGCGCGATGACGCGCGCGCACGAAGATCGAGATTCCGCGACGAGTCGTCCGAGCACGGACGCTGGAAGCTCCATGCGCGCTTCTAAACTCGACGATCAACTGGACCTGTGGGTGGCCGAATACGCCGAGCGGCTCGCGCGGCGGCCCGACGACGACGGCGCCGACCTCGTGCGCAAGCTGCCGGAGGAGCACCGCGGCGCGCTGGAACGCTGCTTCCGCATGATGCGCGCCGGGCTCGCCGCGGCGCCGCGCGCGAGCGCTCCGCTCGGGCCGGGCGTCGTGCTCGCGGGCCATCGCATCGAACGCGAACTCGGACGCGGCGGCATGGCGGTCGTGTACCTCGCCACGCAACTCGATCTGCAGCGCAAGGTCGCGCTCAAGGTGCTCCGGCCAGGTCTCGCGATCGAGCGCCGGCACGTCGATCGCTTCGAACGCGAAGCGCTCGCGGCGGCGCGCCTCAAGCACCCGCACATCGTCCAGGTGTACGGCGTCGGCGAGCAGGACGGCCACCACTGGCTCTCGATGGAGTACGTCGAGGGCGGCACCCTCGCCGAGGTGTACGCGCGCTTGCCGGAGCCCGCGGAACGCACCGCGGAGAGCCTCGCGCGCGCGCTCGGCCTCGCGCCCGGCGCGTTCGGCGACGCGAGCTTCGAGCAGGCGCTCGGCGCGCTGCTCACGCCGATCGCGCGCGCGCTGGCGGTGACGCACGACCTCGGCTTGCTGCACCGCGACGTGAAGCCCTCGAACATCCTGATCGCCGCCGACGGACGCGCGCAGCTCGCGGATTTCGGGCTCGCGAAGGGCGACGGAGACCCGGGCCTTTCGCTCACGGGCGAGCCGATCGGAACCCCGTACTACATGTCGCCCGAACAGGCGGCGCTCAGCGCCAACGCCGTCGACGCGCGCAGCGACGTCTACAGCTTCGGTGTCACGTTCTACGAAGGACTCGCCGGGCAGTGTCCGTTCCAGGGCGCCTCGGTGATCGCCGTTCTCGCGGCGCTGCGCGAAGCCCAGGCGCCGGCGTTGCGGACGTTCAATCGCCGCGTGTCGCACGACGCCGAAGCGCTGGTGCGGCGCGCGATGGCGCGCGAGCCCGGCGACCGCTACCGCTCGGCGATGGAGCTCGCGGCCGACTGCGACGCGCTCTCCGCGGGGCAGACGACGCGCGCCATCGCGCTGGAGGGCGGACCGTTCGCGCGCTGGTTGCGCGACGTGCGCCGCGGATACGGCCAGGGCGCGGGCTACCGCTCGAACGCCGAGTTCCTCGGCCTGCCGCTGCTGCACATCAACGGCGGCGTGAGCGGATCGCGGCGGCGGCGCGTGGCGAAGGGCTGGATCGCGATCGGCGACATCGCCATCGGAGGCATCGCACTGGGCGGCGTGGCCTGCGGCGGGATCGCGTTCGGCGGCCTGGGCGCCGGCCTCGTGTCGTGCGCCGGGCTCGCGCTCGGCGGCCTCGCACTCGGAGGCTGGGCCATCGGAGGCCTCGCCTTCGGCGGCGTCGCGGTCGGCTTCGCCGCGATCGGCGGCGGCGCCATCGGCTACTACGCGCTCGCAGGCGACGCGTACTGGTCGGCGCACGCGATCACCGGCCGCGCGACGGACCCCGAAGCGCTCGAGTTCTTCCGCCGCCTCGAGCCGTGGATCCGCTGGCTGCCCTACAGCGAAGCGTTTCTCGCGCGCTTGCGCTGAGCTATTGGCCGTTGGCGCGGCGCTCGAGAACGTCGGCGAGGCGCTCGTGCGCGCGCATCGCGCGCCAGCCGATCGAGAGCCACAGGATCGTCGTCACCACGCCGTAGGTCAGCGCGAGGATGGCGAGAAAACCGGTTCCAGCTTCGAGGGAGTTCATGGCGGTCGCGTTCAGGGAAAGTGGAGTTTGAAGGGGATGGGGGTGTCGGTGGCCAGCAGCAGCAACGCCGCGAAGCCGACGAGCAGGACGCAGAGGACGATCAAGAGCTTGAGTGCGCCGGGAAACGGCTCGCGAGCGGGCAGCGGGGCGCCGCTGGCGCTTCGATGCGCGGGAACGGGGCCGCCGAGGATCGCGTCGAGGAGGTCGACCTTCCGTGCTGGCGGGAGTTCCGCGGAGGGCGTCTGCGGGGCCTCGGGCTTCGCTGGGTTCGTCGGCGAGTTCGTGCGTGCGTTCTGCGGCGAGTTCTGCGGCGAGTTCGGTCGCGTTCTCGTGGGAGCTTCGGCGCGCGAGCCCGCGGGCGTGCTCGTCGCCGCCGCTTCGGTGCTCGCGACATGCTCGACCCGCGTCTTGACTTCGCTCGCGTGCTGGTAGCGGCGCTCGGGCTCCTTCGCGAGCGAGCGCAACACGACCTCGTCGAGCCGCACGTCGATCGCGACCTTGTGCGACGGCGGCGCGAATCGGCCCAGCGGCAGCTCGCCCGTGAGCAGCTCGTAGAACACGACGCCGAGCGCGTAGATGTCCGCGCGGTGGTCGACCTCGGAGGGACGCTCCCACTGCTCGGGCGCCATGTAGTGCGGCGTCCCCATGACCTGATCGGCGCGCGTCAGGTTGTCGAGGCCTCGCTCGCCGCTGAACTTCGACAGGCCGAAGTCGAGGATGCGCACGCGGCCCTCGCGGTCGACGAGGATGTTCTCGGGCTTGACGTCGCGGTGGATGACGTCGCGCTCGTGCGCGTACTGCAGCGCGCCGCAGATCTGTGCGACCAGCGCGAGGGCCTGGCGCGGAGCGACCGCGCGGTCGCGCATCAGCGTGCGCAGGCTCGCGCCTTCGACGAACTCCATCGCGAGGAACCACCACGGTCCGGCGCGGCCGTGGTCGTGCACCGCGACGATGTTCGGGTGCTCGAGCGAGGCGAGCACGCGCGCCTCGCGGGCGAAACGCTCGGCAAAACCGTGCTGTTCGGCGCTCTCGCGCGGCAGCAGCTTGAGCGCGACCGCGCGACCGAGCGTGCGGTGCCGCGCGCGGTAGACGAAGCCCATCCCGCCGCGGCCCACGAGCTCGACGAGCTCGTAGCTCGGAAAGTGCGGCGCGAGCTCGTCGGGGGTCGGCGCCGTCGACTCCGCTTCCTGGCCGCCCTCCGAAGGCGCGGCGGCGGCGACGGCGAACAAGCAACGCGCGCACAGCCCGTGCGAGTCGAGTTCGGCGCCGCAGCGCGTGCAAAAGCGGTCGTTGGGCATGGTCGAGGGCGTCGTGCGCGTCCAGAGACTGCCCCCGAGGCGCCGGTTACAGGGGAGGCGAGAGATTCTGTCGCGTCCGGCGCTGCGCGCAACCCGCGCCGTTCTTCGCGCCAGCGAACGTCGGCGCGCACGAAGGGCTCACCCAGGTCGTCGCCCACGCCGTCGCGTCGAGCTGTTGTCGCGCACGCCGCGCGCCCCTAACCTGCGCTCGCGCCGCTTCCGCGCGTTCCCGCTTGTCCCCCGACACCGCTCGACGTCCGCTCGCTTCGCGCTCCACGGCTTGGGCGCGCGCCCTCGCCGGCGGACTCGTTCGCAGCGGGCTGTCGCCGAACGCGATTTCGGTTGCGAGCGTCGCCTTCGCGGGGGCCGGCGCCGCGCTCCTCGTGAGCGATCGAAGTTCGTGGGCGCTCGCCGGCGCCGCCGCCTGCGTGCAGTTGCGGCTGCTGTGCAACTTGATGGACGGCATGGTGGCCATCGAAGGCGGTCGCAAGACGCCGACGGGCGGGCTGTACAACGAGTTGCCCGACCGCATCGCCGATTCGGTGTTGATCGTCGCGCTCGGCTATTCCGCCGGCGCGCCATGGCTCGGCTGGTTCGGCGCGCTGGCCGCGGCGATCACGGCCTACATTCGCGCGCTCGGCGGTTCGTTCGGGCTCGCGCAGGATTTTCGCGGGCCGCTCGCCAAGCCGCACCGCATGGCCGTGCTGACCGTCGGATGCCTGCTCGCGGCGTTCGAAGGCGCCTGGCGCGGCTCGAACCACGCGCTCGTCGCCGCGGCTTGGATCGTCGGCGTCGGAAGCGCGCTCACGTGCGTGACTCGAACGCTCGCCATCGCGAGAGCGTTGAACGAACGCGGACCGGCATGAGGCCGTCGAGCTACCTTCTCGTCGGCGTCGCGCGGCTGCTCGTCGGGGCGTACCCGCGTTGGATCGGCTGCGGCCCCGACTCGGCGCAGCGCATCTACTTCGCGAACCACACGAGCCACATCGACACGATCGCGCTGTGGGCCGCGCTGCCGCCGCGCTTGCGCGACACGACGCGGCCTGTCGCCGCGCGCGACTACTGGGGCGCCGGCGCGCGGCGCTACATCGCGACGAAGACGCTCAACGCCGTGCTCATCGACCGCAAGCGCGAGGATCGCGGCGCCGATCCGCTCGAGCCGCTCGCCGACGCGCTCGCGGGCGGCGCTTCGTTGATCCTGTTTCCCGAAGGCACGCGCGGCGCCGAGCCGGTCCCCGGGCCGTTCAAGGGCGGCCTGTTCCATCTCGCGAGCCGCTTCCCGCGGGTCGAGTTGATCCCCGTGCACCTCGAGAACTTGCAGCGCAGCCTGCCGAAGGGAGCGCTGATTCCCGTGCCGATGTCGTGCACGGTTCGCTTCGGCGCGCCGCTGCACGTCGAGGGCGGCGAGCCGAAGCACGAATTCCTCTCTCGCGCGCGCCGCGCGGTGGTGGAGCTGTCGGGAGTGTCGGAATGAACGTGCCGCAAAAGGTGCTGTGGCTGTTCGGCGGCGTGGTCGGGCTGCTCGTCGTCGCCTCGGCGATCGGCGCGTGGCTCGCGGCGCGCGCGAGCACGCCGGCGAAGCGCGAGACCATCGCGAACCTCAACGCGCGAACGCGCGCTTGGTGGGGGATGGTCGCGGTGCTCGCCGCGGCCTTCGTGCTCGGCGACGTCGCCACGCTCGCGCTGTTCGCCATCGCGTCGTTCTTCGCGCTGCGCGAGTTCGTCTCGCTCACGCCGACGCGCGCGGGCGACTACCGACCGCTCGTGCTCGCCTTCTACGTCGCGATCCCGGCGCAGTACGCGATGATCCACTACGGCCAGTACGGGATGTTCGCGATCCTGATCCCGGTCTACGCGTTCCTGCTCCTGCCGTCGCTCGCCGCGCTCGCAGGCGACACGCAGGACTTCCTCGCGCGCTCGGCCAAGGTGCAGTGGGCGCTGATGGTGTGCGTCTACTGCATCAGCCACGCGCCCGCGCTCCTGTTGCTCGAGATCCCGGGCTTCGAGGGGCCGAACGCGCTGCTCGTGCTCTATCTGTTGCTCGTGGTGCAGCTCAGCGACGTGCTGCAGTACGTGTTCGGGAAGTTGTTCGGGCGCACGAAGCTCGCGCCGCTGGTGAGCCCGTCGAAAACGGTCGAAGGTCTGCTCGGCGGCGGGCTCGCCGCGACGGCGATCGGCGGCTCGCTGTGGTGGATCACGCCCTTCACGTGGTGGCAGTCGCTCGGCATGTCGGCGGCGATCGTCGCGATGGGCTTCCTCGGCGGGCTCACGCTGTCGGCGGTGAAGCGCAGCCTCGGAGCGAAGGACTGGGGCGTGATGATCGAGGGCCACGGCGGCATGCTCGACCGCCTCGACTCGGTGTGCTTCGCGGCGCCGGTGTTCTTCCACCTGACGCGGCGCTTCTTCACGTAACTGCGCGGAACAGGTCGTTGAGCTCGTCCTCGACCTCGCTCGCGCTCGCGACGGTCTCGGCGATGCGCGCGCGGAGCCGCTCGCGAAAGCGCGCGCGCAGGCGGTGCACAGCGACCTTCACGGCGCCTTCGGTGAGGCCGAGCGCGTCGACGGCGGCCGCGACGTCGTAGTCGCTCGACTGCAGCGCGGTCTTCAGCGCGTCGAACACCGGGCCGCGGCCGCTCGAGCGGTACTCGGCCTCGAGGTCGGCGACGCAGCGCTGCATCAGCTCGCGGGCCCAGGCGCGCTCGAAGGCGAGTTCCGGCGGCTCGCTGTCGCGCGCCACCAGTCCGAGGCGTGCGTCGGCCTCGTGGATGTCGAACTCCACCCGCCGCGCGCCGCCGCCGCGCTTGAGCGACTGTTCGCGCGCGCGCCAGTTCGCGACGAAGTTCTGCAGCGCCGCGAGCAGGAACGAGCGGAAGCGGCCCTTCTCGGGACTCACCGAGCCGAGGTCGTCCTTCTCGATCAGCCGCGCGAGGAAGCCCTGCACGACGTCCTCGGCCTCGTGCGCGTCGAAGCCGCGGCGGCGCGCGAAGGCGTAGAGCGGGAACCAATACTCGCGGCACAGCTCCTCGAGCGCCTGCCGCGCCTCGCTCGAATCGGCGCTTCGGGCGCGCTGCAGCAGGCTCCAGCGCGTGGGGAGGAAGTCGCGGCGTTCACCGGCTCGGGAGGCCATCGGGCGCCGCACTCTACCCGCGCGGGGCGCGCCTCACTCGACGACCTGGTCGAGCGCGCGCCTCACCGTCGCCGGCGCCGCGGCCTCCGGGAAGCCGAGCCGCACGAGCAGTTGCGGCCACGCCGCGCCCGCGAGCTCGCGCAGCTTCGGCCGCAGCCCCTCGACCTGGCACGGCTGGTTCAAGTACGACGCCTGCAGTCCGAGGCCGCACGCGGTGAGCAGCATGCGTTGCAGCGCCTGCCCCGCCGCGAGCCAGCTCGCGATGTCGTCGCCCTGCGTCGCGAGCACGACGAGCAGCGGCGACGCCTCGGCGAGCTCGCGGTCCTTCGCGCCCGTGCCGCGGCCCATGTCGAAGGTCCGCACGACGGCGTGCGTGAGCGGCGCGGCCAGGCCCGGGACGTTCAAGCCGTCGCCCGCGCGCCGCGGATGCATCCAGGCCGCGAGCTCGCGGCGCCAGCGTGCATCGGCCCACTGCTGCGCGTCGCCCGCCGCCACGAGCGCCGCCGCCTCGCGACGTTGCCGCTCGCTCGCGAGCTCGTGAAGTTGCGCGCCTTCGAGTTCCACAGCCTGGACGAGCGCGTGCCGCGCGCGCTCCGAGACGCCGTCCTTCGCGAAGCGCCTGCGGTACGTGCGCCGGACTTCGATGGCGCCGTAAAGGTGCGCGAGCTGCGAATCCTCCGGCGTTTCTCCGGCGTGCGAGGCTCGCAAGCTCATGCGCGCCAGGAGCTCGGACGCGTCGCCCTCGGGAAGCAGCTCCACGCGCGCCACGAGTCCGCAGTGCGCCGCCGCAACGCGCAAGTTGAGCAGCGCGCACCCGCAACTGATCGTGAGCTCGCGGTCGTGCGGATCGTTCACGGCCAGCGCGCGCGTGCGGTCCGCGTGCAGCTCGAGCTCGTTCTCGCGCGCGACGAAGCGCCACGGCTGCGTGTTGTGGCTCGACGGCGCGAGCGTCGCGGCGTGGAGGATCGTGCGGAGCGCCGGGTCGAGCTCGGCGTGAGCTGCCGCGCGGATCTCGCGCTGCAGGTCGACTTCGGCGGCCGGGTTTCGCGTCGAGAGGGCGAGTTCGCGCTTCATGCCCTGAGCATCGCGAAGCGCGCCGCGAACGGGCCATAAGCCCGAGTTCGAGTTCTCTACGCCGCGGAGCGCTGACCCCGGCTCTCGACGGCGCGTTTCGCGTCCGCGAGGGTGCCGCCGTGGTGCGCGCGCCAAAGCCGGATCGCCTCGAGCTTGTCGCCGCCGCGCGCGAGCTCGTCGATCCGCGCTTCGCGCTCCGCGGGGCTCAGGCGATCCCATTCGACGCTCACCCGCCGCAGTTCGTGCTCGACCGGATAGCCCAGCTTCTCCAGCGCCCGCAGGGTCGCGCGCGCGCCCGGCTGCAGCCCGAGCGACGGACCGCTCCACACGATGCTGAGGGCGTTGCTCCGTTCCACCGCCGCGATCCGCACGTGAAAGTGCGTGCGCCCGCGAAGCTTCGGGTCGGACTCGCGCTCGATCGAGCGCAGCACTTCCGCGGGCACCGAGCGGTCGAGCTCGAGCGTGACGCGCACGCTCACGCTCGAGCCTCCGCCGTCGAGCGACGCGCCGCGCACGGCCACGCGCTCCGTCCGCACGCTCTTGACGTGCTCGCGCTCGATCGTGACGACGTTCGCCCATCCGACGGGCAGGTCGCCGTTGAGCTGGCTTCGAAGGCGCAGCGCGAGCCCGTCGCGGCGCGCGCGCACGATCCACCAACCTCCGCGCCAGGAGCGCAACACGCCGCCCGCGCTGAGTGCGACCGCGCCCAGGCACGGCGCTCCCACGAGCGGTGCGAACCAGAACCAACCGCCCGCGAGCAGCGGCGCGGCGAGGCTGACGGCGCCGAGTGCGGCGAACATCAGCCACAACGCGCTGCGGCCCCACGGCGACTCGCGGACGACGAAATCGTCGGGGTGCTCGCGCACCGCTGAACTGAGGACGAGTTTCATGCGGGGGCGCGGCGTACATCGGCGGTTGCGCGCGTCCGTCCTGAGCGAGTTCGAAAGAGTGCGTCGCGCGCGACTTCGAACGCAAAAAGCGCCGGGGCAGTCCGCGGTGGACCGCCCCGGCGCGCAGGCACGACTCTCCCGCCGGGCGGGCCTTCGTGAGTCAGGGCACGAAGGTCGCCGAAATCGCGCTCGACATGTTCGAGCCCGTGCCGCACGGCCCGGTCGAGTCGCGGTACCAGGTCTGGAAGCCGAAGGTCGAGCCCGCCACGATCCAGTTGGCCGGCAGGAAGTTCGCGACCGAGTAAGCCGCCAGCCCCGGGCCGATCGCCGTGGTTCCACCCGCGCCGCTGTTCTGCACGCCGAAGCGCGACATCGGCGACTGCAGGCAGCGGCGTCCGTCGTAGAAGGGCAGCGGCACGCTCAAGTTCGCACTCATGATCGTGATGCACTGGCGGAAGGCCGGCATCTGCGAAGTCGTGAGCACGAGGTTGTCGAGGCCGACGCTCGTCGAGCCCGCGCCGCTCATCAGCGCGCCGACGCCCGTCGAGTTCTGGCAACCCGCCGTCGCGTCGTTGTTGCCGCACGGGCCGAGCGGCGCCGGGCAGAAGCAGAACGGGGTGACGAGCGTCGTCGGCTCGCACTCGTCGGGGATGCCGTTGTTGTTCGCGTCGAGCGAGGGACCGAAGCGGATGTCGAGCGCATCCTCGCGGCCGTTGCCGTTGCAGTCGTAGAGCGCCTGCGTCGGGACGTCGAGCGCGTCGAGCTCGTCGTTGATCGCGCCGGGGAAGTTGCGGCCGGTCTGCAGGCCGAGATTCTCGGCGGCGAAGAAGATGCCGGGGAACGGGTTCAGTCCGCCCGCGGGCGGCGGGATGAGGATGTCGCCTTCGCTGATCGGCAGGCCGAAGATGCTGTCGGGTGCGCCGATCACCGCCGAGCCGCGGCGCACCGAGAACAGCACCATGTCCGCGCCGCCGAGCCAGCCGTAGGGGCCGTTCGCGGGTTGGTAGCCGGCGACGCCGTTCTCGCAGATCGCGAGCGCGTCGAGGTCGTCCGAGCCGGGTCCGAACACGTCGAGGCCGAGCATCGGCGCCGGGCACCACAGGAGCGGCGCGCCTCCGGGGACGGGCGTGTTGAGGATGTCGCCGCCCTGGAAGGCGTGCGCGAGGGCCGAACCGGTGTTCGGGAGTCCGGTGAGCGGATCGGGGAACGCGGCGTCGAGCGAGAAGAAGATCCCGAACATCGGCCACGGCGTCGTGGCGGCGTTGTTGTCGCGGAACATCAGCGCGTCGAGGTTGTCGCCGGTGTCCGGCAGCACCGGGCCGGGAAGCGAGGGCTCTCGGATCCCGAGGCCGCGGTAGAGGAACGCGCTCGGCCCCATGACTCCGTCGCCGTCGAGCACCGCGGTGTGACCGACCATCGGACCGGCGAAGGGCGGAAGCGGCCCCGCCGCCGTGCTGAGATTCACCATCACGTCGGCCGCCGACTCACCGATCGGGGCTTCGCTCGTCAGCGACGGCGGAATGGGCGCACCGAAGCCCGCCGCGTACTTGTCCGTCGAGAAGAACAGGGTCTGCACCGGCAGGTTGGGCGGCAGAAGCAGGCTTTGCCCGTCGCACAGCGCGTCGACTTCGACGCGGCACGGCGTGCCTCCGGGGTGGCCCATGCACGGCGGATGCAGCGCGAGGCCCAGGTGTGGACCCGCGGCGCCCGGGCCGGCCTTGGCCTGGATCGCCGGCGCGGCGAGCGGGCCGAAAGCGGGGACGAACGGGGGCCCAGGCGGCGTGAGCACGTCGCCCTCGGTGATCGGAAAGCCGGTGAACGAATCGGGGATGCCCACCGTCGGCCCGTGCCAAGTGACCGAGTAGTGGGGAATGTGGTTCTGGGCCTTGGCGGCGGCGCCGAGGGAGAGCGCGGCCACCGTGACGGCGAGTGCACGGAGTGCGGACGAGCTCAGAGCGGCGGCGGCCAGGGGATCGACGCGTCGGTGACCTGCGATGGGGGGCATGGGCGGGGTCGGGCTCGAACGGGTTGAGGGGAGGGGCGGGCGCGAACAGCGGGGACGGGGCGACTGCGCCCTCGCGCGCGCCCAAGTGCCCGCCCCGAAGTGCTCGCGCCGAAGTGCGGCTGGACAACTTTCTCGGAGAAGGTGCGCGAAGTTTTTCGAGTCCCGTGATCTCCGCGCGACGCGCCTTGCGTGGTGAGGGGTGCGCAGCCCGCGCTTCCTCTCCTCCCGATCCCCAGGACGTCACCATGTTCCCCTCCTCCTCTCATGCTTCGACTCTCGCGGCCGTCGTCTTGGCCGCGGCCGTCGCCCAGTCGCAGTCGCAGTCGCAGTTGCCGCCCCGCGTGGCGCCGCCGCTGGCGCCGCAAGCCGACATCAAGACCGTCGCCGCGGTCGAAGCGCCGCCGGTGAAGTTCGACGACGTGGGTCGCGCGTCGAATCCGACGCCCGCGCTCGGGGGTGAGCTCGTCGCGAACGCCGTCGCGAGCGCGCCGACCTCGGCCGCCAAGGGCATCGACTTCCGCACCGTGCGCTACCAGGACGGAGCGGACGGAGCGCTGTGGGCGCGCGGCCGCACCTACAAGGCGCGCTTCGACAGCGCGAGCGCGACCGTGGTGCCGTACTTCTCGTCGCGCGCGCCGCGCAACTTCGACCTGCGCTTCGAGCTCACGAGCGTCGCCGCGGGCGGAGAAGCGCTGCGCCTCGACCGCGAGGCCGCCGTGCGCCGCGACAAAGACGTGGTCACGCTTGACCGCGGGCCCGTCGACGAACAGTACGTGCTCGGGCTCGAGCAGCTCGAGCAGAAGTTCGTGCTCGAGCAGCTCCCCGCCGCCGGCGACCTCACCGTGCGCATGGCCGTGCGCACCGAGCTCGAGGGCTCGACGAGCGAGTCCGGCTTTCGCTTCGCGAACGAGTGGGGCCACGTGAGCTACGGCCTCGCGACCGCGATCGACGCGCGCGGCCGTACGCTCGCGCTCGAGAGCTTCCTCGTCGACGGCCACATCGAACTCGTCGTTCCCGCGGCGTTCGCCGCGAGCGCCACGCTGCCGCTCACCATCGACCCGGTGATCTCGATCTTCGGTGTCGACGTCAACCCGACGACGTCCTTCTCCGGCGACAGCTCCTACGACCTGTGGGCCGGCGCGGTGCTGCACGTCTACAACGTCGTGTTCAGCGCGAACGACTGGGACGTCGGCGGCTACGCGACGGACCGCTACGGCAACGTGTGGTCGGGCTCGTTCTTCTGGAACGACTTCACCTCGGCCCACTGGGTGCGTCCGCGCGTCGCGCACCTCGGCGCCTCGGACCGCTTCCTCGTCTGTGCGCAGGTCGGGCAACCCGGCGCGCGCGAGATCTGGGGCCAGGTGCGGAGCGTGTTCAACAACTCGATCGCCGTCCCGGCCGTGATCAGCGGCGCAGAAGTCGGCGACAAGTACAACTGCGACGTCGGCGGCGACACCTATCCGAGCCTGCCGAGCTCGTTCTGCGTCGTGTACCAGCGCGCGCTGAGCGCGGCGGACCACGACATCCACGCGCGCCTGGTCGACACGAACGGCGTCTCCCAGGCCGCGCCGGGCACGCTCTTCATCGACAATTCGGGCGCGACCGTCGACGCCTATCCGACGATCTCGAAGACCAACCGCGGATCGGAGTGGATGGTCGCGTGGCAGCGCGACGCGAGCGGTCAGCCGACGACCGTGCGCGGCGCCCGCGTGCTCTGGAACGGCGCCGTCACGGCGGCCTCGTTCCCGATCACCAACACGACCTTGAACGAGCGTCGGCCGTCGGTGTCGAGCTCGGTCGGGACGTCGACGAACTTCGTGGTGGCGTGCGAGCGCGACTTCGTCTCCGACAACGACATCGTGCTGTACGCCGTCAGCGGCGCCTCCGTGGCGTTCACCTACAACCTGAGCGGCGCCGGCGGCGCGACGTGGTTCAACGACCAGCGCGAACCGTCGATCGATTCCGACGGCTCGCACTTCATGATCGGATTCGCCGAGTACCCCGGCGCGCCGAGCGGTTGGGACGTCTACGCCAGCGAGGCGCAGTGGATCACCTCGGGCATGTCGGTGCGCCAGCACCGCATGGCGCTCGCCACCACGAGCGCGAACGAGGGAGAAGTGCAGATCGTCGCGGCGCGCAGCAGCAGCCCGAACGAGCCGTACGCCGACTACAGCGCGATCTACAACCGCGGGATCGATCCCTGGACGGCGGGCCCGACCGACGACGTGTTCTCGGCCTTGATCGAAGGCACCTACGGCGGCGTGGTCGTCAACTTCTGCGACAAGTCCGGCGTCGCCTGTCCCTGCCCCGGGAGCGGAGTCGGCGGCTGCTCGAACTCGGCCTTCTCCTCGGGCGCGCACATGACGCCGCAGAGCTTCTCGCGTCTCTCGAACCCGAACTTCAGGTTCGCCGTCAGCGGCCTCAAGCCGAACGCGACCGCGCTCGTCTTCCAGGGCACGGGCACGATCAATGGCGGCTTCGGCGGTCCGATCGGCGACGGCATCCGCTGCGTCGGCGGGTTCATCACGCGCTTCTCGCCGCGCCCCGCGAGCGCCTTCGGCCAGCTCACCTTCCCCGAAGTGAACGAGCCGCTGATCCCGCAGCTCGGCAACGTGCCGGCCATGGGCGGCTTCTACTACTACCAGACCTGGTACCGCGACACGGGCGCGTTCTGCACCAGCGGCGTCACCAACCTGAGCGATGCGGTGATGGTCGAGTGGACGCCGTGATCGGACGCTGAGACTCGAACGAAGAAGCCGCGGGACGGACGCTGGTCCGTTCCGCGGCTTCGACTTGCGGGCTCGGGCGTCCCGCGCCGACTCGACTCAGTGCTGCAACTGAGCGGGCGGCGCCTTCTCCGGCGGGCGGAAGAACGCGAACAACAGGAGCGCGGCCGCGAAGGCGACTCCCGAGGGCACGAGGAACAAGTCGTGGTAGTCGACGACTCCGGCTTCGTTCGTCACGGCGGTGCCCAGCGCGGTCCACGCGAAGTTCGCCACGAAGGGTCCCAGGCCGAGGATGAGGAAGTTGAACAGGCCCTGAGCGCTCGAGCGCGCGTCCTTGGGGAAGAACTCGTCGACGAAGATGTAGACCGTCGCGAAGAAGAACGCGTAGCACACCCCGTGGAGCAGGTTGACGAGCACGACGATCGTCGGCGACGGCGCGAAGGCGAACACGGCGAAGCGCGCAGCGTGTCCGAGCACGCCGAGCGTCATCGTCTTGCGCCAGCCGAGGCCTTTGAGCACGTAACCCAGGAACGCCATCGTGCCGATCTCGGCGATCTGTCCGATCGACATCACGGGCATCACCCAGTTGCCGGGGATGCCGACGGCCGCGCTGGTGAGGAAGCGGCCAGTCCAGATGAAGTAGCACTGGTGCACGGCGGCGTCGAAGAAGGTGACGATGAAGAGCACCAGCACGAACGGGACCTTGAGCAGCTTCATCGCTTCGAGCCAGGCGAAGGTCTCTCGGCCTTGCTGCGCGGGTTTGGGCGGCGTGTGCGGCAGCGAGAGGCTGAGCAGCGCGAGCGCGAGCGACGCGACGCCGGCGGTGATGAACGTGTAGCGCGTCGCGTCCTGCAACGCCGCGCCCGTCTTGCTCGTGCCGAGCGCCTTCCCCAGCCATTCGGTGAAGCCCACTTCGCTCAGCGCGGGCACCTGCGTCCAATCGACGAGGAGGAACACGAACGGCCAGCTCGCCGCGATCCAGCCGATGGTGCCCCACAGGCGCACGCGGCCGAACTCCTTCTGCGCGTCCTTCATCGCCGCGAACGCGATGCCGTTCGTGATCGAGATCGTCGGCACGTAGAACAGCGAGTGCACGAGCATCAGCGCGAAAAAGGGCCAGAAATCGGTGACCCATGCGAGCGCGAGGATCGAGACGCCGCCGATCAGGTGGCTGAAGGCGCAGAACTTCTCCGCCGCGAAGTTGCGGTCGGCGAACTGCGTGCTGAAGAACATCGCCGTGAAGGACGCCAACGCGAAGGCGTTGAGGATCCATGCCTGCTGGCCTTCGTCGAAGCCGAGGCTCGGCAGGTAGCCGAAGATCAGCGGCAGCCACGCGCCCCAGATGAAGAACTCGAGGAACATCATCGCGGAGAGTCGTCCGCGGTAGTTCGTGCCGGAGGGGGGCAACGCGTTCATGGGCATCGCTTGGAGTGGGAGCGCGGGGTGGCGTCGTTCGGGGGCGCGACACGGTAGCGAGCGCCGCGGAGCGCCGCGACGGTCTCGGGGCGCCGGGCCGTGCTTCACCCGCAGCGGCGGGTTTCGCGCGGATTGCGGCGCTGAAAGCGCGGGGCGCGGGCCGTCAACGCTTCTCGTCGGAGGCCGCGAGAACCTCCGCGACGAGCGCGTCGAAGGCCGGCGTGCCGTTCAGCGGCGCGAGGTCCTTGATCTGGCGCAGATCGCGCGGGCCCGGCACGTTTCGCTCGAGCGCTCCGCGCAGCATGTGCACCGCGCGTTCCGAGCAGTGCTTCTCGAACCACGCGCGCTCGCGCTCGTCGACCTCCGCCGCCTTGCGCACTCGGTCGAGCGTCTGGCTCAGCAGCACCGCGGCCCCGGTCCAGCTCTTCCACGGCGCCGGCGCGAGCTGCGGGCCGAGCTCCGCCGACGCCGCCGCCGCGCGGAACTCGCCCGCGTCGAGCTGCGTCGTCACGAGCCGCCGCGCGCGCACGTTGATCGAACCCTGGAAGTCCGCGTTGTCCGGCGCGATCTCGAGCGCACGCCGCGAAGCCTCCACGCCGGCCTGGAGCAGCGCGATGGCCGCCGCCGCGTCGCCGCGGCTCAGCTTCGGCGCGCCGAGGTTCTCGCGCGCGATGCCGAGCCGGTGCCAGAGCAGCGCGTCGTGCGGCGCCGCGCGCGTGAGCTCCTCGAGCAGCGCCACCGTGCGCTCGTAGTACGGCTCCGCGAGCTCGGTCGCGTTCTCGTAGTCGTGGCTCAGCCCGATCTGGTTGAGCACCGTCGCGAGCTCGAGCTTGTACTTCAGCGCGCCCGGGAAGCGCGTCGTGAGTTGCTCGATCTCCGCCAGCGCCATCTCGTACACCTCGCGCGCCGCGACGAATTGCCCGCGCCGGCGCAGCGCGCCCGCGAAGTTGTTGCGCATCGTCGCGAGCTGGGCCTGGATGCTCGGATCGCTCGCCTCGCGCGCCGCCACGGGCTCGGCGATCTCGATCGCGCGCTGGAGAGCGCGCTCGGCTTCCTCGTTGCCCGAATTCTCCGGCGTGAACGCGCGCAACAGCACCAGCCCGTACTCGTTCCAGGCCGCCATCGCATAGCGCTGGACCTTGAGATCGTCCGGGTGCGCCGCCAGCAGCGTGTCGCCTTCGCGCGCCGCGCTCTCGAGCAGATCGCGGCCTTCGACGGCGCGGCCGGCGCCGATCATCGCCTGTCCGCGGACCTGCCGCGCGCGCATCGCCGAAGCCTGCGCGTTCACCGACGCGCCCGCCTGTCGAAACTCGGCGTCCGCGCCGTCGAGCAGCTCGAAGGCCTGGTCGCCGAGTCCCGCGTTCACCAGCGCGTCCGCGCGCGCCAGCAGCGTCGACGCCAGCTCCTCCTCGAGCCGCGCGTCGCGCCGTTCGGCGATCAACCCGCGCAGCGTGTCGATCGCGCGCTGCAGCGACTGCGCCGCTTCGTTCGTGCGCCCGAGCTCGCTCATCAGCGCTCCGAGCCGCGCGTGCGCGCGCGCCGCTTCGGTCCGCGCCTGGCGATCGGCGCCTTCCTGTTCGACGAATTCCTCGAGCAGCGCGACCGCGTCCTCGAGCACCGCGCGCCGCACCGCCTCCATCTGCGGCACGAAGCGCAAGTCGATGTCGCCGACGCGCGTGAGCATGCGGTCGACCGCTTCCATCGCCCGCGCCGCGTTGCGTTCGGCTCGGTCGCGCTGCGCCGCGAGCACCTTCGACGCGCTGCGCTGCTGCCACGCGAACACCGTCGGGCCTCCGACGAGCAGCACGGCGGCGAGCGCGAGCGCGGCGGCGCGCATCGGATTGCGGCGCACGTAGAGCACCGTGCGGCGTCCCAGCCCCGCGCGGCGCGCTTCGATGGGCCGGCGCGCGAGCACGGCGCCGAGGTCGCGCGCAAAATCCGCCGCGCTGGCGTAGCGGCGCTGGGGATCGAGCTCGAGCGCCGTCATGCACACCGTCTCGAGCTCCTGCGACGCGCGCGTGTTATGCGCTCGCACGCGCTTGACCGCACCCGCTTCGATCGCGAGGAGCACTTCCGTCTCGGACTCGCCTGCCACGGCGGTTCGAAGCGTCAACAGCTCGTACAGCGTCGCCCCGAGGGCGTACACGTCCGTGCGCGGGCCGATCGCCTCGGCGTCGCCGCGCGCCTGTTCGGGCGCCATGTACTTCAGCGAACCCATCATCGCGCCCGTGCGCGTCAACTCGCTGCTCTGCTTCGACGCCGCGAGTCCGAAGTCGAGCAGCACCGCGCGGCTCGTGGAGTCCGAAGTCAGCAGGACGTTCGAAGGTTTGATGTCGCGGTGCACGACGCCGCGCTGGTGCGCGTACTCGAGCGCCTGCGCGACTTGCTGGATGACGCGCACGCACGCGTCCTCCCACGAACCCTCGTACAGGTAGCCGCTCTTCCCGTTCTCCGGCGCGAGGTCGGCGCCCGTGAGCGTGGCGACGTCGCGTTTCGCGAGCCGCGCGATCGCCGCGGAGAGCGTCTCGCCGTGCAGCAAGTCCATCGAGAAGTACGGCACGCCGCCCGCCTCGCCGACGGTGTGGATGGGCACGATGCCGGGGTGCTGCAAGCTCGCGACGATCTCGACTTCGCGGCGAAAACGCTTGCGCGCGCCGGGGAAGTAGATCTGCTCGGGGCGGATCACCTTGAGCGCGACTTCGCGGCCGAGGTCCTCTTGCACGGCGAGGTAGACGATGCCCATGCCGCCGGCGCCGAGCGGACGGATCAGCTTGAACGGCCCGAGCCGCTCCGGCGGCGCGTCGCCGGGCGCGTCGAGCAAGCCCGCCGCGCGCAGGGCCTCGATGCGCGCGCGAATCGCCGCGGCGACGTGCGGAAAGCGCGCGATCAGCGCCTCCAAGCCGGCTTCGCCTTCGGCTTCGAGGGCCGCGATGGCTTGCACGACGAGCTCGTCGAGCACGCCGCTGTCGCTCGGAGGTTGCGGGACCATGCGCGGAGCGTACCGCTATCCTTGCGCGCATGGTGCTCCTCGAGTTCTGTCTCGCCGTGGTGACCGCCGCGACATCGATCGGCGACGACGGTCTGCCGCCGCGGAACACATGGACGACCGCCGGCGGCGGGCCGGCACGAAGCGGCGAGGCGAACGCGGAGGCGGTCAAGGGGCCGGTCGAGATCGCGTGGAGCGTGGACGCGGGCGGCGCGGTCGAGGGCGAGCCGCGCGTGTGGGGCGACTCGGTGTTCGTTTGCGTGCGGCGCGCCGCCGACGCGCGCGAAGTGCGGGTGTTCGAACTCGAGACGGGCGCCGCGCTCGTGCGCCCGCTCGCGGTGCGAAGCCCCGCGACGCTCGAGCCGGCCGTCGGCGTCGGCGCGCACGTCGTCTATCGAAGCAGCGCCGACCAGATCACGGCGGCGCGGCTGCGCAACGGCGCCTTGCGCGCGGTTTGGACGCACGACGCGCCCCAAGTCGGGCCGCCGCTCGTGGTGGACGACCACGTCTACCTCGCCAGCGCCGCGGGCCTCGTGAAGCGCGCGCTGTACCGGAAAAGCCCGCTTTGGACGGCAAAGGGCGCGTTCGTGGGCGCGCCGGCGGTTCGCGGCGACCGCGTGTTCGCGGTCGAGGACGAGCAAGGGCTCGCGTACCTGACGGTGCTCGACGCCGCGAGCGGAGCGCGCCTCTCGAAGGCGTTGCTCGGCAACCTGCAGGCGGGCGGTGCGGCGCCGGCGATGGTGGCGAGCTTCGGCTCGCGCGCGTTCGTGCGGCTCGCGCACCCGCTCGAGTCCACGGATCCGAAGCGTTCGATCCCGATCGTCGGTTTGGACCTCGCGCACGCGTCGGCGGACACCCTCGACCCGATTCCGTGGTCGATCTCGTCGCTCGTGCTTCCGGTGCGCAGCGGGCTCGGCTGGTGGACGGAGCTCACGACCGCGACGGCCGAGCCCGTGCTCGCGAACTTCGAAGGCGACGACAGCGCGGAGTTCGTGCGGCTCGCGACGCGCAAGACCCACGCGGGCCTCGTCGATCTCGCGGCGCCCGGCACCTGCGCCGGCGCTCAAGTGATCGTCGGCGCCTACGCGATCGATGCGCGGAGCCTCGAGATCGAATGGCGCGCGCCGCTCGAGCCGACGGAGCGCGCGGTCGTCGCGCGCGGCACGGTGCTCTTCGTCGACGAAGGCCGCCGGCTCGTCGCGGTGCGCTCGAAGGCGGCGCGCGCCGACCAGCCCGTGGCGCCGAAGTCGGATCTGCACGTGCCGGGCGTGCTCGTGTTGCGCGGCGGCGCCATCGAGCGCGGCGAGTTTCGCGTCGACCGCGCGGCGGGCACGATCACGCGCGGCGCGGGCGCGTCGGGTCGCACGTGGCGGCTCGCGGACGTGCTGCTTCTGTGCGACGGCGACGCCGTGATGCAGTGCGGGTCGTCTCCGCTGCGCGGGATCGCGGAACTGGCGCGCGAGGAACGCGCGGGCGAGTTGATCGCGCTGGGCATCGAAGCGCGCTCGTCGGGCGACCCGGCGCTGGTCGAGCAGCTCCTGGGCGAGGCCGCGGACGCCGGCGCGGACGAAGCGGACCTCGCGAAGCTCGAGGAATACGTCGAGAACGCCGCGAAGAGCCGCAACAAGCCGACGTTGAAGGCCGAGATCGTCGCCAGCGTGCAGGCGCGGCGCGCGCGGCTCGAGGGGCTGGCGGCGCAGATGCATTGGCGCTTCGCCCAGGCCTTGCTCGGCGAGCAGCGCGAGCGCTTCCAGAGCGAGTTGGTGCGCCGCACGCTGCAGCTCGATGCGACGCACGAGGCCGCGAGCGAGCACGTGCGCAAGCTGGTGCCGCTCGAGTTGCGGCCGAGCGGCGCCTTCGACGCTCTCGACGCGCTGGACCTCGTCGAAGCGCTCGCGCGCACGCCGATCCGCCTCGAGTTCCCGCTGCCCGATCCGGGGCCGACGCCGTCGCTCGCGCAGCGCGAGCTCGCGGCGCGCGCGAAGAGCTGGCGCCCCGACCTGCTCGCGATGCAGAGCCGCAATCTGTTGATCGTGACCCCCGTGCGCCGGCTCGGCGCGCTCGCAAGCTGCCTCGCGCACGGCGAACTCGTGTGCCGCGCGCTCGAAGCGCTGTTCGAGAGCTCGAACTCCGACTCCAGCGCGCGCGCGCCGCTCGTCATCGAGCTCTTCGAGTCCGAGGACGCGTACATCGCGGCCGTGAAGCGCCATTCGGCGAGCGCGATGCGCGACCTGACCGACACCGCGGGCCACTACGACTCGCTCGCGAACGTGTCGCGCTTCTACATGAGCGCTCCCGGGGACGCCGAGGCCGAGGACGTCCTCGCCACCACCGCGCACGAGCTCACGCACCACTGGCTGCGCGCGCGCTCGCCGAAGTGGGCCTATCGCGACCTGACGCTGCAGGACGTGCAGGCGGCGGGCTACTGGGCCGTCGAGGGCTTCGCGTGCTTGATCGAGGGCTTCGCCTTCGACGTGCCGGCGCAGACGTGGACGCCCGGCGGCGCCAACTCCAGGCGCCTCGACCTCGTGGCCCATGCTCCCAGCGGCGCGCTGCTCCCCTGGGGCGAGTTCTTCGCGCTCACCTACGGCAACTACGATCGCTGGTCGGTTCCGGAGGGGCTCTCGATCCCCAGCTCGATCCAACTCGGCAAAGTGGCCCAGCCGACGGTCGACGGCCTCTTCTATTCGCAGTCCGAAGCCACGGCGCACTACCTGTTCAACACCGACGGCGGCGCGCTGCGGCCGAAGTTGTTCGAGTTCCTCTCGAACTACTACTCCGGCAAGTACGACGCGCTCGATCTGCCCGCCCTCCTCGGCGTCGACGCCGAGAAACTCGGAGCGCGCATCGCGGCGCACGCCGCGAGCTCGATGAAGTAGGCCTGACGAAGTGAGCGCGCGCTATCCTCGCGCGGCGATGAACTCGACTTCGACGCGGCGCTTCGGCTCGGTGATCCGGCTCCGGCCCGAAAAGGTCGAGGAGTACCGCCGACTTCACGCCGCTGTGTGGCCGGAAGTGCTCGAACGCATCGCGCGCTCCGGCATCCGCAACTACTCGATCTTCCTGCGGCGCGTCGCCGGCGAGCCGCATCTCTTCAGCTACTTCGAGTACACCGGCTCGGACTGGGAGGCGGACGAGCGCGCCCTCGCCGCCGACCCCGCGACGCAGCGTTGGTGGAAGCTCACCGAGCCGTGCCAGCTCCCGCTCGACGACCGCGCGCCCGGCGAGTGGTGGAGCGCGATGGACGAGGTGTTCCACACCGACTGACGCGCAGGCCGCGCCTCGCCGGTCAGCGGTCGCTTTCGACCGCGGCGGCCTCGGCTTCGCGGCCCATGTCGCGCAAGGTGAGCGCGTAGCGCTGGCGAACGCGTTTCGTGCGAGCGTGCGCGGGACCGACCGCTTCGCGCAGCAGCGCGAGCGCTTCGGACCAGTAGGGGAGCGACTCCTCGGTGCGCCGGACCATGTGCAGCGCGCTCGCGAGGCGTTCGAGCGTGAGGGCGAGGTCGAGGTCGTTCGGCGCGAGCAACTCGCGCTGCAGGGCGAGCGCGCGTTCGAGCAGCGGCGGCGCCGGATTCGGATCCCGCGTGTACATGTGCGCCGAGCCGAGGTCGGAGAGCGCACGCGCGTAACGCGGGCTCCGCTCGCCGTGGACCGTCCGGCGCAACTCGAGGCCTTCCTCGAACAGGGGGACGGCTTCCGCGCCGCGCTTCGACTCCTGCAACGCATTGCCGTGCGTGAGCAGCGCGACCGAGAGGCTGTCGGCGCTCGCCGGGAGCAGGTTGCGCAGGATCGCGATCGCTTCGCGCTGGAGTTCCAGGCACTCGGGCAGCCGGCCGAGGTCGCCCATCAGCGCGCCGAGCGCCTCGAGGTTCGCCGCGAGGCCCATCTGTTCGCCCTCCATGCCGCGCCGCAGCTCGATCGCCGCGCGCAGGTGCTGCTCGGCCTCGACGCGCTCGCCGCTCAAGCGCAGCGCGAAGCCGAGGTTGCCCAGCGAGCGCGCCACGACCGGGTGCCGATCGCCGTACAGCGCGCGGCGGATCTCGAGCGACTCGCGGTACAGCGGCAGCGCTCCGGCGAGGTCGCGCGCCACGCGTTTGGCGTCGGCGAGCCGCGCCATCGCCGTGGCGACGTTCGGATGCTCGCGCGGCAGACCCTCGAGCGCGATCGAGAGCGCGTCCTCGAGCAGCGGCAGAGCGCGCGCGAGGTCGTGCCGGTCGGTGAGCACGCGCCCGAGCTGGCCGAGCGACTCGCCCGTCGACGGATGGCGAGGACCGACGAGCGTCCGCCGCAGCTCGAGCGCCGCTTCGAGCAGCAACTGCGCCTCGTCGAAGCGCGAGCTCTGCAGCAACAGGCTGCCCAGCTCGTGCCGGATCGCCGCGGTGCCGAGCGTGTCGGGCCGCCCGGAGCGTTCGTGGAGCGCGAGCGCTTCGCGCAACGCGGCCTCGGCCTCCTCGAGCCGTCCGGCCTTCGAACAGCACTGCCCGAGCAGCGCCAGCGCCCCGACTTCCGCGGCCGCATCGCGCTCGGCCGTCGCGCGCACCTGCTCGAGCGCGCGCGCGGCCTGCTCCCGCGCCGGCTCGAACTCGCCGCGCTGCGTGTACGCCTTCGCGCGTTGCATGCAGAGCTTCGCGAGCTCCGCCGGCGGCTCGCGGCCCGCGGCGCGAAGCTCCGCCTCGATTTCATCCGCGAGTTCGAGAGCCTGGTCGTACGAGGCCTCGGTGATCAGCGTGTGGACGAGCTCGAGGCGCGCGCGCAGGGCGAGCTGCGGATCGCCGTTCGGTCCGCCCGCGAGCTCGAGCGCGCGCTCGAGATGCGGACGCGCCTTGGCGGGCAATCCGAGCGACGCGTACGCCGCGCCCACCGTCTCCCGCACCGCCGCTTCGACCTCCGGGGCCGGCGACGAACGCTCGCGCCAGCGCGCGTCGAAGTCGTCGAGCAGCGAGCGCACGGTGCGCTCGGGGGTGAGCTCGTCGGGGTTGCCCGCGGCCTCGAAGATCCCCTGCACGATCTGCAGCGCGGCGTTGGCGCGCGCGGCGGCGAGCCGCGCCTCGCGTTCGCCGAGTTCGGCGCGCTGACGCTCCGCCCTCTCGGCGTCGCGTGCGCGCTGCGCCGTTCGGTTGGCGCGCAGGCTGAAACCCAGTCCTCCGACCAGCGACGCGAACACCAGCACGCTCGCCGCGACGAGCACGCGGTTGCGCGCCGCGAACTTGGCGATGCGGTAGAGCGTGCTCGCGGGCCGCGCCTCGATCGGCAGCCCGCGCCGGAAACGTTCGAGGTCCGCCGCGAGCGCATCGACCGTCGCGTACCGCGCCAGCGGATCGTCCGCGAGCGCCGTCGCGACCACCGTCTCGAGTTCGCCCGAGAGCGAGCGGCGCAACTTGCGCTCGTCGCTCGCGCGCGCGGCGGCGGCCTCGGGCGTCACGCACGTGCTCAGACGTCGCGGCGGCGGCCGTTCGCGCGTCGCGGTCGCGCCTTCGTGCGCGCGAGCCCCGCACAGGAGCTCGTACAGCACCAGCCCGAGCGAGTACACGTCGGTGGAGGTCGTAAGGGCCTCGCCGCGGAGCTGCTCCGGGCTCGCGTAGGCGGGCGTCAGCGGACGCCGGCCGGCCTGGGTCAGATCGCGCTGCTCGCGCTCGTCGCCGTGCAGCAGCTTCGCGAGCCCGAAATCGAGCAGCTTGGGCGAGCCGTCC
>CALFYL010000418.1 GCA_937952135.1 uncultured Planctomycetia bacterium
TGCCGCACCGCTACCCGTTCCTGATGATCGATCGCGTGATCGAGATCGACGGCTACACGCGCGCGGTGGGGATCAAGAACGTCACGATCAACGAGCCCTTCTTCCAAGGCCACTTCCCCGACCAGCCGCTGATGCCCGGCGTGCTGCAGCTCGAGGCGATGGCGCAGCTCGCGGGCGTGCTGTTGCTCCGCAAGCTCGAGAACACCGGAAAGCTCGCGGTGCTCTGGTCGATCGACAAAGTGAAGATGCGCGGCGCCGTCGTGCCCGGCGATCAGTTGCGCATCGAGGTCGAGACGATCCGCATGAAGGGTGAGATCGGGCAGGTGCGCGGTTCGGGGTCCGTGGCCGGACGGGTGGTCTGCGAGGCGACGCTCATGTTCACGATGATCGAAGGGACGGGGAGCTGAGCCATGGGGACTCACATCCATCCGACCGCGGTGATCGCGGAGGGCGCTGAACTCGGTGTCGACGTCGTCGTCGGCCCGTACTCGGTCGTGGGCGGCCGCGTGCGCGTCGGCGACCGCACGCGCATCGGGCCGCACGTGGTGATCGACGGAGTGACCACGCTGGGCGCGGAGAACATCGTCGTCGGCCAGGCGAACCTCGGCGGACCGCCGCAGGATCTGTCGTATCGCGGCGAGCCGACCTGGCTCGAGATCGGCGACCGCAACACGATCCGCGAGTTCGTGACGATCAACCGCGGCACGATCAAGGGCGGCGGCCTCACGAAGGTCGGCGACGGCTGCCTGCTCATGGCGTGCTGCCACGTCGCGCACGACTGCGAACTCGGCGACGGCGTGATCCTCGCCAACGGGGTGCTGCTCGCGGGCCACGTGCTCGTCGGCGACGGCGCGAACATCGGCGGGGCCGCGGCGGCGAACCAGTTCGTGTCGATCGGGCGCTACGCGTACATCGGTGGAATGACGCGCGTTTCGCAGGACGCGCCGCCGTTCATGCTGCTCGAGGGCCACCAGGCGCGGGTGCGACAGGTCAACGTCGTCGGGCTCGAACGCGCGGGCTTCGAACGCGCGAGCATCGAAGCGCTGCAGCTCGCCTTCCGCATGATCTACCGCTCGGGCAATCCGCAGCGCCAGTCGATCGAGTTGCTCAAGTCCGAGGCGGGCGCGACGCCGGAGGTCAACGAACTGTGCGGCATGCTCGAGCAGCAGGCCCAGGGCCACAAGGGCCGCTACCGCGAGAGCCTGCGCGAGTACTTCTCGAAGCTCGGCGCCGAACGAATCCTGGGAGAGCCGCGTGGCTGAGCCGCAGAACCCGGAGCGCTTGCGCGTCGCGGTGTTCGGCGTCGGGCACCTGGGCACGTTCCACGCGCGCATCCTGGCCGCGCGCGCCGACGTGGAACTCGCGGCGGTGATCGATGTCTCCCAGGAGCGCGCCCAGAAGCTCGCCGCCGAGTTGAAGTGCCCCGCGCGCGTCCTGAGCGGCGAAGCTCCCGAAGACGTCGCTCGCGTTCTGCCCGAGGGCGTTCGAGCGGTCGTGATCGCGGCGCCGACGGTGTTTCACGCGCGCCTCGCCGTGCCGCTGCTCGAGCGCGGCGTCGCGTGCCTCGTGGAGAAGCCGCTCGCCGACAGCCTGGACTCCGCGCACGCCATCCTCGCCGCCGCCGAACGCGGCCGCGCGCTGCTCACCGTCGGGCACGTCGAGCGCTTTCAGCCCGGTTTCCGCAAGCTGCGCGAACTGGGCTTCCGTCCGCGCTTCATCGAGTGCCACCGCCTCGCGCCCTTCAGCTACCGCTCGACGGACATCGGCGTGGTGCACGACCTGATGATCCACGACCTCGACCTGGTGCTCGACCAGGTCGGCTCGAACGTCGCCTCGTTCGACGCGGCCGGCGGCGCGATCCTGACCGAGCGCGAGGACATCGCCAGCGTGCGGCTGGTCTTCGAGAACGGCGCGCGCGCCAATGTGACCGCGAGCCGCGCGTCCCTCTCGCCGATGCGGCGCTTCCGCATGTTCTCGTCGGAGGCGTACGTGAGCCTCGACATGCACAAGAACTACGGGCTCATCGTGCGCAAGGGACCCAACTGGGACGGCGGCCGCGCGAGCTTGCGCAACCTGTCGGCCGAACAGATCGCCGCACGCACCGACCTCGTCACCAGCGGCATGCTCGAGCTGGTCGAGCTCGACCTTTCAGGCCTAGATCGCCCGCTCCAGGCCGAGAGCGAGGCCTTCATCGACTGCGTGCGCCACGGGCGCGAGCCCGCGGTCAGCGGCCGCGACGGCTATCGCGCGCTCGAACTCGCCGAACGCATCTCCAAGGAAATCGCCACGCAGGCTTGGTAGAACGCTCGGCATGAGCGTTTCGAGTTCGACCGTCGCAGCGTCGGCGCCTGCGCCGTTTCCCGAGGACTACGGCTCGAATCCGGCGGCCGCGGAAGAGGCGGTGCTCGCGCAGTGGCGCGCGCAACACGCGTTCGAAGCCCTGCTGGAAGCGCGCCGGGGCGGCGAGCCGTTCGTGTTCTGGGAGGGGCCGCCGACCGCGAACGGCCGGCCCGGCATCCACCACGTCCTCGCGCGCACGCTCAAGGACATGGTGTGCCGCTACCAATCGATGCTCGGCAAGCGCGTCGAACGCAAGGCGGGCTGGGACACGCACGGACTGCCGGTGGAGCTCGAGGTCGAGAAGCAGCTCGGGATCAGCGGCAAGCCGGCGATCGAAGGGTTGCCGCTCGATCCCGAGACGGGCCTCGAGGGCGTCGCGCGCTTCAACGACGCGTGCCGCAAGTCCGTGTGGAAGTACCGCGAGGAGTGGGAGCGTCTGAGCGAGCGCATCGGGTACTGGCTCGACTACGAGCACCCGTACGTGACCTACGAGCCGCAGTACATCGACTCGGTGTGGTACGTGCTCGCGAAGATGCACGAAAAGGGCTTGGTTTACCGCGGAAAGAAGGTGCTCCCGTTCTGCGGGCGCTGCGGGACCGGTCTGTCGTCGCACGAGCTCGGCCAGCCGGGCGTCTACAAGGACGTGAACGATCCGAGCGTGTACCTGCGCTTCCGGCTGCTCGAGTCGAAGGGCGCCGAGCCCGAGAGTTTGCTCGCCTGGACGACGACGCCGTGGACGCTGCCCTCGAACATCGCGCTCGCGGTGCACCCCGAGCGCGAGTATGTCCGCGCACGCGTCGCGTTGCCGACGGGCAAGGGAGTGGAGAAGGGCTCCGCTGGCTACGAGGTCGTGTGGATCGTGGCAGAGCGCGCGAAGGCCGTGCTGGGGGAGTTCGAGGAGCTCGAGCGCAAGCGCGGGAAAGACCTCGAGGGCGTGCGTTATCAGCCGCTTTTCGCGCACACCGCGCCGGAAGTCGATCCGGGAGCGTGGAAGCCCGAACCCGGCGCCAGCCACCGCGTCTACACCGCGGAATACGTGACGGTGGAGGACGGCACGGGCATCGTGCACCAGGCGCCGAGCTACGGCGCGGACGACTGGGCGACGGCGCAGCGCAACCGCTTGCGCGTGCTGCAAGCCGTCGGCGCCGACGGCCGCTTCACGCAGGCCTTCGGGCCCGTGAAGGCGGGGACGTTCTTCAAGGAAGCCGACGACGCGCTGATGGAGGATCTGAAGCAGCGCGGACTGATGTTCCGCAAGGCGCGCGATCCGCACAGCTATCCGCACTGCTGGCGCTGCAGCACGCCGCTGCACTACTTCGCCGCGCCCGCGTGGTTCGTGCGCACGACCGCGATCAAGGAGCGCATGATCGCGCTCAACGAGCAGATCCACTGGGCGCCCGCGGACGTGGGGGCCAAGCGCTTCGGCGAGTGGCTGGAGAACAACATCGACTGGAACATCTCGCGCGACCGCTACTGGGGCACGCCGCTGC
>CALFYL010000419.1 GCA_937952135.1 uncultured Planctomycetia bacterium
GCGCGATCACCTGGCCAGCGTCGCGGTCCGCGGCGAAGTAGCGCGCCGGTCGCGGCGCGCGGCACGGCGCCGCGCTCGGAGCGGACGGGTTCGCGGGGGTTGAATGCGAGAGAAGTTGGCTCGAGGCGGCCGGGCTCGAATCCAGGCGGCTCGGATCCAAGCAACTCGAATGCGCGCGGCTCGAGCTCGGTTCGCTCGCGCGCGCTACACCGATCCCCAGCCCGGCCATTCCACCGGCCGCCATCCAGACCAACGCCGCACTCGCCGCACGTGCGCGGCGCACCGAATTCCATCGCTGCATCGAATCCCTCCTCGTCGGCGCAGACCGAGGCAGGGGCGCGAGAGTCGCGCGCGATCTGGAATTTTCCTGGCGCGCCGTTCGCGCGCGCACTCCGCATTCAGCGCGGCACGTCGCCCGAGGTCCAGCGAACCGCGCCGGGAGTCGCGATGATCTCGCCGCGCGCGCGGCGCTCGGCCTCGGTGCGGAACGAACGCCAGACCAGCCATCCGAAGCCCACCGGCAGCGAGAACACCATCGCGAGCATCACCAGGATGCTCGTGTTCAGTCCTTCCGCGAGCGAACCGTCCTGGGAAGCGACCGCTTCCTTGCAACTGTCTCAGGCAAAGCCTGTGCGCGCGCCGAGGATCACCGCGACGCCGATGACGGCCAGCCGCACGCCGCGGGAGAGCCAGCCGCGGAACTCGTAGGGCGACGACATGGCGCTCATTCTAACGGCGCCGGCGGGTTGAACCGGTACAGCACGAGGTACACCGCCACGCCGGTCACCGACACGTACAGCCAGATCGGGAAGGTCCACTTCGCCCAGCGCCGATGCGCGTCCCAGCGCTCCTTGTGCGCCAGCCAGAACGTGCGCAGCACCATCGGCAGGTTCACCGCCGCGAGAACCGTGTGCGAGAAGAGCAGCGCGTAGTACGCCGGCTTCGTCCAACCCGTTCCGTTGAACACGGTGTAGGCGCCGCGCGCGACGACGAAGTGATAGTAGAGGTAGCAGCTCAGGAAGGCCGCGCTGACGATCAGGGCCGTGACCATCAGTTGCTCGTGCCGCTTGCGCGCGCCGGATTTGATCGCGACGAGCCCCGCCACGAGCACGACGGCGGCGAGGCCGTTGAGGGTGGCGTTGACGGCGGGAAGGTGCAGGTTCACTCGGGATTCCCTTGGAGGCGTCCTCCAGAGTTTTCAACCACGTCGTCGCATCCCGGAGCGTCCCGCGCGGCGCGCCCCGGCCGCCCGCGCAGGTCAGTGCCCTTCGGCGGGAGCCGCACCGTGCGGAGTCCCGCGACCCTTGGCCGGGTGCTGCGGGTCGAGCGCATTGACGACTTCGCCGGTCTCGTCGATCAGGTAGCCGATCGGGTGGTCGCGCTGATCGTTGAACGACGTGTCCGGCATGTTGGCCGCGAGCACGATGAGGACCAGCAGCGGCGTCGGCAGGATCAGACCCCACACGATCCAGCGCTCGAAGCGCATGTGCATGAAGTACATGAAGATCAGCAGACCCTTCACGAGCGCCATCAGCAGCAGGCCGCCCCAGAAGAAGACCACCGGCATGTGGAACATGAAGCCGGTGTTGTGATGAAAGGCGTAGCCCCAGAACACTTCGACCCCCGTGAGCACGAACAGTGCGACGAAGATGTTCCAGATGCTGTAGCCGATGCCTTTGTCGTGGCTCATGTGCGGATTCCGTGGTGGTGCGTGCGTGCGGCCCTGGGAGCGGATTGGCGGGCGGCGGTGCTCACATCAGGTAGACGATGGTGAACAGGAGCACCCACACCAGGTCGACGAAGTGCCAGTACAGTCCGGCGAGTTCGACCTTCATGTACTTCTCCTGCGGGATCTTCCGGCGCATCGCCGCGATCAGGATGCACAGGTTCCAGATGACGCCGGCGGTGACGTGAATGCCGTGGAAGCCCGTCATCGCGTAGAAGGTCGACCAGAAGATGTCGACGTTCGGCAGGTTGCCCGCCTTGATCAGCTCGGCGTACTCGTACACCTGCACGCCCACGAAGACCGCCCCGATGACGACCGTGGCGGCGAGCCACTTCACGAGCTCGGAGTTGTGACCGAGCATCGCCTGCTCGACGGCCTTCACCATCGTGGCCGAGCTGCAGATCAGGATGAAGGTGTTGATCGCCGTGATCAGCACCGCGAGCCGGTTCTCCGGGTCGGGCCAGGTGTCCGCGCCCATGCGCAGCACGATGTAGGCGCCGATCAAGCCGGTGAAGAACATGATCTCGGTCGCCAGGAACAGCCAGATGGCGAACTTCCCGCGGTTGACCGGGGGACCGCTGTCGTAGTCGTAGACGGGGTGGTGCGGCTTGGGCGCATCCACTGCGGGATCGAAGGGGGCGATTGCGGCGTTCGAACTCATCGCGGGGGCTTGTGAGAGTTACGGAGTGATCCGGGCGCCGATCGAGCGCACCAGCGGGTCCATCAGAGTGATCGAGAACAGCGCCGGCAGGTAGGCCAGCGAAGCGTAGACCAGCGCGCGCGCACGCGGAGCGCTCTCGCGGAGCGCGAAGCCGAGCGCAGCGGCGCAGTATCCCGCGCCGAGCACCAGCGCCGCGACCGCGTAGACGATGCCGGCGTCACCGTTGAGAACGGGCAGCAACGAGACGGGCAGCAGCGCGAGGCTGTAGAGCAGCGCTTGGCGGCCGGCGATGCCTTGGCTGTCGGGCAGGGCGGGCAGCATCTTCAGGCCGGCGCGCGCGTAGTCGTGGCGGTAGAGCCACGCGATGGCGAGGAAGTGCGGGAACTGCCACATGAACAGCACCGCGAAGAGGTGCCAGGCCCAGCCCGACGGCGCGCCCGCGGCGGCCACGAAGCCGATCAGCGGCGGCATCGCGCCGGGGATCGCGCCCACGGCGGTGTTGAGCGAACTCAAGCGCTTGAGCGGCGTGTAGACGAGCGCGTAGGCGGCGAGGGTCGCGAGCGCGAGCAGCGCCGAAAGCGTGTTGAAGCGCAGCGCGAGCGCGAGCACGCCGCCGACGGCGAAGGCCGCAGCCACGAACAGCGCGTCGCGGGCGCGGACGCGGCCCGTCACCAGCGGTCGACGCTGGGTCCGCTCCATGCGCGCGTCGACGTCGCGCTCGAGGAGCTGGTTGAAGATGCACGAACTCGCGGAGACGAGCGCGATCCACAGCGACGCTTCCGCGATGCGCCAGGCGTTCGCTCCCGTGCCGGCGCCGAGCAGGCCGCCGACGAAGGCCGCGAACCCGACCATGCCCGTGATGCGCGCCTTGCTGAGCGTCAGCCAGGCCGACACCAACGACGGCTCCGCGGCGAGATCGACTTCGGTGCGGAAAGCGCCGCTCATCGCGCGGCCTCCCAGTGGAGCGGCGAAGCGTTCGAAGTCTCGACGCGCGCCGCAGCCGTCGCGCGGCCGAGGTGCGCGCACCACATCGCGGCCGCCACCGTTTGTTGGAGCAGAAGCGCTCCGAACAGCACGTGCAACGTCGCGCTGAGGGTCTCCGCGCCGGAAACTTCGGCCGTGAAGCCGCCGCTCACGACGAAGATCGCGGCCAGGGTGGCGAGGCCGAGCGCGAGCTGCGCGAGCAGCAACGCAACGAGCCGGCGCGAGAGCACCGCCAGCTTGGGCGCGCTCGCCGAAGCGCGGCGCAGGTTGCGCGCCAGCGAAACCACCGCGACGGTCGCGAACGCGGCGACGACGATGTGCAGCGTGAGCGCGATCTCGACTCCCGTGTGGCGCAACCAGGCGCCGAGCACGATCTGCGCGTAGATCGCGGCCGCCGTCCACCAGCTCGCGCGCGCCAAGCGGCGAACGTCCGCGCCGCTCGGGGCGCCGGCCGCCGAACCGGACGAGGCGCTCCACGACGCTGCGCTCACCACGACGTTCGCGCCGAGCAGCGCGAACACCAGTTGCGCGAGCGCGCCGTGCAGGAACGCGAGTTCCGGGCTGTTCTCGAGCACCCGGAAACCGCCGACCGCGCCCTGCACGCAAACTGCGAGCAGGCCGGCCCAGGCGAGCGCGAGCTTCGCGCCCGAGCGCGGCTTCTCGACGCTGCGCAGGACCGCGTACGCGATCGAGAGCAGACCGACGAGCACGCCGACGAGTCGGTGCGTGTGCTCGGCGAAGGCGCCGCTGCTCGCGAACCACTTCTCGAGCGGGTAGGCGAGCAGGAAGTGATCGCCCGCGCCGCGGTCGAGCACCCACCAGCCATCGATCGCCATGCCCGCGCGCAGCGTGGTGATCGCGCCGCCGAACGCCACCAGCACCGCCGCGCTGAGCCAAACGCTCAGCGCCAGCGGCCGCGCCCAGCGCGTGGCCGCGCCGGTGCTGGGGAGTTGCTGCGACATGTGGGAAGCGGGACGACGTTCGCCGATCGGTTCCGAGTTCGGGCTCAGACCGTCCGGGTCTGCGGCAGGTAGTCCTCGGCGACTTCGGGCGAGCTGTACTCGTACGGGCCGCGGTGGACGAGCAGCGGCGCGTCGAAGTTGCCGTGGCCCGGAGGCGAAGGCGCATCCCACTCGAGCGAGTTGGCTTCCCACGGGTTGCGGCCGACGCGGTAACCCCAGAACAGCGAGTGGAAGAAGTTCACCACGAAGAAGATCTGCCACGCGAACATGCAGAACGCCGACAGGGTGATGAACTCGTTCAGCGGCTGAAGGTGCGCGTAAACGTCGTACGCGTAGGGGTCCGCCGTGCGACGCATCAGTCCGGCCACGCCGAGCTGGTGCATCATGTAGAAGGTGCAGTTCGTGAAGATGAACGTGCCGACGAAGTGGATCTTGCCGAGCGTCTCGTTCATCACGCGCCCGAACATCTTCGGGTACCAGTGATAGATGGCCGAGAAGATCGCGAACATCGAGCCGGCGAACACCACGTAGTGGAAGTGCGCGACGACGATGTAGGTGTCGTGGATGTAGATGTCGACCGGAGTCGCAGCCATCCAGATGCCGGAGAGGCCGCCGATGATGAACATCGAGACGAAGCCGATCGCGAACAGCATCGGGCTGTTCAGGCGGATGCGGCCGCCCCACAGCGTGCCCAGCCAGTTGAAGACTTTGATGGCTGAGGGCAGCGCGATCATGATCGTCGCGACCATGAAGCTCATGCCGAGCGCCGGGTTCATGCCGGACGTGAACATGTGGTGGCCCCACACGATGAAGCCCAGGCCGGCGATCGCAGCCATCGAGTAGACCATCGGCTTGTACCCGAAGATCGGCTTGCGAGCGTGCACCGCGAGGATGTCCGAGGTGAAGCCCATCGCGGGCACCACCAGGATGTACACCGCGGGGTGGCTGTAGAACCAGAACAGGTGCTGCCACAGGAGCGGCTGACCGCCCGCGGCCGCCGCCGGCATTCCGTGAGCGAACGAGTCCGGCGTGAGGTTGTTGACGATCAGGTTCGTCGGCGTGAAGAACCCGGTGTCGATCACGCGGTCGAGGAGCTGCATGATGCTCGCGGCCGTGAGCACGGGGAGCGCGAACAGCTGCAGGAACGCCGCGATCATCAGGCCCCACACCGAGAGCGGCATGCGCATCATCGTCATGCCCGGCGCGCGCATCTTGACGATGGTGGTCACGTAGTTGACCGCGCCCATCATCGAGCTCACACCGACCCACGTGAGCGACATCAGCCAGTAGGTCTGACCGCTCAGCGATCCCGGCGCTGCGCTCTCGATCGTCGACAGCGGCGGATAGCTCGTCCACCCGCCCGCGGCGTGGCCGCCCTCGACGAAGAAGCCCATCAGGATCAGCACGAACGCCGGCCACATGGCCCAGTACCCGAACATGTTGAGCTTCGGGAAGGCCATGTCGGGCGCGCCGATCATGAGCGGAATCAGGAAGTTGCCGAACGCGCCCGTGAGCAACGGGATGATCACGAAGAAGATCATGATCGTCCCATGCATCGTGAAGAGCATGGTGTAGAACTCGGGCGTGATGGCGCCGCCGGTGGCGGGGAACATCCACGAGAGTCCGGGCATCGGCTTCCACGGCCAGGCGAGCTGGTAGCGAATGGCCATGGCCATGAGGCCGCCGAGCACCAGGAACACCAGGCCTGAGAAGAGGAACTGCAGGCCGATGATCTTGTGATCGACCGAGAACACGTACTTGCGCAGGAAGCCGAGTTCGTGGTGGTCGTGATGCTCACGCATCGTGCCGGGCGCGCCCTCGCCGGGCTGGAGACCGGTCGAGTGGTGCGTGACGACGGGAGCAGCAGGTGTGGATACGGGGTTCACGTTCGCCTCACTCCTTGCCGTTGGAGAACCACTTGGCCTTCAAATCGGCCTGGTACGCTTCGAATTCCTGCGCCGAAACCACGCGCACACGTCCGGACATCTTGTAGTGGCCCCAGCCACACAGCTCCGCGCAAACCAGGTCGTAGCTGCCTTCCTTGGTCGCGTTGAACCAGACCGGAATCGTGTGGCCCGGCAACGCGTCCTGCTTGAGGCGGAACTCGGGCACGAACCAGCTGTGGATCACGTCGCGCGAGCGGAGCTCGAACACGACGTCTTCGTTGACGGGCACCACGAACTCGTACGCGGCCTCGAGATCGTCGACCGTGCCGAGCACGCCGTCATCGCCCGGATAGCGCACGCGCCAGTCGAACTGACTGGCCCAGACCTGCGCGATGGGCTTCTCGCGCGTGAAGCGTCCTTGCGTCGGGAACCCGCTCGCGAACTTGATGTTCGCGAAGGTCTCCATCTGCGTGAACGCGATCACGAGCAGCGCGACCGCGGGGATCGCGGTCCAGATCATCTCGAGCTTGTGGCTGCCGTGCGTGAACACGCCCTTGTCGTGGCGCTTCGCCGAGTACTTGAGCACGAACCACGCCAGCGCCACTTCCGTGACGACGAACGTGAACGCGACCATGTACATGATGAAGTCGAACAGCCAGTCGATGTCCGGGGCGAAGGTCGAGTACGCCGGCGGGAACCACCAGTTGTTGTCGGCGGCGGTCACGAACGTCCAGACACCCAGGACGGGAACCGCGAGGAGCAGCAGGAAGGCGATGAGTCGCATCATGGGAGGTGTTCCTTGTCGCGCGCCGACTAGTGGCCGGACCCGCCGCCCGACGGGCTGTCGCCGGATTGGCTGTCGCCGTGTTGGCCGTTCCCGTGTTGATTTGCGCCGTGAGCCGCGGCGCGGTTCGCGCGCGTGCGCGGCTGCTCCGAGAGCGCTCCGACGTAGTGCACCAGCGCCCAAATGTCCTCGTCGGTCATGCTCGACACGGCGGCCGGCATCGGCGTGCCGTTGATGCCGTTCTTGACGCGGTAGTAGATGTCGATCGGGCGTCGCCCGCCGCGGAAGATGCCCTGGCGCAGGTTGCGGGGGATGATCTCGTTGCCCCAGTCGTCCTTGTACGCCGGGAGGATCTCGCCCGTCTCGGGAACGGTCGTGAAGGCGCTCGCGCCGTCGCCGCGCCCCTCGGCGCCGTGGCACGAGAAGCAGTTCCCCGTCGCCGCGTCCATGAACAGCGTGCGGCCGCGCTCGATGGACTCTCGCGTCGGGGCCGGAACTTCGCTCGCGACCTCCGTCCACTTCTCCGGCGCCTTGTTCCACTTCTCCCACACGCCCGCGTAGGACTCGAGCACCGTCTCGGCCGAGAGCACGTCGTCGTTCGTCACGGTGGTGACCAGATCGTGCTCGACCATGCCGCGCATCGACAGCAGCCGCACGTAGTCGACGAGGCCGTGGATCTCGGCCTTGGAGAAGCGCCGGAACGACGGCATCGCCGTGCCCGTGACGCCTTCGTCGAGGATCGTGTACAGGTCCGCGCGCGTCGGCACCGACTTGTCCTTCTGCGCCGTGAACTTGAAGATCCCGCGGCGGTAATCGCGCGGGCGCGGATTGAGGAAGCGCGAGGTCGGGCCGTCGCCGCCGCCTTCCGTACCGTGGCAGTGCAGGCACTGCTGGCGGTAGAGCTCGGCCGAATCGCGCAGCGTCGGATAGAACTCGACCAGCAGGCGCGCGGCCTCGGTCTTGAACTCCTCGTCGCGCTGGTCCGCCGGCTTGCTCGCCAAGTGGGCGCTCCAGGCGCCGGCGAGGTCGGGCAGCCAGCTCGGGATGCGGACGCGCTCGAACTCACCGGCTTCGATCGCGGCCAACTCGCGCGCGAAGTCGCGGCGGTTGTCGGACTGCAGCGCCGCCAGCTCGTCCTCGTCGAACTCGCCGCTGCCGTCGTCCCCGACCGCGTACGTCGGCCAGTTCGGGTCGAAGCCGTCGTCGACCCACTCCGACGTGCGCAGGAAGCGCGGATTCGCGGGCGAGCCGAAGAGCATCGCCAGCGAACCGGCGATGTGCTCCTGCGTCGCAGGGGCCACGATCGGTTCGCCTTCCGCGTCCACCTCGGTGGTGCGCGGCGACAGCGCGTAGTGAACCGTGGGGGTTTGGGGCTCGGACGCCAGATCGAGCTGGCACGCGCCCAGGGCGGCGAGGCCGGCCAGGGCCAACGGACGGATTCGAATTCGCATCGACGTCGACGAAGCGGGGGTCGGGGGCTTGGCGGAGGTGCAGCGAGGCGGTGCAGCGAGGGGGTCGACTAGCGCCGCGGAGTCCGCAGCACGTCCACGCGGGACGCGCACGGCCCGGGGGCGTGCCGAGCGCCCACCGATCGGACCCCTTGGGACGCGGGCGCGGGTGGGCGCACTCCCGGGCCTGGGCCAGTAGCTGACCTGGGCCATGGAGCGTGCAAAGTGCGCGTCAGAGTACGCAGCATCGAGTACGAGTCAAGCTACTGCGAGTGCGCAGTCGCGCGGAACGCCGTCGCGCGCGACGCGAAGCCGCGGCGGGATCCGCGCGGTGGTTCGGCGGCCCGCCTCGGGCGCGCGGGGTTCGAGCCCGAGGTTCCCGCTCGCGGATCGAACGGGGAGATCGAACGGCGCCAGCGAGGTCGCGCAGGGTCTATGCTGGCGAGTTGGGCTCGCGCGCTCCGTCGCGTGCGATCGCCTGCGCTCCCCACAGGCCGAAGTAGCCGATTCGCCACCCCCACGCGTGCAGACCTCACCGCTCCTCGCCGTCCACCGTGCGCGGCACGCCACGCTTTCCGAGTCGCCGTCGCCCTTCGTCCTGACCTTCGGCGAGGTTCCCGAGGAATACCGCGCGGCCCGCGAAGGCGCTGTCGTCTTCGACCGAAGCGAGCGCGGGTGCGTAGAAGTCCGCGGCGCGGACGCCGTGGCGTTCCTGCACCGACTCACGGCCAACGAGGTGCGGAAGCTCGCGCCGGGTCAGGGTTCGCGCAACCTGCTGCTGTCGAGCAAAGGCAAGGTGCTGTTCGACTTCGACCTCGGCATGGAGCGCGACGGCGTTCGCATCTCGACCGCGCCGGGCCAGGCGGCCGCGCTGCTCGCGGCGCTCGACGTGTACCTGTTCAGCGAGAAGGTCACGTTCGCGGACGCGAGCGAACGACATGCGCCGCTCGACGTGTGCGGACCTGCCGCGCGGGCGCACATCGAAAAGCTCGCGGGCGTTCGCGCACCCGAGCGCGACCACGATTGGATCGAGGCCGAGTTCGGCGGCGGAGCGCTGCGCATCAGCGCTCAGCCCGTAGCCGGATCTGCGGGCTTTCGACTCGACGCGGGCCCCGAACGAGCTGCCGCCCTGTGGGAAGCGCTGCTCGAAGCCGGAGTCGTGCCCGCGGGCCGAGTGACCTACGACATCTTGCGTGTCGAGGCGGGCTACGCCGAGCCGGGAGTCGACATCGGCGAAAGCGTCTACCCCCAGGAAGCGCGGCTCGAGCGCGCGTTCGCCCTCGACAAGGGCTGCTACATCGGACAAGAGGTCGTCGCGAAGATCGACACGTACGGCGGCTTGAACAAGCGCCTGGTCGCGCTCGCGGTCGACCACGACGACCCGGTCGCCAGCGGCGAGCGCCTGTGGCGCAACGACGAGGGCGAGTGGCGCGACCTCGGCGTGTGCACGTCGTGGGCCTACTCGTTCGTGCTCGACACGGGGTTGATGCTCGCCTACGTCAAACGCCGCCACCAAGCGCTCGGCGCCGAGTTCGCGATCGGCTCGCCCGAGCAGCCCAAGGGCCGCGCGCGAGTCGTCGCGCTCCCCGTGCGTCCCGACGCGGTGAAGGTCACCGGCGAGTTCGAGTGACCGGCCTCAGCGCCGATCGCCCGGCTTCACGACCGAGCGGAACGCTTCGGACGTGCCGGAAAAGCGCACGAGTTCGATGACCACGTCGAGCGTGATCGGCCCCGCGGGCACGAGCCCGGTGATCGCGACCGGCACGCCGGACTCGGGGTGCATCCAGATCGAGATCGAGCCGTGCAGGCCGAAAAGGCCGACGAATTCCTCGCTCTTGCCGCCTTCCTTCTCCGGCGGGCGCGTGTTGAGCAGCACCTCGACCACATCGAACTCGCCGGCCTTCGTCTTGCGCCGGCCGCGCCGCCCGCGCGCGAGTTCGATCTCCCACAGCTTGTCGCGGTCGACGAGCGTGAAGCTCGCATCGGCGCGGCCTTGCTCGACCATGGTGCGCGCGAGCATCACCGCGGACACCATGTCGACGACGGCGTCGGGCGTCGGCTTCGAGCGCGGCTCGCGCCACACGCGGTGCTCGCCGCGCTTGCAGCCGTCGCAGTGGTGCGCGTCCTGCCACGGCCAGGTCGGCTTGACGAAGTGCGCACGGTCGTCGCACTTCTTGCAGTGGCCATCCGAGCGATACGTCGCAACGGGTCCGTCGGGGCCGCGTCCGAGCAGCAACTCGCGCCGCCGGTTCTCGGTGCCCTTCTGGACCGTGCTGTGCACGAGCCGGGGAAAAACCTGCGGCAGCACGCGCGTCGAGATCACTTCCTCGACCGAGTAAACGGCGTAGCTGCCTTCCGCGCGCGCCGCGACGATCACTTGCTCGAGGTCGGCCGTGTCCGCGGAATCGCTGCGCTGCGACTCGTCGCGGTGGTAGGGCTCGACCTTCGAAGTGAGCGTCACTTTGCCGACGGTCGGGCTGCCCAGGACGCCCAGCGAGAGCGACACGTCGTAGACGAGCTCTTCGTTGCGCGGGAAGCGAATCGGCTGGCGGCCCTCGCCGCGCTCCATCACGAAAGGACCGCGCTTCGCGTTCGCGCTCGCCGGCGCCGCGGCGGGTCCCGGGCGAATCTGCTGCGGCAGCGCCGCTCCGAAGGCCAGCGCGCACAGGGCGATCGCCGCTGCCGGCGCACCGAGGGAGTGGAGGTTCATAGAGGCGCTGGCGGAAGGCGAATTCGACGGGGCGACCAAGTTCTAGCGCTTGGGCGCCGCAAGTTCGACTCGCAGTTCCGCTTCGCGTTCGGCGACGCGTGCGGGCGGCAGGTCCTCGGCCGCCGCTTGACGCAACACCGACGCGACGACCGCCCCCACTCGCTCCGCGATCTGTTCGACCGCCAGGCGCTCGCCGGTCAGCTGGAACGTCGCGCCGCGGATCAGCGCGCCGGAATTGATCGCGACATCGGGCACGTAGAGCACGCCGCGTTCGTGCAGGCGGTCGCCGTGCTCCGGCGCGACGAGCACGTTGTTGGCGGCGCCGGCGAGCACGCGGCAACGCGCCCGGAGCAAGGTCAGGTCGTGCACGATGCCCCCCAGGGCGCAGGGCGCGAACACGTCGCACGGCACGTCGAGTTGCGCGGCGGCATCGATGAGTTCGAGATCGTCGACGCGCGCAGCCTCGGCGGCGCGCTCGGCGTCCACATCGGCCGCGAGCACGCGCACGCCTCGCCGACGTAGCTCTCGCGCTACGCGCGCCCCCACCTCGCCGAGCCCCTGCACGACCACCGTGCGCCGCTCCCAATCCGTCGCGCCGTCGAGGTGCAGCAGCGCCGCCTCGATGCCGCTCACCACGCCCGCCGCGGTGCACGCGCCGAGTTCGCCGGGTCCATCCGGCCCTGGATCCGTCACGAAGCGCGTCCGCGACCGCACGGCCGCCAGCTCGCGCGGGCCGGTGCCGACGTCGGGGCCGGTGAAGAAGCGTCCGCCGCGACGCTCGACGAGCTCGCCGACGAACCCGTAGATCGCCTGCAGGTCCGCGCCGGGGCGGTCGAGGATCACGAGCTTCGCGCCGCCCGCGGGCACGCCCGCGAGGGCGCACTTGTGCGTCATGGCGCGGGCCAGCCGCAGCGCGTCGCGGGCCGCCCCGGTTTCGTCGAAGTAGTTCCAGCGCCGGATGCCGCCGAAAGCAGGGCCGAGCCGCGTCGAATGCACGGCGAGCACGGCGCGCGCGCCCGACCGCGGGTCGGCGAAGGCGGCCAGCTCCTCGAAGCCGCCGCGCTCGAGGTGTTCGAAGGTCTCGAAACTCATGGTTGCGCCGCGAAACGTCACGCTTCGGGCAGCCCCACATCGTACGCGAGCCAAGCGACGCCGCCGGTGCGGGCTTCGAACCTGTGCGCGAGGGTGCATTCGAGCGCACACTGCGGGAAGATGCGCCAACCCAGAGCGTCCCACGCGCGACGCCTCCCCTCCGCCAACGCCCTGCCCCCACCGAGCGCCTTGTCCGAATTCTCCAGATCGCCGCGTCGATCGCTCCGTTCCTCCACGACGCTGGCCGCGCTGCGGGGCACGCCGCGGGGCGCACTTTGGGTGCTGGGCGTCTCGTTCGCCCTCTGCGCGTGCTCTTCGTCGCGTCCGAAGAACGACGAGCCCGAGCCCGAGAAAGCGAATCGGATCCAGACCGGGCCCGAGGAGCCGCTCGGCAAGTTGCTCGCGGACCTCGACTCCGCCATCGGACGTTGGAACGCACTGACCTTGACGGCGGCGACGCCGAGCGACCAGCGCGAAGCGCGCCTGCTCGAGGCCGTGATCGTCGAGCAGGCGTCGAAGCGCCGCGACGAACTCATCGCCGCGCTCGAATCGGGTCCGCCGATCAATCGCATCCGGGCCGCCGGCGCGCTGGGTTTCTCGCGCGCCGTAGAAGCGCAGAGCCCGCTGCTCTCGGCGCTGCACGACACGCACCCCGACGTCGTTCACAACGCGTTGATGTCGCTCTCGATCCTCGGCCGCGCGGACACGCCGCTCGACGAAATCGCGTCGCTGCTCGAGAACCACCCCGACCCGCAGACCCGCGGACAGGCGGCCTATGCGATCCGCTCGATCCTCGCGGCGGGAGGAGACAGCACCGCGGCGCTCGGGGTGTCGCGGCGCGGACTCAACGACAACGAGCCCTTCGTGCGGTCGCAGTGCGCGCTCTCGCTCGGGATCGTGGCGGACGTCGCGTCGATTCCGGTGCTCCTCGACCGGCTCTACGATCCGATCCCGCTCGTGGGAGACGCCGCGGCGGAAGGCCTGGTCGGCATCGCGAAGACTCACGCGGCCGAGAAGGGCGCCATCGCGCGCGGGCTCGTGGAGGCGTACGGCAAGAGCGATGCACGGCTGAAGCGGCGCGCCAAGCAAGCGATGGTGCGCATTTCGGACGTGAACTACGGCGACGAGATCGATCGCTGGGCCGAGTGGTCGCAGCGGCTGCCGTGAGTTCCCTTCGCCGCGAACGCTGAGGATCGCGCAGGGCCCGATCGTGCGCAGGGCCCGATTCGGCGCAGGGGACGTAGACTGACTTGCGCATGTCGAGTTCCGCGCACATTTCGGCCAAGGCGCTTCGTTTCCGCGAGTCCGTGATCCGCGAGATGTCGCGGGTATGCGCGCGCGAAGGCGGCGTCAACCTCGCGCAGGGCTTTCCGGATTTCGCCGCGCCGCAGGAGATGAAGGACGCGGCCTGCGCGGCGATCCAAGCCGATGTGAACCAGTACGCGGTGACCTGGGGTTCGCCGGCGCTGAGGCGCGCGATCGCGGCGCGGACGAGCTCGTACAACGGCATCGCCACCGACGCGGATGAGAATGTGACCGTGTGCTGCGGCGCCACCGAGGCGATGATCGCCGCGTTGCTGGCGACCATCGATCCGGGCGACGAGGTCGTGATCTTCGAGCCGTTCTACGAGAACTACGGACCCGACTGCATCTTGTCCGGAGCGACGCCGCGCATGGTTCGGCTGCGCCCGCCGGACTGGTCGTTCGATCCCGCGGAGCTGCGCGCGGCCTTCGGTCCGCGGACGCGCGCGATCGTCGTGAACACGCCGCACAACCCGACGGGCAAGGTGTTCACGCGCGCGGAGCTCGAGTTCATCGCCGCGCTGTGCCAGGAGTTCGGCGCGCTCGCGATCACGGACGAGATCTACGAGTACATGCTCTACGACGGCGCCGAGCACGTCTCGATCGCTACGTTGCCCGGCATGCTCGAGCGCACCGTCACGATCAGCGGCCTGTCGAAGACCTGGAGCGCGACCGGCTGGCGCATCGGCTGGTGCGTGGCGCCGCGCGAGCTCACGGGCGCGATCCGCAAGGTGCACGACTTCCTGACCGTCGGTGCGCCCGCGCCGCTGCAGGAAGCCGCCGCGCGAGCGCTCGGCTACGGCGCGCAGTACTTCGAGCGGCTCGCTGCGGACTACGTCGAGCGCCGCGACACCCTCGGGCGCGCACTCGAACGCGTCGGCTTCCGCGCGTTCACGCCGCGCGGCGCGTACTACACGATGACGGACTTCTCGGCGTTGAGCGAGCTCGACGATGTCGCCTTCGCGATGGAGCTCGTGCGCGCCGGCGGCGTCGCGGTCGTGCCGGGCTCGAGTTTCTACCTCGATCCTTCGCACGGTCGGCGCATGGTGCGCTTCTGTTTCGCGAAGAAGCTCGACACGCTGCGCCGCGCCGCGGAGGTGCTCGAAGCGCGGCTGGGAGTGCGCTGTTGAGCGCGGGCCTCGCGTACGTGGCCGCGGTTGCTCTCGCGGTCGGCGCCTTCGGAGCGCAGCGGAACGAGGCCGCGCGGCAGGACGACGCGCCGAGCTCGCAAGCACGCGCCGACTCCCAGCCGGTCGACTGGCTCCGCAACCTGGCGCCGCGTGCCGCGATCGCAGGACTCGCCGGCGTCGAATGCGTGTCGATTCTCGAGTACGCCGCGGATCCGAGCACGCCCCACGAGCTGAACGCCACCTATGTGTTCCCCTCTCGCGCCCGCTGGCAGATTCGCGTGCGCGGACGCGAAGAGCTCGGGCGCTCGATCGAATACCGCTGCGGCGACACGTACTTCGTGCTTCCGCAAGCGGAGGGCCGCTCGATCGAGGTCTCGAGGCGCTCGCCGCTGGCGGATCAGGTCAGCGCGAAGTGCGAGATGCTCGAGTTGCGGCGCGCCGCCCTGCTTTGGCCCGACGGGTTCGAATGGTCCGAGAGCGGAGAGGCTCGCCGCGCCGCGAGCGAGTGCGGGCGCGTGCTGTTGGCGCGGCTCGGCGACGATGGCCGGCCGCGCGAGTTGCACTTCGAGTCCGAGAACGGCGGCCTCGGCGAGCGGCTCGTGATCCGTTCGTGGAAGCAGCGCCAGAATCGCTGGTGGCCGCAGGATCTCGAGTTGTGGTTCGGGCCCGAGCGCATCTGGAGCGAGCGCGTCGAGTCCGTGACCACGGCGCTGTCGCTGCTCGATCTGTACTTCGTGCCGCCGGACCGTCGAGCGGGTTCGCCCGGCGGCGACGCTGCGCACGCCGTTCGACACATCGACGCGCCCGAGCGCTGCGACGTGCGCGTCCAGTTGCCCGAGTCCGCGGACTGGAAGTCGGTCGCGAGCCTGTGGAAATCCGAGTCGGCGCGCGTCTTCGCGCAGCTGCCCGCGGACTGGAGCGCGGCCCCCGGGGTGCACGTCGAACTCGCCGAGGACGGCCGCCCGACGGCGCTGCTCGTCAACCTCCGCGGCGCGGGCGCTGCCCCACCCGGTGCGATCGTTTCGCCGGCGACCGAGGCGTTGCTCGTCGTGGAGCGCTGGCCGGCGCAGGATCTCGCGAACTCGCTGGCGAGCTTGCGTCGAGCGACCCCGCCGGGCGCGAGCGTCACTCGGCGCGTCGCATCCTTCCCCGCCGGGCTCGAGGCGGCGGTCGAAGTCCAGCTCGTCGCTCGGCTCGGCCTCGGGCGCTGAGCGCGGCGACGCTGTCGGCAAACGCTCGAAGCGCCCGCTGCGGGTGCTGTCTTCAGCGGTGGACGCCGGCGCGAGGCGCGAAATGAAAGTTCGCACGCATCGGCTCCCGCAGGAGCTCGCCAGCGGTTGTCTGCCATGCGCGAGGGTCTAGGAGGCCCGTTGGGGCCCGCCCGCCGCGGGAAACGTCGCCTCCGGCGCCCCGTTTGCGCAGCGCAACCCAGCCCCGTCGCATTGACCTCTCCGGAGGACGCCATGGATCGTCATCGCATGCACCGCACCGCCCTGATTCTCGCCTTCCTGACCGCCCTCGTGCCCAGCGCCGCCCACGCGCAGCGCGGCGGTTCGAACTCGGGCGGCGGCCGCGGGAGCAGCAGCCCCCAATCGCGTCCGTCGTCGCCCAGCCCGTCGCGACCGTCGTCGCCCAGCCCGTCGCG
>CALFYL010000420.1 GCA_937952135.1 uncultured Planctomycetia bacterium
GCACTGCGGCCTGCCGGCTAGCGTTCGCGGAACACCCGATGTCTATCGAACCTGCTTCGTCTGCGAGCGCGACCACCGCTTCTACCTGAGGTTCGGACCTCTGGAACCTCCGAGGCCGCTCCCCGCGGCGAACTCGGGCCCGGTGGCACCGCCCGACGCCACGCCATCACGGCGAATTTGCGCGTGGCTCTCGGACGAGTCGCTCCGCGCTTGCGTGAACGATCAGCTCGCGCAGCTCCTACTCGCCATCCATGACGGAAGGACCGCGAACGACCGACTACAGTTCCGTTTTTGTCCGCGTTGCGGGGGCGCGCTCCGAGAGTCCGATGAGATGCCGGGGTGCACGACCAAGATCTGCGCGACCGAACACCACTGGGTCGAGAGTTCCGGCCTTCTAAGCTCGTTCAGCCGGCGCGAGACTCCGCTCGTGCTCGACGCCGAACTAGCAGAGGCGCAGATGCGAAACCTGGTTTCAGGATGGCTGACGCCGAGTCCGCTCAGCAAGTACTTGCACCCCGAACTTGAGCGGTTGCTTCGCGAGTCGATCTTCGCGACCTAGGGGAAGCAGGGGAACGTGCCGCGAGACACCGTCGACCGGGCGCTGTCCAACAAGTGCTTGCAGCTCTCGCCTCACGGCAGCTACGCTGCCGCGGGCCGCACCTGAACTCCCACTACGTTGGGCGGGTGGGCGAAGCGTCTCGGCGTGCCTTCCGGCGTGTGGCGGGGAGCGCCGGCTGGTAACACGCGACGCCGGGAAAATAAGCCATTGACTTACTACGCCATTGGCTTATGCTCTTCCCTTGCGGTTCACGTGGGACGAAGCCAAGAACCTCTTGAACCAGGAAAAGCACGGTGTCTCGTTCGAGGAGGCCTCCGCGCTTTTCACTTCCGGGGTCGACTACCTCGAACTCTTTGACGATGCCCATTCGAGCGACGAAGACAGGTTCATCGCCATCGGGCCCATCGGACGAGGCGTTGTGCTCGTCGTTTGGACCGAGCAGAACGAGGACGGCGTCAGGATCATCGGCGCCCGGATGGCGACCAAGCGCGAGCGCGAGCACTTCTTGGCCCACAAACAGGACGAGCAATGACGGACATCCCGGAGCTGACTGACGAACAACTGGCCCGCGCCATCCCTTCCCGGCTACGCCGGCGTCTCATCGCTGGCAAGTTCGAGGCTGGCGAGGACATCGCGGCTCTTCGTGGCTTCGTCGGACTGACGCAGGAGCAGTTCGCGACCGCGATGGGAATCAGCGTCCACACGCTCCGCAACTGGGAGCAGGGTCGGCGCCAACCGGAGGGACCAGCTATCGCTCTACTTCGGATCGCGGCGCGCCATCCCAGAATTCTTCGCGAGAATCTCGAGTCGGCTGCGTGACGACCACGTGCTGCAGGCGAGCGCTCCGACAGCTCTGCGCGCCGCCGGCGACGCGGCCACCTGTCCGATGCACATTGTTGAGCACGCTGTCGGGGGCGGCTGATGGCGTTCAGTGAGATCGAGCGTAGGAGGGTGGAGAAGGCTGTCGGGAGCTTCGTCGAGCGTCGGCGACCGCCAGTTCACATCCGACCGAAGCTCGACCTGGACTTCGAAGTCGCGGGGCAGAGCGTCCTCATCTTCGAGGTTGGACCCGACTGGCAGGATGCGAGCATGAAGCCCCGCGACTCCGTCGCGAAAGCGACGTACGTCCGGCGAGCCGACGAGTGGCGCATCTACTGGGAGCGGGCCGACTTGCGCTGGCACCGCTACAAGCCTCGCCCGACCGTGCACAGCATCGAGGAGTTCCTGCGGGTCGTTGATGTCGACGCCCATTCATGCTTCTTCGAGTAGTGCAACGCGCGGCTGCTCATCAGCGCTTACGCTCTTCGACCGTGGCTGAGAAGCGACGGCGTGGGGGATCGTGATCCACCGCCCAACAAGTGCGTACAGCTGCCGCCTCACGGCAGCTACCTCGGCGGTCACCCAAAAGCGGCCAGTCGTGGTCACCTGAAAACCGGCCAGTCT
>CALFYL010000421.1 GCA_937952135.1 uncultured Planctomycetia bacterium
CATCGTGCTGACGAAGACCTCGCGCGCCGCGAAGGCGCCGAGCAGGCCGACGCCGTTCGTCGCATGAGTCGCGCGCACTTCTCCATGCTCGACTCTGACGCGCGACCGATCGAACACGGTCGTGTCGTGATGTCAGCGCTGAGCTGATGGGATTCTTGGAGTGCGCTGGTCCTGCTCGCCTCGTCGTCGGCGGGCATTCGACTTGGCTCGGAGAGCCCCACGCGCGTTGCGCACTCTCGCTTGCGCTAGCCACTGCGGCGCGCCGCGCGCGCCTTCTCCGAGCGCTCGTGCTGCCCACCGCCCAGGGGCCTCGAGCTCCAAAATCTGCCCGAGCCGCTTCGCCAGGCAGCTTTGCATCGCGTCGCTTTCGGCGCCTTGGAGGACCGCACAAGCGAGTCACTCTGCGGCACGATCGTCTGCGTTAGCGAATCCAACCCGTGGGCTTGGACACGGACAGAAGGACAACCGAACCCCGCAAGTGCACCCGTGGCTCGAAGCCGGCGTCAGGTCGGCTCCGCACTTGCGCCACGTCGCGACGCGCCATCGACGTTCTCACAGCCAGCACGCAGCTCGAGCTACATCGATGCGATAGGGGCCGACTTGGGGCGCGGTGGAGCGCCTCGCCTTCAAGGCCAAGGTCGATCGCATGGCGGCAATGTTCGAGTCTCTGATCGTGGACCTCGATAGGCTCTCGACGCGAGAGACGTTTCGAGCTGTAGCGTGTGCTCGCATCCTGGAGCTGAAGTCGTTTCGCCTGGCCCGGCGCGACGAGCATCGACTCGAGTTTTCCGTGCCGCTCAGCTGGAGCTCGTGGGGCGAAATCTTGCAAGTCGAATTCGAGGACGGCGCCATCCGCGTCCGCTCGAGCTGTGCTTCCCTCCAGGCTCTCGACTGGGGAAAGAACGCACAGAACGTCGACGCCGTTCGTCGCGTCTTGGCGCTGATGCTGCGAAACGCACGGGGCTGAACCCGCATCGGGTCGACACTGGCTCGAGTGACGATTGCCCCTGACCGCGGCCGCCGCACTTCCCCGCGCGATGACCGCCGTGGCCTGTCAGCGAACCGAGCCGCGCTTGAACGCGAAGCGCTCGGACGGCGGGATGTCGACGAAGATCTCGTCGGCTGAATCGCCGTCGGAATCGCCGCACCAGAAAACGTCGCAGATCGGACTCGGAAGGGGGTGCGCGAGCAACAGCGAGCCGTCTGCCCCCGACCACACGTGCACCATGCCGGACGTCGGCCCTTCCGTCAGGAACTCGCGGTGCAAGTAAACGACGTCGAGCCGGTCATCGACTCCGTCGCCGTTGAAGTCGCCGCTGTCGCTCCTGGGCAGCTTCAAGTCGTGTACAGACAAGTTCTCACGACGCACGAACTCGTAGCGCGCAGGGTTTGACCATCCTCGCACGAGGTCGTCCCAGTCGCCGAGCAGCGTGACAGCTGCGAAGAGAACGAACAGGATCGATCCCGCGCTCGCCAGGAGCGCAGCGGTGACGGTAAGCCAACTCGAGCGCCCCGCGGTCATGGTGCGCTCGTCTGGATTGTCGCGCTCATATCCACAGCTGCCGCTCCCTCTTGCACGGTCGGCGGATCGAAGATCCATGGGAATGACCTCCGCTTCACGCGGCTGTTGCCGACCAGGTATGGAGGTTCGTCGTGGGCCGCCGATCCGTCAAGTGGCGCCGCGAGGCTGGCGCTCGCCGCCGCCGCCTCCTCACAAACAAAGACGAACGGCGCCGGCGGCGGCTGCAGCGGGGCTCGAATCAGCTGTCGCCGCCCTGGGCCACGATGGGCGGGATCGCGTCGCCCGCGCTCGTCGTCCCGCGCGACTCGTAGAGGGGAGAGCCTGGCTACATACTCCCCACTACACTCTGCGCGCGGGTTTCCGCGCTTCGTTTTCCTCGAACGGTCCGCAGCGCGGGCCCTGCCCACTGCGACGATGCCGCCAGGGCCTGGGGCGCGGCGATCAGAGCGCGCTGGCGCTCAGCCCGGGGCGTCTCGAGCAACTCCGGACGATCCGAGATACCCTCAGCTCGGGAAGCGATCGAGTTCGGCTGGCAGCGCCGGTGACCGCCTCTCCGGATCCAGTTCGCATTTGGAGTTCTCCGTGAGCACAAGCTCTGCTCTCGCCGTCGTCGCTTTCCTGCTCTCCTCGCACGCGCGCGCCCAAGGTCCAACGCCTTACTGCACCGCGGGCATCTCGACGAGCGGCTGCGCACCTTCGATCACGGCCAACTTGCAGCCGAACGCTGCGAACTTGGCGGGTTGCGTGCTGACTACCAGCGGAGTTCCCGGGCTGACCTCGGCGGTCAGTTTCTATGGCATCGACAATAGCGGGTTCACGCCAACGCCCTGGGCGGCGGGAAGCACGAGCTACCGCTGCGTTCGACCGCCCGTTCGCAGGTTGGGGGTTCCGATGAACAGCGGTGGCGGACCAGCGCTGTGCGACGGAGCGTTGGTCGTCCACTGGGATGAGTTCCAGAGCGCCAACCCACTGTCCCTGGGGAATCCCTGGACGGCGGGCCAGCGGATTTTCGTGCAGACCTGGTGTCGGGATCTGTTCGCTCCGTTGGGCTCCACGCTGTCGAACGCGCTCGAGCTGACCATGGCGCCTCCATCACCGCCAACTCCGTGCCTGTCCGTGCTTCCAGGAATGGCTCAGATCTTCCCCGGGACGTTCGAGATGGGCTCGAGCGCCACGCAACCGCCGTACTTCGGCGGCGGGATGATGGCGCCCGTCCACCAGGTGACCATCACCTACTGCTTCTGGATGGGGCGCCACGAGGTGACCCAAGCGGAGTACGTCGCGCTGATGGGCGTCAGCTCGTCCGTGTTCCAGGGCGAGACCCACCCCGTGGACAACGTCTCCTGGGAGGATGCGCGCGAGTATTGCGCCCGTCTGACTCTTCGGGAGTCCGCGCTCGGCCGGATGCCCTCGGGCTACGAGTACCGCCTGCCGACCGAGGCGGAGTGGGAGTACGCGTGCCGCGCCGGATCAACCACGGAGTTCAACGTCGGGACCGGGCTGTACTGCCCGCAGGCCAACTTCCGATATTCCTACCACTCCAACTCCCTCTGCGGAGTGGCCCGAACGACGCCCGTGGGCCAATACGCTCCCAACGCCTGGGGCCTGCACGACATGCACGGCAACGTCTTGGAGTGGTGTCTCGACGCGCTGGCGTTCTACAACTCCGCCGCCGTCACGGACCCCTTCGTGACCGTCGGCGGCCCGCGCGTCTTCCGTGGCGGCAGTTGGGGCGCCTACTCGGACTGGTGTCGGTCGGCCTTTCGCGTGAACGCCATCCCGAGCGCGGCGGGCATCATCGGATTCCGCGTCGTCCTCGCGCCGATCCGCGTTCCGTGAGCAGCAGTACCGCGATGGGCGGCGTTCTCATCCCATTTCCGTACCTCCGCAGCGGGACATGCGTCGACGTGCGCCTGCCCGCGACGCGTGTGGGAAAAGCGGCGAGTGCGCGTCCTGTCCGGGTCGCAGGTCGCGCTCGATCTCGCGCCGGATTCAGACCTCAGTTGGACGCGCAGAACTCGACGACGTAATCGAAGCGCGCCACCTTCGTTTTGGTCTCGCGCACTTGGACGCGGTAGCGCGCGCCCGGCGCAACCTCGACGCCGACAGGGCGGAAGACAAGGCACGCTCCGCCGCCGAATCCCCCGCCACCGAGGTTCTTCCAGTCGAGCGCGAGCGGCTCGCCTGTCGCTTGGAAGTGCTCGTCGAGGCGTTGCACGACAACGTCGAACGCCGATGCGTCGCGCGGCGGCGCGCCCGAGAGGAGCTGGATGCTCCACGCGTGCCGTGGTCCGAACAGGTCCACCGGGACGTAGCCGCGCGCTGGATAAAAAACTGCGTCCAACCCCTGGGGCGACGGACCGCTGCTGTCCATCGCCCACATCGCGGTCCAACGACCCGACGCGCCGAACCCTGTTGCTCCCATCGTCGGATTCAAGCACCAGCGCCGGTGTCCGATGCGATCGATGTTCGAAGGGTCCGAGTCGTCCATGTACGCGTCGACCGAACCGCGCAGGCCTCCGCCGAAGAGGTTGCTCTTGCTCGCGCCTTCGTAGCCCTGGCGGTAGCGCTCGTCGTCGAAGCCCGCTGGCTTGGGTGGCGTGTGGTCGAGCTTGCCGTGTGCGGCGCAAATCTCGGCCGCCGCGTCGCACAGTTCGTTCCACTTCGGAACGAGTCGGATATGGCGCCAAGGGAGACCGCACAAGGCGCGGTAAGTTCGCAGGCGCGCGAGCGCGAACTGGCGATCGTCGGAGATGGGGTCGGTTGCGTTGCCCGCTGGCGCGACACGTGCGGCGGCGAGCTCGGCCTCGAGCGCCTCGCGCGCGATCGGAAAGGGCACGCAACCGTCGAGTTCCACGAGCCGACCCTCGTCCCACTTGCGTTTACTGGCCAGTTTTCCGGCGACGGTGATCGTGCCCTTGCCGTGCAACACACCGGCTCGGTATTCGACGCTGGACTCCCACGCATCGACCGGCCGCAGCTCGACGTAGCGCCCGTTCACTGCGCCGCGCTTGTACGAGCCGCGCGCAACCGGGCGCCCCTCTTCGTCATAGCGCGCCCAACTACCCTCGAGCATGTCGTTCGCGTATGTCGCGGCGAGACGCAACACGCCTTTGTCGTACTCGCGCCACTGCCCGGAGCGCTCGCCGCTCGCGTACAGCGCCTCGAGGCGCGGGCGCTCGGCCGAATCGAACTCGACGGACAACCCGTGCAGGCGGTCCGTGCGGTACACGGCCGTTTGGAGCCGCGTTCCGTCCTCGCGGAACGCCTCGTACTTCCCGTGTTTGCGTCCCTGGGCGTCGACTTCGAAGCGCTCCTTCAGCGCGCCGCTGTCGTGCCGCGTCTCGACGACCGACTGCGCCAGCGCCAGCGGGCCCAGCAGGAAGAGAAGGAACACGATGAGGATGCGAGCCATGTCCAAGGGCCTTTGTGGATGGAACTCCAAGCGGATGACCTCCGTCGGAGGCGGTCGTCGAAGCGCGCAGCGCTGTGCAGGCGCCTGATTCGCGGCTCTGCGCGTCTGGCGAACAACACGTCGCGCGACCTATCGAATGTCCACTTCGACGCTCGCCGACTTGCCCGCGACCACGGTCATCCCGCGCAACGTACTCGCGCATTCCTTGCTGCGCACGTTCACCGTGGCGGATAGGAACTCCAAGCGGATGACTTCCGCTGGAGGCGGCAGTCGTCCACCGAAGGTGGAGGTTCGAGGCGGTGGGCCGATCCGTCAAGTGGTCCACCAAAGCCCAGATCAAGCCTGGTTGGCGGGCTGGCGAGCCGTGCGGGGCGCGCTGGCTCGGTCGGGCGGCCGAGATGCGCGAGGATTTTGCACGCAAAGATGGGGTCGGTCAGCTGTGCGATGAGGCGGCGTGGGCCGCCGCAATGCGGGCAGGTGAGGACGTCGACGGCGAAGACGCGGCGCAGCAGCTCCGCCCAGGTCGAGCGGCGCGGGTGGGAGCGCGAGCGGTCGGAGGTGCTGGGCGCGGTCGGTGAGTTGGGAGCGAGCGGGCCGCAGGTAGGCGAAGTCGGTGCGGGCGCACGCTTGGGCACGACAAGGTCGCGCCAAGCGGAGGCCGGTGCGAGCACGCCGTGGTAGGTGAGCTGGTGGGCGCGTGGAGAGGGAACGAGTGCCGCCAGTCGCTCGATGAAGGTGAGCGGGTCGAACGACACGGCCGACGTGCCATCACGCCAGTGGCGCTTGAGGCCGTAGACGACGCGGCCGTCGGGTGCGAGCGCGAGGCGCTGCGTTGCGATCGGCGGGCGCGTCACATAGCGGCAGAGATGCTCGAGCCGCTCGAGCTCGCCGGCGGGCACGAGCACCTTGGCGTGCAGCGAGAAGCCGTGGCAGTCCGCGCACAACGAGCCGGGCAGCGGCGGGTTAGCGAGCGAGGCCGACGGCAACTCCTTGCCGTCGGCCTCGCTCACCGAATAAGGTGCTCTGGCTCGGTACTGCGAGTAGATATCGTTCCTTCCGTGCTGGCCTTCCTGCACTTCCAGCGAGCTCCAATTCGTCGGTCGCATCGTGCCCTTGCGATCCACCTAGCGTCTTGGATTCGAATCGCGTGCGCCGTCTTCGTTGTGGCGCTTGTTCCCGGCTGCGCGGTAGTCAGTGGACTCGTCCTCGCACCCTTCCAACTCGCGGCGTCGGGGCCGGCGCCGACGCTCGACGCGCCCGAAGATCCGAGTCTCGCGACGTGCGTGAGCGGGACGCTCGTCGTCGCCGACGGTTCGAGCGCGATCACGCTCATCGACCTGCCGAGCTGCGCTGCGCGCCGCGTCGAGATCGGCGGGACGGTGATCGCAGCGACGGCTCCGGATGACGCCGGTCGCATCGCGTACCTGCGCGAGGAATGGGCGTGGCACCAGGCTGCAGACGCCATGCTTCTCGGTGCAGGAAAGCCGACGACCGTGCTCGCTGTGCGCTCCGTCCACGGCGGCGAGGAACGAGTTCTCGCGGAGGTCCGATCGAATCGTGCGGGACGCTCCATCGAGCTCTCGCGACGCGGCGGGCGACTGCTCCACTACGACACGCACACTCGCTACGACGTCTTCGACCTCGACAGCGGCGCGCGACTGAAGGTTCCACCGCTGTCGCGCCCTTTCGGAACGCCGCGTCTTGATGCGGAGGGCCGGCGACTGGTCTACGGACGTCGTGCCGCGAATGAGATCCAATGGACCGGCGCGGTCGGACGTCTCGTCACGTGGGAGATCGACCTCGAGACTGGCCTCGAACGCGAGCTGCACGGAGGACAGCCGACCTCGTCCGACACTCTCGACGAAGTCACGGAGCTCGCGCTGAGCTACGAGCACCCTCCCGGATCCAACTCGCCGCCGGGACGCATCGGTCCTTGCATGTTCGAACTCTCGCCGGACCTCGTGATCTACGAGGGCCTCCCTGGGCCGGAGGCCGGCGCACGTGAGTACTTCTCAACCCTCTACCCTTCCTTCGAGCGCTCGATCCGCCTTGGCGGTCGCGAGGGCAGCTCGTCGATGACGCTCTTCCCGCGCTTCAGGACCGGCACGTTCGCTTTCACGCCGCAGCGCTTCGTGAACTGAGCTCGCGGAGCGACAGGACCGCAGGACTGGGCGCTGTACGAGTCTGGGTACGTTTTTCGGCTAGCGAGCCTTTCCTCCGGCAACTCTCTGCCGCCGGACTCGCCAACTCGCAAATTGCTCTGGCTCGGGGTCGAGCGGATAGGAATTCCAAGCGGATGACTTCCGCCGGGGGCGGTCGGGGTCGACCGCGGGGTGGAGGTTCGCCGCGGCTGGGCGGTCCGTCAAGTCGCCACCAGAGCCCAGATCGGGCCTCGGTGGCGGGCTGGCGAGCCGTTCGAGGCGCGCTGGGGCCGTGGCGCGGGTCCTTTGGATACGACCAGGCCTACTCGCTGGCGCGGGTCGTGGGCGGGGAGCGTGCTGGGCGGGGTAAGGAGCAGCGGCTCAGGCGAACTCGAGCTGTTCGCGTGAGCGCCGGTCCGGGCCGTGGAGGCTCGGTGGGCAGTCCGAGGTGCGCGAGGATCTTGCGCACGACGACGGCGTCTGTGAGCTGCGCGATGAGGCGGCGTGGGCCTCCTGCTTGATGCGCTGGCGCAGGCCGACGGACTCTTCGTCGACGTCCTCGCCGATGCCGTAGACGACGCCCATGGTGCTCACGAAGACCTCGCGGCCTGCGTTGGGCCCATGGGGCTACGGAACGGATCGGCAGACAGCGAGCCCCGTTCGCCGTCGTACGCCTCGCCTGGACGACTAGTCGCGGTCTGCGTCGTCAGCGCGCCCCTCGGCCGCTGCTTCGCCGCCGAACGTGGCGACGAGGCCGTCGATCAGCTCGCGCTTCTCAGCGGGCGAGAGCCGCGCGTGGGCGTGCAGCGGCAGGTAGAACCACGGCGGCATTTCGCCTTCGGCCAGCACCTCTGCCGCTTCCTCCGCTTCACCGCGCGCGCCCTCTGAGAAATTGAGCGCCGCGCGCCCCTCGTCGACGTCGCGCTGCACGAGCCACGAAACCGGCGCGACGTTCGTGTACCACGGCCACTTGGTCTCGTTGCTGTGGCAGTCGAAACAGGTGCGCGCAGCGAGTTCGCGCGTGCGTGGCGAATTCCAACGCGGCTCGTTCCGCGTCGGCGGGTTGGTGTGCCCGCGACCGTAGGGGATCAGCTGGATGGCGATCAGGACGGCGAGCGTGACGAGCAGGAGGCGGCGCAGGAGCTTCTTCATCTGGATTGATTCTGGGGAAGCGAGTCGGAGGGAAACGGCTGCTCGTCTCCTGCGGCGAATAGCGCGCCACGCGTCGCTCGCGACGAGCCTTTAGCAGCGCACGGGCGTCGATCGGGCTCAGCCCCTCGTGCGAGGGCTCCAAGACTTCGTGACGGCCGGCTGTGCGCGTTCCGCGGATTGCATTCGTTTCAACCGCCGTGTCGGAACTGCGGTGCTCAACCGTGCGTATGGGTGGATGAGGCTCGCGCGGCGCGCTTGATGCGCTCGAGCTCACTGCGCATCGCTCAACCGGTCCTGTGCAGCCACCAACCTTCGGACCAACTACGCTGCACGCACTTCCACAACCTGCGCGCCATGTTCTGAATCGCCCAAGCTCGCGCCGCCCGCAGCGAACTGACTACGCGCAACTCGAAGTGCGCGCGAAGGCTGCGGAAGGAAATCCAAGCGGATCACTTCCGCCCGAGGCGGTCGCCTCCGACCGCGCGTTGAAGGCTCGCCACGGCGGCCAGATCCGTCAAGTGGCCCCCAGGGCCCGGCGCAGGCTCCTCTAGGCGCGCCAGCGTGCCGTGCGACGCGCGCTGGGGCGGTGGCGCGGGCGCTTTGGAGACGACCGGGTCTACCGCTGGCGCGGTTCGCGGGCGAGGAGCGTGCTCAGCGGCGCAAGCGGCCGCGGCTGAGGCGAGGCCCGGGCTGTTTGCGCGAGCGGGCAGTAGCGGGGCGCGGAGCTCGGTCGGTTCGCCGAGCTGCGCGAGGATCTTGCGCACGACGATGGGGCCCGAGAGCTTTCCGATCAGGCGGCGAGGGAGAGCTTGGCGCAGTTCTCCGTCAGAGCCGGGCGAAGTATGCGCCGACTTCGTTCCAGGCCAGGACGCGCGTGTCGCTGCGCTCTTGGCCTTGCGCGCCGCCATAGGCCAGGACGCGCCGCACTTTCGTCTTGGCGCCTGCGTGCCGCAACTCGGCCTCGAAGCGGTCGAGGCTTGCGAAGAAGTCGCTGGCGACGGTTTGTCCGGACTTGATCTCGAGCGCGATGAGCTCGCGCGCGTGTTCGATCACCAGATCGACCTCGTCGCCCACCTGGTCCCGATAGAACGTAAGCGGCGCGCGCTCGCCGCGATTGGCGAACGCCTTGCGCACCTCTGCCACGACCCAGGTTTCGAACACCGCGCCGCGCAGCGGGTGGCGCACCAACTCGTCGGGGTCTCGGATCCCGAGCAGGTGGCACAACAGTCCGCTATCCACGAAGTAGAGCTTGGGAGTCTTTACGAGTCGCCGGCGCAGATTGCGCAGCAGCGGCGGCACGCGATACGCGACGTAGCCGGTTTCGAGAACGGAGAGCCAGGCCTTCGCCGTCGGCTGAGTGACGCCGGAGTCGACTCCGAGATTCGACAGGTTGAGCAGTTGCGCAGAGCGCGCCGCCGCCTGGGCGAGGAAGGTTTGGAACGACAGGAGATCGCCGACGCGAAGCACCTCGCGCACGTCGCGCTCGACGTAGGTGGCGACGTAGCTGGAGAGCCACTCCGCGGGCGGCAGCTTTCGATCGACGATGCGCGGGTAGCCGCCCGTGAACAGCGTCTCGAACAAGCCGCGCGGGGCCGACTTGAAGCGCTGCAACTCCCCAAAGCTCAGTGGCAAGAGCTCGAGCATCGCGACGCGGCCGGCGAGGCTCTGCGAGATCGCCCCTGAGAGCGCGAACTGCTGCGAGCCCGTGAGGACCCAGCGCCCGTTGCGCGGATCCTCGTCGACGATGCCTTGCAGGTAGGACAGGAGCTCTGGCGCGCGCTGGACCTCGTCGAGGATGGCGCCGCCGGGGAATCGCGCCAGGAAACCGCGCGCGTCTTCGAGCGCGAAGCGACGCTCGTCGGGCGCTTCCAGCGACACGTACGGGTGCTTGGGGAACACCGCGCGACACAGCGTCGTCTTGCCGCTCTGCCTCGGCCCCGTGAGGGCGACCACAGGATGGCGCTTCGCCACGCGGCTCACGTGCGGCTCGATGTCGCGCTCCACCATGCCGACAATCTCAAAATCCGATTTTGAGTTTGTCAAGCCGGCGGACGCCCAGAAGCGCTTGCGTCGCGGCGCGGTGTCAGGCTCGCGCCACCGGAATGCGTTCAGCCGAACCCGAGCAGTCGTCCGCCCTGGAACACCGCGAACGACAAGA
>CALFYL010000422.1 GCA_937952135.1 uncultured Planctomycetia bacterium
GGTACTTGCGGTGCTGCAGGAACTGCGTGCCGCACTGGAACATCTTGTCGCTGTTCGCCTTCGCGACCGCGCGCAGTTGCAGCGCCTGCTCGAGGTTGAGCGTCATCGGCTTCTCGCAGTAGACGTCGAGCCCCGCCATCAGCGCGTCGATCGACATCTTCGCGTGCCAGTGCTCCGGCGTCGCGACCAGCACGCCGTTCAAGTCGTCGCGCTCGAGCATCTTCGCGTAGTCGGTGTAGCCCTCGACCGCGATGCCCTGGTCCTTCGAGGCGCGCTCGACGCCGCGCTCCATGCACGGCTTCGCGACGTCGCACACCGCGACGATCTGCAGGTTCTCCTTGCCCGCCTTGGCCAGCGAGCAGAGGCTCGCGAGGTGGCCGTAGCCCATCGCGGGCGTCGTGTCGGGTCCGATGCCGACGATGCCGATCTTGATCGGCTCGCCCGGCGCCGGCGGCTTGCGCGACGCGCCCTGCGAAACCTTGATGCCAGCGGCGGAGGAACTGGCGCAGGCGTTCGAGACGAGCCCAGCGCCCGCGACGGCGGCGGTGAGCGCGAGCAACTCGCGGCGGCTGGTGGCGGAACGGGTGTGGGGTGCGTTCGCGGATTCGTTCATGGGGACCTTCGAGGAGGTGGCAACGAGCGGGGGCGCGAGTGTAGCGGCGCGGGCGCGGCGCCGCGACGGCGAACGGACGACCCCGGGGGCGATGCGCGCGCGACGCGAGGAAGCGCGGGAGCACTGTCGAGGCGCGCACGGCTCTGCTAGCGTCCCACGCCGATGAAAACCGCTGCACGTCTGGCGTCATCGGCGCTCCGCGAGCTCGAACGCGTGAAGTCGGAGTTCGGTCCGGGAGCGCCGCAGCGCAAGCGCGACCTCGTCGAGCGACTCGCGAAGGCGCGCTGGCGCAGCGCGGAGGAGTTGGTTCGCTGGCACGATGCGCTTTGCTACGTGCGCGCGCTTCCCGACGACGCGGAGCTGCTCGCGCGCGTCGAGGAGTTGCTCGGGCAGTTCGCGCGCCGTCCGGAGCTCCGTCGCTGGCGACGCGAGCTCGAGAATTCGGGCCTCGCGGGGTGCGACCTCGCCTTTCCGTTCTTCGCGCCGACCGCGCGCCGCCTCGCGCAGCGTTTTCCGGGCGACTTGAGCGTCGACTGGGCCGCGTTCGAGCGCTCGGACGTGCTAGAGGATCGCCTGCACTTGCTCGCGAGCTACAGCGAGACGCCCGGCCTCGACGAGATCGCATGGCCGATGAAGCGTTGGGTGCGCCGGCTCGCGGGTCCGGGCGTGAGCGACGCGGAGTTCCTGATCGGCCGCAGCGCGCTCGTCGGGCGCGACGAAGCGCAGCGCGACGCGTGGTACGACGAACTCGGGCTGACCTTGGTGCTTCGCGGCGGCGCCGACACGCCGGCGCGGACGCATGAGAAGCTCGCCGGACGGCCGGTCCACTTTCGCACGAAGCCGCTGCGGCGCGAGCGGCCGGAGCTCGCGCGCGACGTCGTGCGCCCGCCGCGGCGCGTCGTCGAGCTCGACGAGCGCGAAGGCCGGCGCGTGTGCGAGCTCGCGCGCGACGCGATGGTGACGCGCCAGCGCGACCTCGACGCCTTCCTGCACTCCGATCCGCGCGACGTGCGGCTCGTCGACTGCGGCGACGGGCTCGAGTTCGCCGTGCTGGGCGTGAAACCGGCGCGGCGGTTGATGTTCGAGTCGGTCTACGCCTGCCTCACGCTCTCGAACGGCGTGCCGATCGGCTACGTGCTCGTGAGCGCGCTGCTGGGCAGCTCCGAGATCGCCTACAACGTGTTCGACACCTGGCGCGGCGGCGAAGCGGGCCACATTTACGGCCGTGTGCTCGCCACCGTGCGCGCTCTGTTCGGCGCGGATTCGTTCACCGTCTATCCGTACCAGCTCGGCGGCGACGGCAACGACGAAGGGCTCAAATCAGGCGCGTGGTGGTTCTACGCCAAGCTCGGCTTTTTGCCCCGCGACGCGAAAGCGCTCGAGCTCGCGCGGGCGGAGATGGAGCGCGTCAAGGCGGACCGCGAGCACCGCACGAGCCGTTCGGTGCTCAAGCGCATCGCGCAGCACAACGTGTACTGGAGCGCGGGGCGCGCGCGCGAAGACGTCATCGGGCGCCTGGATCTTTCGGCGGTCGGCGTGGCGCTCACCGACCATCTCGCGGCTCGCTTCGGGGTCGAGCGCGAGCGCGGCGAGCAAGTTTGCGCCGCCGAGGCCGCGAAAACGCTCGCTGTTCGCGACTGGAAGCGTTGGAGCGCGGACGAGCGCTTGTGGTGGACGCGTTGGGCGCCGCTGGTGGCGGTGCTCGACGTCGCGCGCTGGAGCGCGGCCGAGCGGCGCTCGCTGGTCGAGGTGATCCGCGCGAAGGCCGGGCGGCGCGAGAGCGACTTCGTAAAGAGGTTCGACGCGCACGCGCGGCTGCGCAAGGCGATCGTCGCGCTGTCGAAGGCGAATCCGATCGACTGACGCGGCGCGCGCCTCGGCGACGAGTCATGGAGGCGGGGAGCGCGATTGGCGCGCGCCATCGGCCTGGGCTATACCGCTCTCCAATGCTCAAGCTCCTGAAGTCGAAGAAGGCCTTCATCGGCGTCGTCCACCTTCCGGCGACGCCCGGCGCGCCGCGCTACAGCGGCGATCGGCGCGCGATCCTGCGCCGCGCCACCGACGACGCGCGCGCGCTGATCGCGGGCGGCGTGGACGCGATCGTCGTCGAGAATTTCGGCGACGCGCCGTTCTTCGCCGAACACGCGCCCGCCGAGACCCTCGCGAGCCTCGCGCTGGCCATCGACGCGGTGCAGCAGCTCGCGGGCGACCTGCCGATCGGCGTCAACGTGCTTCGCAACGACGCGCGCGCGGCGCTCGGACTGGCCGCCGCGACCGGAGCGCGCTTCGTGCGCATCAACGTCCACATCGGCGCCGCGGTGACGGACCAGGGACTGATCCAGGGGCGCGCCGCGGAGACGTTGCGCGAGCGCGAGCGGATCTGCCCGGGGGTCGCGCTGCTCTGCGACGTGCACGTCAAGCACGCCACTCCGCTCGGTCGCGAGAGCCTGGCGGACGCGGCGCGCGACACGCTGCTGCGCGGACTCGCCGACGCGCTGATCGTGAGCGGAATCGCCACCGGCGCCGCGCCCGATCCCGAACACCTGCGCGAGGTCCAAGCGGCGGCGCCGGGCGCGCCGCTGCTCGTCGGCTCGGGCTTCGACGAGCGCAACGCGCGCAAGTTGCTCGCCCACGCCAGCGGCGCGATCGTCGGCACGGCGCTCAAGAAGGGCGGGCTCGTCGGCGAGCGCGTCGAGCTCGAGCGCGTCAAACGCGTGCGCGAGTTCTTCGACTCGAGTCCGCGCAAGGCGAAGGCATGAGCCTCGAGCAGCACAAGAACGCGGCGCCGGCGCGGCTTCGCTTCGCCGTGCTCACGATCAGCGACACGCGCGACGCCAGCACCGACCGCGGCGGGCCGTACCTCGTCGAGCGCGTCGAAGGCGCGGGCCACGCCGTTACGCGGCGCGAGATCGTGCGCGACGAGCGCGAGGAGATTTTCGCCGCCGTGCGGGCCGCCGTGGGCGCCGCGGACGTCGATCTCGTGCTCACCACCGGCGGCACCGGCATCGCGCCGCGCGACGTGACCTACGACACGCTCAAGGCGCTCTTCGACAGCGAAATCCCGGGCTTCGGCGAGCTCTTCCGCATGCTCTCGTACCAACAGATCGGCGCGGCCGCCTTGCTCTCTCGCGCGATCGGCGGCGTGCTCGGCGGCAAGGTCGTGCTCGCCCTGCCAGGCTCACCCAAGGCGCTCGCGCTCGCGATGGACGAGATCGTTCTGCGCGAGGCCGCGCACCTGGTGCAACAAACTCGCGCAAGGCCGTGATCCATGGCGACGCCGCACGATCACGACCACAAGCACGAGCACGATCCGAAGGGCGGCGCCCACGGCCACCACCACGGCGACCCGTTCGTCTGGGACCCGGACACCCCCGAGCCCGACCGCGGCCGCGGCGCGCGCTACATCCTCGCGGGCCTGATCTTCCTCGCGATCGGCGCGCTCCTGTGGTGGTGGAGCTCGCGGCTCGAGTGAGTGACATGTTTCGAGCCAACGTCTAGCGCTTAGCTATGCTCAATCCTTCCCTATTTGCGCCTCTGCTGATGGCAGCCGTGGGGACATGCGGCGCCGCGGCGGCGCAGACTCCGAATCGATGGGCGCACGAGCTTGTCGTGCTCGACGAGTACGAGGACTTCTACGCGGGCGGCCGGAGCGGGGGATCGCGAGTCACGTTCACCGTCGACGGTCCGCTGGAACTGGCGACGGGGCCGCGCACCGGGTTGCTCGTCAACGA
>CALFYL010000423.1 GCA_937952135.1 uncultured Planctomycetia bacterium
TCGACTTGGTCAGCCGCCGACCGCCGCTGCGGGGATACATCTGATCGATGCCGAACGCCGGGCGCAGCACGCACGGACCGTCTTGGGCGCGGATCTGGAAGCTGACCTTCGCCGGAGGCGGCATGAGCAGGCTCGGTCGGTCGCCGCCGTCGAACTGGTAGTTGGAGCTGGGCGTGAGCGCTGCGGCGGTGGGCGGGTCGTTGGGGTTGGACTCGAGAACTTGCCAGTCCTCGGAGTTGAGCAGGAGATCGCGCACTTCCAGGCGCACGGTGCGGGTGGGCTGCGCGGAGTCGGAGCTCATCGCGATCCACACCGGCGCCGCGGCGCCGAGCGCGAGCACGAACAGCGAGGTGAGCGGCGCGCAGACGAATCCGATCGCGCTGCGGGCGCTCCACAGCCACGCGAGCAGCGCTGCGGCCGCGACCGCGGCGCCCGCGAGCTTCGGATCGGCGAGCACTCCGAACTCGTACGAGAACATGGCGCTCGCGAGCGGCGCGCCCACGACGGCGGCGACCATGGCGGCGAGGCCGAGGAGGAACGTGAGTCCGGCGCGGAGGATCGTCGACCACGCTTGCAGGCCGGCGACGGCGGCGATCGCGAGACCCGCGGCGCCGCCCGTGAGGAGCGCCTGAGCGAACATGCGCGCGATCTCCGGGTCGGCGCGCCACAGGACCATGTCGAGCCCGATCTCATTGCGTTCGCCGTCGACCGACAGGATCGCCAAGGCGCGCAGCGCAACCGAGAGGCCCACGCACCACGCGACCGCGCCGAGCGCCCGCGCGGGCCAGCCCTTGCTCGACGGGGCGGGGCGCAGCTCGGCGGAGTCGGAAGTTCGGTTCGGCATGTCGGTCGGATCGGCGCTCGAGGGTTGGGCGGCTGGCAGCATGCACTTGGCGAGCGTGCGCGCGGGCGAGGGCAGGTCGCCAGTTTACAGCCGCGCTCGAGGGCGCGAACCGGCAACCGAGGCCGCGTCGAGGACCGCTGCGCTCAGCGCGACTCCAGGTCGCGTCGAGCGGCAGGCCTTCTCGCCGCGCCGTCCGCCCGCGTCAGCGCGCGGTGCAAAGACCGAGCATTGTACGAGCTCAGCGCCGCCAGGTCAGGCTGAACCAGACGTTGCGCTCGACGAAGTAGCCGCCGTTCTCGGGATGGTCCGGATCGTTCGCGTTCTGGACGCCGATCGCGAAGCGCCAATCGGCGTTCGGCTGGTATCCCAGGCGCACGTCGGTGCGGAAGTAGCTCGGCGTGCCCGCGGCCGTCATGACGTCGACGTAGTAGAGGCCGATGTCGAACTCCCAGTTCCCGCCCAGCGCGAGGTACGAGCGCAGGTTCGAGATGTTCTCGGGGGTCAGCTTCGCTCCGGAGGGAAAGCCGGTGTCGTCGCTCGCCGCGTCGACGCTGCTGTTCTGCTCGTAGTGCGTGTGCGCCGCGCGGATGCGCCACGCGTCCGTGATCACGGCGTCGGCGGCGATCTCGTAACCCCAGGCTTCCGCCGCGCCGAGGTTCCCGAAGGTCTCGGGGAAGTACGTGTTGCCGCCCTGCGTGAAGGGGTCGTCGAACTCGCGCGTCACGAGCGAGTCGAGGTCGTTGTAGAACGTCGCGATATCGACGGCCACGCGTTCGGTCGGCTGGAAGCGCCAGCCCAGTTCGTAGGCGACCAGCTCTTCGGCGTCGAGGTTGCGGTTGCCGACGTCGAGGAAGACGTCGGTCGGGTTGAGGTCGTCGACGTACTGGTTGTAGCGATAGATCTCGACCAGCGACGGGATCCGGACGGCGCGCGAGACCGAGCCCCAGATCGAGTGGCCTTCGCTCGGCGACCACAGCGCGCGCGCGGTGGGCTGGAATTCGGTGCCCGTGATGTCGTTGTGCTCGACTTCGGCGCCGAAGAGCACGCGCAGGTTGGCGCTCGGGACCTCGATCTCGTCGAGCGCGAAGGCGCGCACGCTGCCGACGGTCGTATGCACAGGACGGAAGGCGTAGATGAAGTCGCCGTCGAGCTCCGACGCGACGAGGCGGTAGCCGAGGCCGAAGGTCAGCGTGTTGTTCGTGCTGAGCGGGAGGCGTCGCTGCCAATCGAGGTCGACGATGTCCTGGCCCTGCTCGAAGTCGACTTCCTTGAGGTTGAAGCGCTGGTAGCTCGTCACGAAGCGGTCGGCGCCGCCGTCCTCGCGCGGGCGGTTCCAGGCAAGCGCGATCGAACCGCCGTTCTCGGGCGTGTCGTCGGTGACCGTCTGGTAGTAGGGCGCTGTCGGGAATCCGATCGTGTACTGCTCGCCGAGCCGGCCGACGTAGGCCTGCGACATCACCGTCAGCGACTCGCCGCCGCCGAGGCCGAAATCGCCGCGGAAACCGGCCTTGTAGATCTCCGACTCCTGGTACTGCGAGTCCGTGCTCCCCGGCGCGAAGCCGCCGAGCGCGTCGCGGTCCGCGCCCTGCGCCCACACGCGCACGAACGCGTCCTCGCCCCATTTCGCGCCGCTGCGCGCGAAGAGCAAGCGTTCCTCGTCGCCCACCAGCGTGCGGACCTTGGGGCCCTGGGTCTCGCCGGCCTTCTTGGTGATCACGTTCACCACGCCGTTGACTGCGTTCTGTCCCCACAGCGCCGCGCCCGGGCCGCGGATCAATTCGATGCGGTCGATCTCCTCGACATCGATCGTTTGCAGGTGCCAGCGCACGCCCTCGGCGCTGAACAAGTCGTAGACGTTGATCCCGTCGATCAGCACCAACAGGTTGTTGTTGAAGCGGCTGGTGAAACCGCGCGCCGTCACGTCCCAGGTGTTGGTCTCCCAATGCCCGACCAGGAAGCCCGGCGCCATGCGCAGCGCTTCCTGGATCGAGGTGTGCCCCGCGCGGCGAATCTCATCGCCGGTGATGACGTACACGGCGGCGGGCGCCTTCGAGAGCGGCTGCTCGGAACGCGAGGCGACGGTCACCTCGACGTTCATCAACTCCTCGAGGCTGAGGTGTTGGATATCGCCGGGATCGCCGCCCGGACTGCGAGCCGCGAGCGCCAGGCTCGACGACATCGCGCAGGCGCACAGGGTGAGTGCGGGCTTCACTTCGAGGGGGGGGCGTCACGCGGTGACGCACTGGGGGATTCCTAGCTATCGGTTCGCCCCCGGCTCGATCCGAAGCCGATCGTGCAAAAGCGGCGAGAAGATTCTTCGCGGTCGCGCGGCGTTCGAGCCCAGCCGCAACGCGAGCGGCGCCGCTCAGGGAAGCAAAGGATCCAGCGGCTCGGCGCGCGGCAACTCGACGCTCTCGCCCACGGCGGGAGGGGTCAGCGCCCGGAAGGCGCCGTCGCGCCAGGTGAGCCACCGCACCCGCGCCGCGAATTCGCGATCGTTCAGTCGGAGCACGAGCGTGCGGAGCTCGCCCCGCCCATCGGCGCGGGCTTCGACCTCGAAGCCGTCGCGCGTGCGTCGCAGCGGCCCGTTCTCGGGCGCGGTGTTGAACACGACCTCGAACGGGTGCGTGAGGAACGCTTCGTCGAGCGTCGTGAACTCGTGCTCGTCCTCCCCGCGGCGCGTCCAGCGCAGCCCGCGCGCGCCAGCTTGCAGCGGATGGATGCGGACCGACCGCAAACCCGTTTCGAAGCTCCACACCGGATCGGGCGCGAGCATCGAGAGCCCGCTGCCGGACTGGAGCACGAAGGCCTCGCACGCGCGGCCGTCGCGCGGAACCTCGAGGGAGCTCACGGCCGCACGCAGCTTCTCGGCGAGCTCGATGAACTGCGCCGTGCCGCCGACGAGCGCGAGAGGTGAGAGCACCAAGGCGCCCAACGCGAGCAACGCGCCGGCGGTGCGCGCTCGCCAGCCGCGGCCGTCGAACAGCTCGAGCACTCCGCAGGCGAGCCACGGCGCGGCGCCGATGAGCGGCGTGAACAACAACCGGTCGGAGGGATATGCGCCGCCCTGCACGACCAGCGTCGCGGCGATCCACACCACGAAGAAGGACGGCGGGCGGACGCTGCGCGCGGCGACTCGCGCGAGCCAGCGCCACGCGAGCGCGCCGACGACGAGCGCCGCGGCAAGCCACCCCGGATACAGCGCGGGAAAGGCGAACGGAAGGTCGAGCTTGAACGGGCCGAGCACGCTGAGGGCGCCGAAGACGGCCAGCTCGCCGACGCGGCGCGAGAAGGCGAGCGGGTCGCCCCAGGGCGTGCGGTAGAACTCGCTGTGCGCGCCGAAACCCGCGGCGAGCAGCGCGGCGACGTAGCTCGCGACGAGCACGAGCGCCGTGGTCGCCGCCGATCGCAGGCGCGGGGCGTGCGGCGAGTTGCGCGCCGCGCTCCACCAGATCCAGGCCACGATCGCGCCCGCGCTGACCCCCGACTCCTTGCACAGGCAGGCGAGGAGCACGCACGCGAGGGTCCACGCGATGCCGACGACGCTCGGAGCTCTCGCGTAGTTGAGCGCGCCGATGGCCGCGGCGCAGAGGAACACGGCTTCGAGCAGCGAGTTGCGGTTCGCGATCCACGCGGTCGGCATCAGCGAGCCGTCGTCGAACGCGAAGACGGCCACGGCCGCGAGCGCCACGCGCGGCGCGAGTCCGGCGACGGTGTAGAGCTTGGCGAGCAGCACCAGGAGGAGCGCGAGCCAGGCGAGCTGCACGGCGTGGTGCGCGACGGCGTTGCGGCCGAAGAGCGCGGCATCGAGCGCGTGGGAAGCGCTCGCCAGGGGCCGGAAGAAGCGGATCTTCCAGTCGGGCGGGGTCCACCAAGGTGTGTACTCGTTCTGCGCGGCGTCGCCGAAATCGAACAGGCTCCACCAGCGCAGCGTCGGGTGCTCGACGGCGCCTTCGAGCACGAGCATCAGGCCGTGGTCGTCGTTGAGGAAGCCCCACGCAAGCGCGGGCAGGCGCAACGCGACGGCGAAGGCGATCAGCGCCGCGAGAAGCCAACGCTGACGGCGGGTCCAAGTCGCCGCGGAGTCGGCAAGATCCAGGGCCGGCTGGGGTGCGTTGGGCTCGCGCAGAGGTTCGAGGCCGGCCATGGAAGCGTCGCACGTTCGCGGCTCGGCGCGCGCAATTCAAGCTCTTCGAGCAGTACGATCCGGGCGCGAAGGAGCGCACCGATGTCCCACCTGCATCCCGTCATCGCAACGGCCGTCCTGATGTGCGCGTGTTCGAGCCCGACGCCGCGCTTCGAACCCACGCCCGAGCCCGCGCCCGTCGAGGCGCTCGCCGCGCCGCGATCGCGAGCCGAACTGCCGATCGGCGCCCAGGCGTGGTCCGTCGACGGACGCGCGCTGTACGCCTCGCCGCTCTCGAGCGTCGAACTCGCGCGCCGCGCGGCCGCGCTCGACGAGGCGCGCAAGGCGTGGGACGCCGCTCCCGCCGACGCGGACGCGTTGATCTGGGTCGGCCGGCGGCTCGGCTACCTGTGGCGCATGCGCGAAGCGATCGACTTGTTCACGGTGGGCATCGAGCAGCACCGAGGGGATGCGCGCATGCTGCGCCACCGCGGCCACCGCTTCGTGAGCGTGCGCGAGTTCGCGAACGCGATCCGGGATCTCGAGCAGGCCGCGAAGCTCGTTAAGGACCAGCCCGACGTCGTGGAACCCGACGGCATGCCGAACGCGCGCGGAATCCCGCTCGAAACGCTGCAGTCGAACATCCACTACCACCTGGGCCTCGCACGCTACCTCTGCGGCGACTTCGAAGGCGCCGAGCGCGCCTATCGCGACTGCTTCGCGGTTTCGAAGAACGCGGACAACCAAAGCTCCGCGACGCACTGGCTGTACTTGTCGCTGCGCCGCCAGGGCAAGGCGGAGGAGGCGGAGCGCGCGCTCGAGCCGATCCGCGGCGACCTGGACATCGTCGAATACCACGGCTACTTCCAACTCTGCCGCGCCTACCAGGGCGCGCTCGAGATGGAGAAGGTGTACGCCGACGCGAAGGCGAAGGGCGGCGTCGAAGCCGCGAGCGTCGGCTACGGCGCGGGCGCGTGGCACCTCGTGAACGGCCGCGTCGATCGCGCGCGAGAGATCTTCCGCGAAGTCGTGGCGAGCGACGCAACTTACGCGTTTGGCTTCATCGCCAGCGAAGTGGAGCTCGCACGCATGGCCGGGAGCTGACGGCGTGAACGCACCCTCCCGTGCGCGCGGTCTTCACGGCCGAGCGAGGCGCCGCGACGCCGCTATTCCGGGGCCGAACGCGAGTTCTCGCTCGGCGGCGATCGGCGCGTGCGGGGCAGCCGAGCCTCGAGGTTCGTGGCGCGCATCGCGAGGTAGACCGCGGCGAGTCCGCTGAGCACCGCGGCGGCGCCGAGGGTGAAGAACAACCACATCCAGCCCTCGGGCGGCGCGACGAGTGGTTTGCCGCCCTTGCCCCAGTTGCCGGCCAGCGGAACTCCGACCGCGACAGCGAAAACGCCGAGTCCCAAGGCGAAGCGCTGAGAAGTGCGGATTTCGGCGCGAAGCCTCAGGTCGTTCGGCGCCGGCGTCTCACTTCGGGGGCTAGTTTGAGTCTGAGGTTGAGGTCTCATGGGGGGCGCTCGCCGGTGCTGCGGGACCCATCGTCCGAGGCGTCTAACCCTAATCCTCGGCCCAGTTGCCCGCCAATTTGCCGTCGCTCGCGAAGGTGCGCGACTTCCGCGAGTTGTAGACGCTCACGAAGTACGTGCAGCGCCGGCAGACATCGGGGTAGTCGCCGCGCTCGTGGCGCTCGATCAACTCGGTGATTTCCTCTCCGGCCCAGATCTCGCTCAGCGGTTTCTCGTGGACGTTGCCGACGATCAGATCCGCTTCGACATCGCGGCAGGCGCAGGCGTTGACGCGGCCGTCGGCGAGGATCACGGGCTTGGTGAACAGCAACTCGCACGCGCCCCGCTTGTAGGGCATCTTGCGCGGTGCGAGTCCGACCTTCTCGAGCGCTTCGGGCGCGATCTTCCCGGCCCACGAGTCGTAATCGCTCATGCCGGCGATCTCCACGAGCCCGCGCCGGCGGTACGCGTCGAGCTGTTCCCACAACTCTCCGACGCAGTTCGAGTCGGGGCAGCGCAGCGCGAGCGTGAACTTGATCGGCGTCTTCGTGCGTTCCTTGATCGCGAGGAACGCCAGCACCGCGTCGCGCGCGGCTTCGAACTTCTCGACGCCCATGATCTCGTTCCAGGTGGCGCGGTCGAAGCCGCCCCACGACACGTGGACGTGCAGCTTCGAGGCGTAGCGCATCAGGCGCTCGCTCTTGTCGGCCGTCATGAGGATCGCGTTCGTGTAGAAGCTGATCCCGTGCACTTGCTCGAGCGCCATCAGATGCTCGAGGCGTTCGAACACGTGCTTGTCGACGAAGGGGTCGCCGACGATCGGCGTGAGCGACACGTGGTGGCCGCCCATGTCGAGGTACTGCTGCACCACGCGGGCGAAGCTCTCCATCGACATCGTCTGCTTCTTGCGCTCCATCTGCGGATAGGCGCAGAACACGCAGCGCGCGTTGCAGATGTTCGTGCCCTCGACGTGCAGACCGCGCGGAATGCGGCGCAGCTTCTCGAGCCATTCGCGGATCGCGCGACGCGCCGTGAGGCGGTGCCACTCGGTGTTCACCACGTCGGCCCAGTAGCGCGCCACGGCGCGCGCGGGCGGGGGCAGCGCAGCGCGCAGCAGTTTGCGAACGGTGGAGGGCATGGAGGGCGCGCGGCGCCTCGCGGGCAGCGGAGGGAAGTCTACTTCAGCGCTGGGGCCGGAGCCGCGCGCCGGAAATGAGCGACGCCCGACCTCGCGCGCGTGCGGGAGCCGGGCGTCGTGGGTGCTGGCTGAGGCCGGGCAGGAAGCTCGCGGCTCGCTCGGCAGGCCGCTACTTGGCCTTCTTGAGCATCGCCTTGTCGGCGAGGAACTTCGAGATCTGGGCGGTGAGGTTCTTGTCGAGCTCGGTGGGCGGCGTCGTGACCATGCCCTTGAAGATCGCGATCTCGATGAACTTCAAGCCGTCGTTCGCGCGCGCGCTGTCGTCGGCGATCGCCTGGGCGTTGCTCTGCGATTCCTTCGACGCCGCGAGCAGCGTCGGGAGGCCGGCCAGCGACTCGATGTCCTTGGCGAGGTTGAAGCCCAACTGTTCGCGAGGCGGGTCGAGGAGCACGATGGCGCGCACGTTCTCATCGCGCGTCGCGTGGCGCACGACGAGCGTGCAGCCGGCGCGGTCGCCGACGAGCGACACGTTCGAGGAGTGCACGCCGGTCTGCTTCTGCAACCAGGCCGCGCCGCCGCGCAGGTCGCGGAGCGCGAAGGCCCACATGCGCGTGCGCTCGTCTTCGGTCAACTCGTGCCAGGGCTTGTCCGTGCCCACGCTCTCGCCGTGTGCGCGCAGGTCGATGGCGAGCACGGCGAACCCTTGCTTGTGCAGCCGAACGGCCACTTCGGTCAGATCGTCGCGATGGCCGCCCGGTTGGTGAACGATCACCACGCCCGGAGCGATGTTGCCGCCGCTCGACTTCGGGGCCCAGAAGGTGCCGACGATCGTGCGCTTGTCTTCGGCCGCCGAAAGCTCCACTCGCTCGCCGCTCGCCGCGCGCGGCGCGGGGGCCGCCGGGGCGGCGAACTTCGACGCATCCGAGGCCTTCGACGCATTTGCGCTGGGCGCTCGAGCTGCAACTCGGGCCGTGTTCTGCACGGTCGAATTCGGCGCTGTCGAGCTGGGCGCGCTCGAACTCAGCGCGCCCGCACGGAGCGCGGGCGCAACGAAGAGCAGCAGCGCGGCTGCGGCGAGGGTCTTGATCGAAGCCATCTGGGGTGGGGGTCTTCGGTGCTTTTCTAGGGGACCTGGAGTTGCCTGGGCTCTCGGGCTCGTCCGCCGCCGTCTCCGGCGCGGGCGAGAGCTTTCCTCGCAAGATTCGGGGGCGCTTGCAAGGGTTGGGTTCCGCGCCGGTGTCGCTTGGTTTGCTCGCAGAGCGAGGTTGGGTCGCTCGCCGAGTGCGATGCTCCCCAACGCAAGCTGCCGCGGCCGTCGCGCCCGGGGTGCTTGGCGGCGGATGCCGCACCACTCTCGAACGCGACACCAACGGTCGCGGAACTTGCGAGAAACTGTAGTTGGGTTCCCAAAGTCAGCAACCGGTCGCGGGGGCGAAAATTTGGCTACGGGGGCGAAAGTTGCTGCCGAAGGGTGCGCTCGGGGCGATCCGGGGCTGCGACGGGAGTTCGCACCGCCTCACGTGGCTGTCACGCCGAGGGCCCGAGCGCGCGCGCGGGCCGGCGCGCCGTCGAGTCGTCGAGTCGACCGGCGCGCCCCTCGCCCGGACGGCGGCTATCCCATCTCGAGTTGCCGGCGCGCGTCGACCTCGTCGCGGTTCAGCAGGTTCGCGGCCTCGGAGAGGCGCTCGCGAAGGTCCCAGGACGGATCGATCGCGTGCCGCGTCTGGCGCATGAGCTGGATCGCCATGCGAAGTGCGCGCACGACGTCGCCCAGGCTCGCGGCGGTCGTCTCGGCGAGCTGTTCCATCGTCGCGCCCTGACACCACGCGATCACCGCGGCGGTGAGGCCCCAGTCGGGCAGCTTCATGGGGGTCGGGATCTCGTTCTGCGCCTCGAGCCGCGCGGCGTACGAGAGGCAGTCCATGACGTGGCGGCGTTCGTTGCCGAACAGGTTGTTCGGCACGAAGGGCGCGTTGCGGCGGCGTTCCTGGTGGATCAGCGCGACGAACACGACGGCGAGCGCGACGGGCGAGAGGTGCTCGAGCGCGCCGCGGAACAGGAGCTCGGTCACTTGGAGCTCGTAGCCGTTGAGCCCGGCGGCGATGCGGCCGCGCGCGGTGAGCGTCGACGGCGTTTCGAAGTAGTGCAGCTCGTCGAGCACGGTGAGGTGCGCATCGACCGAAGCGCGCTGGCGGCGGCGGTTGCGCTCCTGCGCCTTCGGCGAGCCCGAGCGGCTCTGGAACTGGTTGAAGGACTTCTCCCAGGCGGTGTAGACACGCTCGCGGCCCAGGCGCGTCGTGAGGTGCAGCAGGCTCGAATACGACAGGAGGAAGCGGCTCATCACCGGCTCGGGCGCGCCGCGAGCGATGCGTTCGAGCGGCGCGCGCGCGAGGTCGGCGGCGTCGAGCACGGAGTACACGAGGCCTTCGGTGTCGATGCCCTGGCGTCCCGCGCGGCCGGCCATCTGCTGGTACTCGCGCGAGCGCAGCCAGTCGACCGACACGCCGTCGAACTTCATCAGCGAGTGAAAGACGACGCTGCGCGCGGGCATGTTGATGCCGAGCGCGAAGGTCTCCGTGGTGAAGAGCAGCTTGAGCAGCCCCGAGGTGAACATGCGCTCGACGAGTTCCTTGTCGATCGGCAAGAGCCCCGCGTGGTGGTAGCCGATGCCGCGCCGGCCCATGGCGAGGATCTCGCCGCCGAGCGTGCTCGCGGGCAGTTGGAAGCTCACGAGCAGCTCGTCCTGCAGCTTGTCCATCGCCGCGCGTTGCTCCGCGTTGAGCAGATCGCGCTGGGCGTTGCGGCGCGCGAGGCGCTCGCAATCCTTGCGGCTGAAGGCGAACACGAGCGCCGGCAGCGAGCTCTCGCGCTCGAGCACGTCGAGCAGGCGTTCGGTCGAGCGCGCCGGGTCGCTGCGGACCTCCGTGCGGGAAGCGCTGCGCCGATCGGAGCGCTGGCCGCCACGGCTGCGCCGACCCCGAGCGCCGCGCTCGCTGCGCGCGGGGAACCCGCTCCGCGCCTGCGCCGCGAGCTTCGGCAGGTCCTTGAGCTCCGCGACCTCGTCTCCGGTCCAGACGCGGTGGTGGAGCGGAACCGGCCGGGCGTGGGTCTCGATGACCTCGATCTCGTGCTCGCGGATCTGCTCCAGCCAGCGACCGAGCTCGAAGATGTTGGGCACGGTCGCCGACAGGCACACCAGGCGCATCTGAGGCGGCGCGAAGATGAGCGACTCCTCCCACACCGAGCCGCGCTCGGAGTCGTCGAGGAAGTGCACCTCGTCGAAGACCGCGAACTCGACATCCGCGAGCTGCTCGGGGCTCTCGAAGATCTCGTTGCGCAGGATCTCGGTGGTCATGATCAGCACCTGCGCGCGCGGCTGGATCGTGACGTCGCCGGTGAGCAGGCCGACATCGAGCCCCGAGTGCTTGAAGTCGCGGTACTTCTGGTTCGAGAGGGCCTTGATCGGCGAGGTGTAGACGCAGCGCTTGCCGGCTTGGATGGCGCGCTCGATCGCGTACTCGGCGACGAGCGTCTTTCCGGCGCCGGTGGGCGCGCCGACCAGCACGTTCTTGCCCGCTTCGAGCGCTTCGACCGCGCGCACCTGGAACGGGCTGAGTCGGAAGCCGCGCCACTGCCGTGCTTCGCGCTCGTTCGGATCGGTTTGCATGAACTGGTTCGTTCCCGGCGCGCGCCGAGGCGAGCGGACCGAGGTTGTCGGTGCGGCTGCGGCGAACGAAAATGTCGTGCGCTCCGCTCGCAGATTGGTTTGCGTGTGCTTGAGCGGCGCGAGCGTATCCCGTATCTAGACACAGGTCGACGGGACACGCGCGCGAGCGGCACAGTTCGAGCGTTCGCGAGGTCGCTGAAGCTCCGAGCAGCTTCGAGAGTGTCCTGCGCCCCGTGACTTATCCGAGCACCCGTGCCCTTCCGAGAAGGCCGCGCGTCCGAACCACCTTCACGAGCTCAACTCACCCGCGCCATGGAATCCCTCAGCCCCGTCAAGATGCAAGCCCAGATGCAGCGCCAGCTCGCCAGCCTCAAGCTGGTGTCGCGCCTGCTGAGCCACGAGCTGCACGCGCAGTCGAGCTCGAAGACCCTGACCCTCTCGCGCGACGAGGTGGTCGAGATCCAGACCGTGATCGACCTGTTCATCGAAGACTCGTCGCGCCGCACCAACTCGACGCCTTCCATCGAGTCGAGCCTGGTCGCGACGCGCGCGGTCAACTGAGCAGGTTGAGTCGGCGGCTTGGCGAAGACGGCCGAGTACGGCGTCGAGCACGGGGCCTCGAGCGAGGCCCATAATGAGTTTCAGCGAACGCGGGCCGTCGACCTTCGACGCGGCGCACGCGCCGCACCCCCTCCGAGCGCATGAGCGCGAGCGACACACCCCTTCCCTCGACCGTTCCGGTCCGCGCGGCGCCGGATCCGAGTTCGTCGGGTGCTGGGCCATCGCCGATCGGATCCTCGCTTGCCGGAAGCTCGGCCCCGGGAAGTTCGGCCGCGGGAAGTTCGGCCGCGGGAAGTTCGCCGCGCGGCGCACTGCCGCCGCGCGCTGCGCCCGCTCGCGCGACGCTCGACCCGCGCTGGGGCCTGGTGGCGATCGCCCTCGCGGTGGTCGCGAGCCTGTGGTTCGTCTACTCGCTCGCGCGCGACATCGAAGCCGCGGACTTCACCCGCCTCGACCTCGACGCGGTGCGAGTCGACTCGGGGCCCGGTTGGGTCGATCCGCGCTGGGAGAGCTGGGTCGAACAGCGCGTTCGCGAGCTGCCCGCGATGAACGCCGACGACGCCGCGAGTCCCGACGCCCTCCGCGGTGCGCTCGAAGAGCTTCCGTTCGTCGCGGAGGTCGGAGATGTGCGCGTGCTGTGGCCGGACGGTGTGCGCGCGGAGCTCCGCTGGCGCGAGCCCGCCGCGTGCGTGCGAACGGGCGACGGTTTCGCCGTGGTTTCCGTCGAAGGCGTCGTCCTGCCCGGCGAGTGGAGCGCGCCGCCGCCACGTCGTTTCGGGCATCTGCCCGTGCTCGCCGGCGCCGCGGCCGAACGCGCGGAACTCGAGAGCGGCGCGTGGTTGGCTTCGCCGTGCTGGGAAGACGGCTTGTCCGTGGCGCGCGCGCTGGCGCGGAACCTCGCCGCCGACGACTGGATCCGACTGGGCCGCATCGTGATCGACGCTCGCGAGGCGCGCGACGCGAGCGTCGAGAACCCCGGCGTCGTGCTGTGGCTCGAGGGCGGCCGACGCGCGCACTTCGGCCGTTCGCCGAACCACGGCGAGCCGGGCGAGTTGCCGGTCGAGCGCAAGTGCGCGTCGCTCGCGCGCGCCCTGCGGCTGCTCGACGACGGGCCGAGCCGGTTGGACTGGGAACTCGTCGACCTGCGCTGGGACCAGCCCGAACTCTTGCCGCGCGGAGGACTGCTGTTGCCCGAGTCCGGCGCGACACCGCCCAAGTCCGACTCGCCCAAGTCGGGCGCCCGTGCGTCGCCGAGGTCGCCGGCGGCGACGCCGCCCCCAGCCAGCGGCGTGCGCTAGCCGTCCATGGGGGCGGTGCTCCTCGGTTGGATCGCGAGCACGGCGCTCGGCGCCTGTGCGGACAACGCCGGGCTTTCGCTGACGGCCGCGCTGGCGCTGCTCTGGCTCGCGCTCGCGCCGCTCGTGCGCGTCGGCGGCCCCGCGAGAAGCGCCAGCCTCGTCGTCGCCTGCTCGGCGCCGTACTTCGCGTTCGCGATCGTGGCGGATCACGCCGCGGGCGCCGCGTGGCAGGTGCTCGCGCTCCGTGCGACGCTGTCCGCGGCATGGTGCGCCGGGCTCGCTGCGTCCGGCGCGAGCGCCTGCGAGCGGCGCCGCGGCGCAGCGTGGCTCGCAGCGTATTTCGCCGTGGTCTGCGCGGTTCCGCTGGTGTCGCTCGCGCTCGCCATGGGAGGCGACGGCGCGCGGTGGAGCGTCGTGGAGAGCTTGGAGAGCGTGAGCCCGCTCGCCTGGGCCGTGCGCGCGCTGCCCCAATCGAGCGCGTCGTTCGAAGCGTGGGGCGCGCTGCTCGCGCCGGCGCTCTTGCCGACGGGCGCGGTTCTGGCGCTGGCGTGGTGGGCCCGCCGCGGAGCCGCGCAGGAGGTTCGCGTCGCGCCTTCGAAGTCCCCAGGTGCGGCATGAGACGCGGCATCGCGCTCGTACTCGCGCTGTGCGCGGCGAGTTCGCACGCCGCAGCTCAAACCGATCGGTTTGCGCTGGCCGAGTTCGAGCTCACGGGGCCGCTCACGGCGCTCGAGGTGAGCGCCGGCGACACCGCGCGGGGCGTCTTGGCCGCGAGGCTCTCGGCAGGGGAGCGGCTCCGCGTCGAACTCGCGCTGCCCATCGAGGCGCCGAGCGCCGCGGAGGCGCCGCCGCAGGTTCGCGTCGTCGGCGACGGCACGGCGCGCTTCGTCGGATGGAAGCCCGCCGCTGCGACGGCGCGTGAGCAAGCCTGGTCGCGCCTTCCGATGGCGCTTCGGATGCGGCCGCGCGCGAGTCCCGCGACGCCCACCGAGCGCCGAGTGCCGAACGCGGCGCTGTGGATCGCTGCCGCCGGCGCACTGCTGGCGATCGGCGCGAGAACGCGAGCCTGGGCGACTCTCGCGTGCGGCGCCGCGGCCGCGCTGGTCGTCGGCTGGCTCACCTCCGCGCACGGCGCTCGACCGACGCGCGTTCGGCTCGTGGAACTCGACGGTCCGAGCGGCCGCGCGGTGGCCGTGGACAGCGCTCGAGACCGCTTGCCCAGTGCGGACGAAGGCGACCTGCGCTGGGAGTCGACGCCGCCGCACGCAGCGCTTCGCGCGACCGCGCGCCGCGACCGGACGGGGTACGAGCTGAGCGCGCCGGGAGCGGTCCTGCGGAGTTGGACGAACTTCGAGCTCGGCGCCCAGGCGCTCTCGGCGGATGAGAACCGCCTCGGGCTGCTCGCGCCCGTCTGGCGGCGGGACGCGGCGGGGGATTGGAGCGCCGCCGCGAGTTGGGCGGCGGGGGCGCCGTGGCCGAACGACACCCCGGTCGCGAGTGAGGACTCCGGGGCGCCGCCCGGATGGCTTCAGCCGGCGCTTCCTTTGGGCGTGCGCGTGGTCGTAGGCCGCTGGCGCTCGGCCGCTCCGACCGAGTCCGGCGGCGCCGGCGAAGTGTGGGTGCGCTGGGTCGGTCCGTGAAGCGTCGCAAGCGCGTCTCGACGCTCGGGCGCCCCTTTCGCCGTCCGCGCACGGTGGGCGCTGCGCGCGGAAGGGGTTGCTCCGCGCGAAACGCGCCGCTACTCTCTTCCCCCCTGCTCGCCGCCGAGCCGGGCCGCTGAGCCGGTCCGTGCGCCCGCGTATCCACGCGGCGCGCGCCGCGTTCGCGGGTTCGGTGTCGACCCCGTCGGACGCTCGCGCGTCCCGCCGAGCTCGAGCCCGCCGACCGATTCGCCTCTCGACCGATCCGACCACTCGACCGATCCGCACGCCCCGATCCGACGCACCGATGAAGTCCACTTTCGTTCGTACCGCTGACGCGCAAGAGCGCTGGCTCCTGTTCGACGCCTCGGAGCACACCCTCGGTCGCATGGCCTCGAAGATCGCGGTGCACTTGATGGGCAAGGACCGTCCGACCTACACCGCGGGCCAGCTCACCGGCGCGCACGTGGTCGTGCTGAACGCCGCGAAGGTGCGCACGACCGGCATCAAGGACCAGACCAAGCAGTACGCCCACTACACCGGGTACACCAGCGGTCGCAAGCTCGTGTCGATGGAGCGCGTGCGCGCCAACCGCCCCGAGGACCTCGTGTCCCTCGCCGTGCGCCGCATGTTGCCCAAGACGCGCCTCGGCCACGACATGTTGCGCCGCCTGAAGGTCTACCCGGGCCTCGAGCACCCGCACATCGCGCAGAAGCCCGTCAAGGTCGCCGCGACGCGCTGAGCGCGCGCCCGACACTCTCGTTCAAAGCTCGAGCCGCAACTCGAATCTCTCACCCCATGACCAAGACCAACTTCACCCTGGGCCTGGGCCGTCGCAAGACCGCCGTCGCCCGCGTTCGCATCACCCCCGGCGCCGGCGCTTTCGTCGTCAACGGCCGGCCGATGAAAGAGTTCTTCCCCGTGCTCGAGCACCAGATGCGCGCGCTCGCGCCGCTGAAGGCGACCGAGACCCTGGAACAGTACGACGTGTTCTGCCGCGTCGACGGCGGCGGCAACCTCGGCCAGGCGGATGCGGTGCGCCAGGGACTTTCGCGCGCGCTCAAGACCGTCAACCCCGCCGTTGACGGCGTGCTGCGCGCCGGCGGACACCTGACGCGCGACAGCCGCATGAAGGAACGCAAGAAGTACGGCCGTCGCGGCGCCCGTCGCGGCTTCCAGTTCAGCAAGCGCTGATCGATCTTTCGCGCGCCTGCGCTCTCGACACGCGAGCTCGGCTCGCGAGTTCGAGTGCGCGCCGCGCGCGCGAAGCCATCCACGGCCGCGGTCGTCGCGCGACCCTCGTCGCCCGCCGAACGCGGCCGCGTCGTTCCGGCAGCGAGGCGCCGGGGCGAGCGGCTCTCGACGGCCTCGCGCGCGACGGCTGTCCGTTCGCTCGACTCTCCGCACCGAGGCTTCCTCCATGGCCGGCCACAGTCACTCCGCCAACATCGCGCGCCGCAAGGGCGCGGTCGACGCCAAGCGCGGCAAGGTGTTCTCCAAGCTCTCGCGCGCCATCATTTCCGCGGCGCGGCAAGGGGGCGGAGACCCCAAGACCAACCTGAAGCTCGTGTACGCCATCGAGAAGGCGCGCGCGGCGAACATGCCCAAGGACACGATCAAGGGCGCGATCGAGCGGGGCACGGGGGCGAAGAGCGGCGACGACTTCGCCGAGATCAGCTACGAGGGCTACGGACCCGGCGGCGTGGCGCTCGTCGTGTGCTGCCTGACCGACAACCGCCACCGCACCGCGCCCGACATCAAGTACGGATTCGACCGCGGCGGCGGCAACCTGGGCGCGCCGGGTTCCGTGCTGTTCCTGTTCGATTTCAAGAGCGTGATCGCGATCGAAGCGGCCGGCCGCGACGAGGACGCGCTCACGGAACTCGCGCTCGACGTCGGGGCCGAGGACGTGCAGCTCGAGGGCGACACGGCGGTGCTCTACGCGGCGGCGACGGACTTCATCTCGGTCAAGGCGGCGCTCGAAGCCAAGGAAGAGAAGTTCCTGTCCGCCGCGCTCGAGTACGTGCCCAAGTCGCGCACGGCCGTCACCGACAAGGAGGACGCGCGCAAGCTGCTGAAGCTGATCGAGACCTTGGAAGACAACGAGGACGTGCAGAACGTGTTCTCGAACTACGACATGCCGGCCGAGTGGCTCGAGGAATTCGGCGGCTGAGCGGCCTCCCGGCCGCGAGAGTGCGGCCGGCGTCCCGTGCGCTCCGCGAAGCCGCCCCTTGACGCGCGGCGCGCAATTCCTTGTGCTCCCTCCCCGGCGCTTCTCGGCCGCTCCCCTTCTTCCACTTAGAGCCAGGCGACGATGGTCAAGGCAAAGACGAACCCCAAGCGCGCGAAGGCGCGCGGCACGGCCACCTCCAGCGCGGCGCGCACGCTCCGTTGGGTCGGCCCCGCATCGACCGCCGCGACCGCCGCGCGCAGCGCTGTGGAAGCCCTCGACGGCTGGCGTTTCGCTCCCAGCGAATCCGCCGCGGCGCTCGCGGCCAAGCCGCCGGCGCGCGGGGACGTCATCGTGATCGACGCCATGCTGGGCGACACGAACGCCTACGAGTTGTGCCGCGCGTGGGTCGGCAAGTCGGGATGCCGCACGTTCATCTGCACGGACGCCGACGCGCGTCTGGCCGAGGGCATCGCGCAGTTCTGCGGAGCGACCGGCGTGCTGCCGACGAAGATCAGCCCCGCAGCGTTGCGCCGCGCGCTGGGCGGCGCCGAACCCAAGGCCGCTCTCCCGAGCGCGCCGTCCGCGGCCGCGCGCGCCAAGGCGCCGAAGAAGCCGAGCTTCCCGCGCAGCCGCATGCGCGACATGTCGGGCGCCATCGACACCGAACTCGTGGGCGCGATCACCGACCCCGAGACGAACCTCTTCAACTACGCGTTTCTCAACTACAAGCTCGACGAGGAGTTCAAGCGCGCGCAGCGTTTCGGTCAGCCGCTCTCGTGCGTGCTGGTCGGGATCGACGGCGAGTGCGAGACGCAGACCTTGCGCGAGCTTTCGGGCATCTTCCTCTCGGCGTCGCGCGACACCGACGTGCTCGGTCGCTTCGACCAGACCTCGTTCCTGTTCTTCCTGCCCGCCACCGGCCCGGACGGCGCGCGCATCATGGCGGAGCGCGTGGTCGAGCAGGCGCGCAAGCAGAAGCTCACGGATGTCCTCGGCGACGCGCTCGGACTCGCGGTCGGCATCGCGTCGACTCCGCACGCCAAGATCCAGCGCCGCGAGGACTTGTTCGCCGTGGCGCGCAAGGCGTTCCTCACGGCGCAGCGCAAGGGCGGCGGCGTGGCGGTCGGCACCTGAGCGACCCGTTCGGTCGGGCCCGAGTCGGCGGCAGCGCAAAACTCGTGCATCGAGCGCGTGCTTTGGCGGCGCGCCGCCTAACCTAGGCGCGTCCCTCGGACTGCTTCGGCCGACTCACGGGCCGCGGCGGCGTGATCCCCACCGAAAGCTGGCCATGCGTCGACCCCAAATGCTCTTCGCCTTCGCGCTGCTCCTCGGCGCGAGCTCGTTCGCCTCGTCGTCCTCGTTCCGTGCCGCCGGCCCGAGCTCGAACTCCACTTCGGCCTCGAGTTCGGCGCTGGCTCCGACCGCGGGTGCGACCGGCAACCTCGCGATCGCGCTCGACGCCATCCGCACGGACAACATCCGTTCGGACATCTTCTTCATCGCCAGCGACGAACTCGAAGGCCGCGACACTCCGAGCGCCGGCCAGCGCATCGCGGCGCGCTACATCCGCGCGCGGCTCGAGCGCCTCGGGTTTCAACCCGGCGCCGAGAACGGCTACCTCTACGAGTATCCGCTGCTGCTTCCGCGCCTGGACGAGTCGAAGTCCGCGACGAAGTTCACGGCCGCCGGCGTCGAGCAGGAGTGGAAGCTCGGCGTCGACTTCTTCCTTCAGGCGCGCGGTCTGAAGGCGGCCGATCTCGAAGGCGAAGTGGTGTTCTGCGGCTCCGGGCGCCGGAGCGACGTGCCGAAGAACGTCGCGGGCAAGTGGGCGCTGTGCTTCGACGAAGGCAAGACCCTCGGCGATGTGGAGAAAGCGCTCACGGAAGCCGGCGCGATCGGCGTGCTGTTCACGCCCGGCCCTGAGTACGACAAGAAGCCTTATGCCGAGCGCTTCGCGAACGAACTGAGGAGCCTCGCCGCGGCGGATGTGACGTGGCCGGTGACGAGGCGCGATTCCGAACCGAGCGTTCCGCTGCTGATGGTGACGCCCGAGGCGGCGGCGCGGCTCGCGCCCGAAGCGGTGGGTGAGAACGCCAAGAAGTCGATCAAGTCCGGGCACGTACTCGCGGCGCGTTTCGCGCACAAGCGTGCGTTCGTCGGGGACGACGGGATCGTGCAGTGCGAGAACGTGTGCGGCTTCTGGCCCGGCTCGGACCCCAAGCTCAAGGACGAAGTCATCGTCATCTCGGCGCACTACGACCACGTGGGCTGGCGCGGGCGGACGCGGGAGATCCACAACGGCGCGGACGACAACGGCTCGGGAACGACCGGCTTGCTCGCGCTCGCCGAAGCCCTCGTCGCGCACGGGCCGCTGCGCCGTTCGGTGCTGCTGGTGTGGGTCTCCGGCGAAGAGAAGGGGCTCTACGGTTCCAAGGCGTGGACCGAGAAGCCGTGGCTGCCGGGCGACGCGCGCGCCGTGTGCAACATCAACATCGACATGATCGGCCGCAATGCGCCGGACAAGTTGCTCATCACGCCGACGAAGAAGCGCGCGGAGTACAACGGGCTCGTGCGCATCGCCGAGGACGAGTGCGCGAAGGAGGGCTTCCCGACGCTCGGGAGCTGCGACACCTACTGGGATCGCTCCGACCACGCGAACTTCGCGCGCAACCTCAAGATCCCGGTGGCCTTCCTGTTCTCCGACGTGCACGAGGACTACCACAAGCCCGGCGACGACGCGGAGAAGATCGACTACGACAAGATCCGCCGCGTCGCGCGCCTCGTGATGCGCGTCATCGCCAACCTGCAGGACGACCAACTCAAGCTCTGAGCTGAACCCGTTCTGAGCGGACGTCTTCCGTTTCGAATCACGGCCTGGGCTCTCTCCGCAGCGCGGCGGGAGCGCAGGCCGTGTCGCTGTCCAGCGCTCGCTCAGCGCTTGCGCGCGACCTTCGAGGCGCTCTTCGGGTTCGCGGGAGGCCGAGCCGACGCCTTCGCTCGGAGCGCCGCCTGCGCCGCCGCGAGGCGCGCGATCGGGAGCCGGTGCGGGGAGCACGACACGTAGTCGAGCCCGAGCTCCTGGCAGAAGCCGATCGAACGCGGATCGCCGCCGTGCTCGCCGCAGATGCCGATCTTGAGTCCTGGGCGCGCGGCGCGGCCCTTCTGAACGGCGGCGCGCATCAACTCGCCGACGCCTTCGGTGTCGAGCGTGGCGAACGGGTCGGCCGTGAAAACTTCCTGGCCGATGTAGAGCGGGATGAACTTCGCGCCGTCGTCGCGACTGATGCCGTAGGTGGTCTGCGTGAGGTCGTTGGTGCCGAAGGAGAAGAACTCCGCTTCTGCAGCGATCGCGCCGGCGACCACGCACGCGCGCGGGAGCTCGATCATGGTGCCGACCAGGTAGGGGATGCGCAGGCCCTGCTCCTTGAAGACTTGCTCGGCGGTCTCGCGCACCACGCGCGCTTGCAGCTCGAGCTCCCGGCGTGTCGCGACCAGCGGGATCATGATCTCGGGCTTCACGGTGCGGCGCCTGCGCCGCCGCACGGCGCAAGCGGCCTCGAAGATCGCGCGCGCTTGCATCGCGGTGATCTCCGGATGGCTGATGCCGAGCCGGCACCCGCGGTGGCCGAGCATCGGATTCTCCTCGTGAAGCGCGTCGATCTTGTGCTGGAGCTTCTCGGCGCCGACTCCGAGCTTTGCCGCCAGCGCTTCGATGGCCGCCGGTTCGTGCGGGAGGAACTCGTGCAGCGGCGGGTCGAGCGTGCGGATCGTGCACGGGTGCGGCGCCATCTCCTCGAACAGGCCCTCGAAGTCCGCGCGCTGCAGCGGAAGGAGCTTGGCGAGCGCGCGTTCGCGCTCTTCGCGCGTCTCGGCGAGGATCATCTCGCGCACGCGGTCGATCTTGTCGCCTTCGAAGAACATGTGCTCGGTGCGGCACAGGCCGATGCCCTGCGCGCCGAAGGCGACGGCGACCTTGCACTGATCGGGCTGGTCGGCGTTCGCGCGCACGCCGAGCACGCGCGTCTGGTCGGCCCAGCGCATGAGCTGTTCGAACGCGCGCCAGGAAGCGCCGCGCCGCGCTTGCGCGTCGCCTTCGAACAGCGCGAGCATGACCTCGGACGGCTGCGTGTCGATGCGCCCCTCGAAGACTTCGCCCGTGGTCCCGTCGAGGCTGATCCAGTCGCCTTCGCGCAGCACCTTGCCCGCGACGCGCAGCTCGCGCTGCGCGTGCTCGATGTCGAGCTCGCCCGCGCCCGCGACGCACACCTTGCCCATCTGCCGCGCGACGAGCGCCGCGTGGCTGGTCATGCCGCCGCGCGCGGTGAGCACGCCGCACGCCGCCTGCATGCCGCGAATGTCCTCGGGGCTCGTTTCGAGCCGCACCAGGATCACCTGCTCGCCGCGCGCAGCCCAGCTCTCGGCGTCTTCCGCGCGGAACACGATGCGTCCGCTCGCGGCGCCCGGGCCCGCATTGAGGCCCTTGGTGAGCCGTCTTCCGCCGTCGCGCGCCGCCTTGACCGCGCGCTCCTCGAACACCGGCTTCAGCAGATGTTCGAGCGCGAGCGCCGGAACGCGCATCAACGCCTCGTCGCGCGTGATGCGCCGCTCGCGCGCCATGTCGACCGCGATGCGCACCGCGGCGAAGCCGGTGCGCTTGCCCGCGCGACACTGAAGCATGAACAGGCGTCCGCGCTCGATCGTGAACTCGAGGTCCTGCATGTCGCGGTAGTGCCGCTCGAGCAGGTTCTGGATGCGCAGGAGCTCCTTCCACGAACGCGGATCGCGCTTCTCGAGCTCTCCGATCGCCAGCGGCGTGCGCAAGCCCGCAACGACGTCTTCGCCCTGCGCGTTCATCAGGAACTCGCCGTAGAAACGCTTCTCGCCGGTGGCCGGGTCGCGCGTGAAAGCCACGCCGGTCCCGGAGTCGTCGCCGAGGTTGCCGTAGACCATCGCGCACACGCTCACCGCCGTGCCCCAATGGCCCGGGATGGCGTGCATCTCGCGGTACGCGACGGCGCGGTCGTTCATCCACGAGCCGAACACGGCGCCGATCGCTCCCCGCAACTGGTCGCGCGGATCGTCGGGGAATTCGAGCCCGCGACTCGACACGATGGCCCGGAAGCGCCGCACGAGCTCGCGCAGGTCGTCGGCGCACAGCTCGGTGTCGTGCTGCACACCGCGCTCGCGCTTGAGGTCGTCGAGCGTGCGCGTGAAGGGCGAGAGCTCTTCGCCGTGCGCGCCCTTCAGTCCCAGCACGACATCGGCGTACATCTGCACGAAGCGCCGGTACGCATCCCACGCGAAGCGCGCGTCGCCCGAAGCCCGCGCGAGGCCCTCGACCGTCGTGTCGTTCAACCCGAGGTTGAGCACCGTGTCCATCATCCCCGGCATCGAAACGCGCGCGCCCGAGCGCACCGACACGAGCAGCGGGTTCTCGTCGGACCCGAAGCGCTTGCCGAGCGAGCGCTCGAGCTTCGCGAGCGCGGACTCGATCTGCGCATCGAGTCCGCGCGGGTAGCGCCGCTCGTGCGCGTAGTAGTAGCGGCAGACTTCGGTCGAGATCGTGAAGCCCGGCGGCACGGGCAGCCCCATGCGGCTCATCTCGGCGAGGTTCGCGCCCTTGCCCCCGAGCAACTCGCCCATGCTGCGGTCGCCGTCGGCACGCCCGTCGCCGAACGCGTAGATCCAGCGCGGGCTCGCGGGGCCGGCCGCCTTCTTCGTCTTGGCGGAGAGCTTCTCGTTGCTTCGACTCGGGCGGCTGGCCATGGGCGGGGGGATGCTGGAATCAGTCGGGGGTGTCGAGAGGGGCCACCCCATCGATCTTCCAGCGGCGCTGGAGAACGACGGAGGTCGCTGTGGAGAGGTCGATATCGGCCGACGGCAGCGGCAGTCTTGCCACGAGGTCCGCGCCTCCGGACGCGCGCGGCTCGAGCGCGAGCCGGCTCGCGAAGTCCGTGGCTTCCTCCGCGAGGATCAGGTCGCCGGCGGAAATTCGAAAAGTTTCCTCTCGCACCAGGTTTACACGGTACGTACGGCCTGCGAGTCGCACGTCCACGTCATGTCGTTCGTCCCCACGCGCCATCTCCGCCACCACCTTCGGCGTGGCAAAAAGTTCCAGCCAAGGTTGGCTTCGCGCGAGGTCCTCGCGCGCTTCGGCGTAGGTGAAGAACGAGATCTGGTTGCGAGCCGTGAAGTCCGCACTGAAGCATCGGTACTCGAGGTCGTGAAGCCCCGCGCGCATGTAGGCGCCGAAGGCCTCGACCGTCGCCCGCGGGGTGTCCAGGTTGGCGTGCGCGACCGCCTCGAGCTTCGGTCCGCAGCGGCACGCGCCGGTGAGCGCGACCGCCAGGGCCGCTGCGACCAGCCCTGCCCGCCGGTGGGCGCTCGGGAGCTGGGTCACGCGCCGAGCTTCCGTTCGTTGGATCGCGGGGAATCGAGTCGTCGCCGGAAGTCGAGTCATGGTGGGGGCTCGGTCGAGGGGCTGGGGCGCTCGGGCGCTCCGCGCGGCGATGCTACCCTCACCGCTTCCGCCAGCCGCATGTCCGAGCCCGGTTCCGCACCGGTTCGGATCGAGCTCCCGTTCCCGTCGCTTTCCCGTTCGAGCCCGTTCCGTGCTCGTTTTCGCGCCCGTTCCTGTCGCGCCCGTTCCAGTCGATCGTGACCCCACCTGTGCGTCCGCGCCGTCGCGCTCGCAGATGCGCTGTCCGGTTGACTACAATCGTCATCCTTTCCTCGGAGTGTCTAGTCGCATGAACACGTCAACTTTGCAGCTCGTCCCCAGCGCTTCGGCGCTCTGCCTCGCGGCCCTGATCTGTCTGAGTCCCTCCGGCTCGGCGTTCGGCTCGACGCTCTCGTCCCAGGCGCCCGCGCGTCCGGCGCCGGTGGTCACCACGGGCGAAGTCGCCGTCGTGAACGCCGGGCAGGACGTGAAGCCCACCCAGAACCCGCCGCGCCCCGAGGAGAAGCCCGTCGATTCTCCGACGCCGGTCCAAGGCCCCGCGCCGCGCCTGGAGTCGGGTGAGCTCGAGCACAACTTCGGTCGCGCGATCGAAGGCGAGAAGCTGACCCACGTCTTCAAGCTGAAGAGCGCGGGCCAGGCGGACCTGATCATCAACAGCGCCAAGCCCACGTGCGGTTGCACCGTCGCGAAGCTCGAAGTGCTGAAGGCCGACGGCTCGCGCGAGGTCTACAAGTTCGGCGACCTGCTGCCGCCGGGCACTGAGCTCTCGCTCGAAGCGCAACTCGACACGAAGAACAAGACTTCGCAGGCGAGCAGCAAGATCAACGTGTACTGCAACGACCCGCGCCAGATCGTGACGCTGGGCCTGAACGCGATGGTCGACACGTACTTCGCGATCACGCCGAACGCGATCCAGTTCGGCGACCTGTCGGTGGCCGACACGCAGGAGCGCACGTTCGAAGTGGCGGGCAAGAAGGCGGGCGGCTTCGCGCTCTCGCTGGAAGACAAGCCCAAGCCGGACGGCATGCAGATCCAGCTCACGCCGATCGAGCCCGACGCGGCCGGCAAGGCGAACCGCTGGAAGGTCACCGTCACGCTCGGCCCCGGAGCGCGCGAAGGCAACCTCGGCTACCCGATCAACCTGCGCTCGGACGAAACCGTCGCCGGCGCGGTCGCGGACGCAAACGGCCAATTGCCGACCTACGGGGCGACCGTGATGGTCACCGCGCGTGTGCAAGGCCTGATCAGCTTCGAACCGCAGTACCTCTCCTACGGCCTGGTCCGTCCGGGCCAGATCGTCGGCCGCAGCGTGACGCTGAAGACCTTCGACCCGAACTTCAACTTCAGCGACGTCAAGGTGCGCCTCTCCGGCCCGAACGATCAGAAGCCCGAGTTCCCGCACGCCGCGTCCTTCTCGCACGTGGTGAAGCCCGCCGCGGACAACAAGTCGGTGGTCATCGAGCTCACGCTCAACGGTCTGCCCGAAACGGTCGACGGCTCGTTCCAAGGCCGGCTGATCATCGAGACCGGGCACCCGCAGAAGCCCGAGCTCCAGATGCTCTTCTCCGGCGTTTGCCGTCCGGGCGTCAAGGCGCCCGCCGCTGGCGGTTGATCCGCGCCTCCCCGAGGGCGGGCCACCGGCTGGCGACCAGGCTCGCTCGATCCGACTTCGACTCTCCTCGCGCGCCCCGCGGACGTCTCCGACGCCGGCGGGGCGCGCGGCTTTCACGCGCGCATCCGTAGCGCGGGGCCGTCACGCGGCTAGTAGACTCCCGCGCTCCACAGCAATGACTCAAGACCTGGGCGAATACCTCGTCGCGAAGAGCGTGATCTCGTCGGAGCATCTGCGCGACGCGCTGACCCAGACGCGCGGCGGCGGCGATCTGGGGGAGGTTCTGGTGCGCATCGGCGCCTGCGACGAGGCCGCTGTCGCCCGCGCGTGGGGCGGCATGCTGTCGCTGCCCTTCGTGGATCTGACCAAGGGCTCGATCCCGCCCGCCACCCTCGAACGCATTCCGGCCGAGTTCGCCCGCGAGCAAGGGGTGCTGCCGGTGCTCGAGCGCAACGGCAAGCTGGTGGTCGCGATCGACAACCCGCTCAAGCGGATCGTCGTCGACCAGTTGCAGTTCCAACTGGGCGGCGAGGTGGCCTGCGCCATGGCCGCGAAGACAGCGCTGAAGCGCGCGCTCGAACGCTACTACGGCGCGGCCCCCGAGCAAGGCGTCGCCGAGTCGCTCAAGTCCGAAGCCGCCGACGAAGGGGACGACGCTCCGATCATCCGGCTGGTGTCGCGCATGTTCCAGGACGCGCTCAACATGCGCGCGTCGGACATCCACGTCGAACCTACGCCGTCGGTGCTGCGCGTGCGCTACCGCGTCGACGGGGTGCTGCGCGTCGTCGCCGAGCACCCGCCGCATCTCTCGAGCCCGTTGATCAGCCGCCTGAAGATCATGGCGGAGATGGACATCGCCGAGAAGCGCAAGCCGCAGGACGGCCGCATCGGACTCGAGCTCAAGGGCAAGAGCATCGACGTGCGTTGCTCGCTGCTGCCGACGAACCACGGCGAGTCGATGGTGATGCGCCTGCTCGACCGCTCCTCGAGCCTGATCGGGCTCAAGGAACTCGGCTTCGAGGAAGAGGAGTACAAGTGGTTCCGGCGCGTGATCTCGCGGCCCAACGGCATCGTGCTCGTCACCGGCCCGACGGGTTCGGGCAAGACGACGACCCTGTACGCGGCGCTGAGCGAGCTCAACCGGCCGGACGTGAAGATCATCACGGCCGAGGACCCGGTCGAGTACCACATCGCGGGCATCAACCAGGTCCAGGTGCACCCGCGCATCGGGCTGAGCTTCGGACGCGTGCTCAAGGCGATGTTGCGCGCGGCGCCGAACATCATCCTCGTCGGCGAGATCCGCGACGTGGAGACGGCCGAGATCGCGATCCAGGCCTCGCTCACGGGCCACCTGGTGTTCTCGACCCTGCACACGAACGATGCGGCGAGCGCGCTCACGCGTCTGATCGACATGGGCGTCAAGCCGTTCCTCGTGTCGGCGGCGGTGCAGGCGGTGATCGCGCAGCGCCTCGTGCGGCGCCTGTGCCGCGAGTGTTCGCAGGAATACTCGCCCACCGAAGCCGAGTTGCGCGCGCTCGACCTCGACCCGCGGCTCTTCGCCGGCCGCAAATTCCGCCAGCCGCGCGGCTGCCCCGAGTGCGAGCGCACGGGGTACCGCGGACGCCTCGGCGTGTTCGAAGTGCTGGAGATGGACGAGACGTTGCGCGAGATGACCTTCCGCGGCGCCAGCCTCGAGGACGTGCGCGCGACCGCGCTCGCGTCGCGACGGCTCCGGCCGCTGATCGCCGACGGCGCGCGCAAGGTCGTCTCCGGCCAGACGACCGTTTCCGAAGTGCTGCGGGTGACCCGCGCAGCCGAGGCCAGCCTCTAGCGCCGCGCTCGACGCGTGGATCCGAGCCGCGCACACGCGCGGCCGCGCTCACGGATACCAACCCCCATCCCACCGACACCGACAGCCCCGAGACGGAGACGAAGCGAGTGGACCCGAAGGCTTTGATGGCGGTCGTGATCGAGCGAGGCGCCTCCGACCTGCACCTCAACCCCGGCCGTCCGCCGGTGATCCGTCAGAACGGCGAGCTGGTCTCGATTCCCGGCGCGCCGGTGCTCGACGACGCCGCCAACCAGACGCTTTGCCGCGCGCTGTGCAACGACGCGCAGTGGGACGAGATCGCGCGCATCGGCACCACGGACTTCGGCATCGCGCACGAGAGCGGCAACCGCTTCCGCGCGAGCGTGTTCCGCCAGCGCGGCCGCTTCTCGGCGGTGCTGCGCCTGATCCCGAACAAGCTCCTGTCCTTCGAGCAGATCGGGCTCCCGGAGGCGGCGAAGGACGTGCTGCGCCGGCCGCGCGGACTGGTGCTCGTCACCGGCCCGACGGGCTCGGGCAAGACCACGACGCTCGCGACGATGATCGACTGGATCAACCAGAATCTCGACCGCCACATCGTCACCGTCGAGGACCCGATCGAGTACTACCACTCGCACAAGAAGAGCCTGGTGACGCAGCGCGAGCTCGGCGCGGACGTGCCCAGCTTCCCCGAGGCGATCCGCCGCGCGCTGCGCCAGGACCCCGACGTGATCCTGCTCGGCGAAATGCGCGACCTCGACACGATTTCGGCCGCGATCACGGCCGCCGAGACCGGCCACCTCGTGTTCGGCACGCTGCACACCACCGGCAGTTCGCGCACGGTCGATCGCATCATCGACGCCTACCCGACGAACCAGCAGGAGCAGGTGCGCGCGCAGCTCTCGGTGTCGATCGTCGCCGTCATCAGCCAGGTGCTCCTGCCGCGCAAGGACAAACGAGGCCGCGTGGCGGCCTTCGAGGTGATGCTCATGACGCCCGCGATCGGCAACCTGATCCGCAAGAACGAGACGAACAAGATCCAGT
>CALFYL010000424.1 GCA_937952135.1 uncultured Planctomycetia bacterium
AGGCAACTGGTCCCCGACCCCGCCGCCTCTGACGAGAGCATGGATGTGAGCAGGGCTGGCCAACCACAGTTAGTGCAACATGCACCAATCCCCTTCCTACCGTGCGCAGAGTCAACGCGAGGTGGCTGGGGAGTAGGCTCAGCCGGTGGGTTCAGGTCTCGCGGCGTGGACGCGCTTCTTTCGCCAATTGGTGCGCCATCGCCAGATCGCGAGTGGTCTCAGGGCAAAGTTCACCATCTCATGCACGTGCGAGTTTCCCTTATGAAACTGTCCTATCAGGCATTGTTGGTGGTTCTAGCCGATAGTAGGCGTCATTGCCGTCGCCAATTCGGCCAGGCATCGCGTCTTTGCGCTATTCGTCGAGGCAATTATTCGAAGCCCGCAGCAGTGACTGTCCGGCGCTCCCGTCCAGAAAAAGCTGCGACCCGCAGTCGACCCTTGTTCGTGCTGTCCTTTGTCTCCGCGTGTAGTCTGGCGTGCACCGCGAGCAGCCGTCAGACGGAACAGGCTAGTTTTAGGTCGGATCTGAGGGTGAATGTGGGAAACGTGAAGATCTCGGAAGTCTGGAAGACTCACGGATGCGATCCGGATCTGCAGTTTGGTTCTAGTATTGAGCTGCTGTATGGAGGCAAATCAGGCGTTGTGCCTAAGGCTGTCGTTGTTGGTGCAGGCTCAAACGGAGAGCGTGGAGGTAGCGTTACAGCGATCAACTTTCTGGATGGTGCAAGCGATTGGTCCGCTAGCCTAGTTCGAGAGCCAAGTGATGTTTCGCACTTTCCAAGCGACCTGCAAGTTGCCGGCGATGTCGACGGAGACGGCCACGACGACGTGTTGGTAGGCGATCCATCCTGGTACGGTCATAGCAGTTTGCCCTGCAAGGTCCATCTGCTCTCCGGTGCTGACGGCGCATTTCTGCGCACTTGGAGCGGCTCAGCGGTGGAGTATGACGGCTTTGGTCAATATTTGGTTAGTACAACTCCCAGCAGAAGTGAACGCGGCGCGGGGTTCTTCATTGGGATTCTCAAAGACGGCGATCAGGGCTCAGGCTTGCTTCGGATTGGACGGGCATCTCAAGTTGAGGACAGGATCAATATACCATTCTGCCGCACCGACATGTCATGGCTTTCAACGTTCCATCTCGGCCGGTCCGCACTCTTGGATCACGGAGAACGTCTCGTCTTGTTTCGAAGTGACGAAGGTTGCGTACTTTCATGTACCTACACTGGAACGGCGGAGATTGGAGGCTCTTGGCAAGTAACCGGCAGTTCAATGCGCCACTTCGGTTGGTCTATTGAGGCTATCGGTGACATCGACGGAGACGGGGTGCCGGAATGGTGGGTCGGCAGCCCAGTGACCCACGTGTCCGCTGCCCGACGCCGAATTGACCGCACGGCTCGATCCGATGCATCTCCGTGGAGCGAAGTTGGCCAAATAGAGTTGTTGTCCGGAGCGACCGGTCGCTCATTGAGAGTCATTAATGCGCCAGACGGCAGTCCTGGATTCGGCTGGTGCGTTCGTCAACTAGGTGATATAACCGGAGATGGCGAAGTCGACCTGCTAGTGGCCTCTTTGTGTCAGGATGGGAGTCGATTAGGGAGGGTCGCGGCCATAGACGGACGTAGTGGACAAGAGTTGTTCGTCATCCCAGCGGCCGGTGGCACCAGTCAGTTTGGGCACTCTGTACGCGTATGGGCTGACCCCAGGACGCGAAACGAACTATACGCGGTCATTTCCGATCCACTCGACACGGCAGCAGGTGGTTTCGGGAGTGTCCGGTGCGTCAGCCTCCGTTTTGCACGGTAGAGTTGGACTATCATCGGACTGTCAGCACCTCGGCAGGCGCTACCGACCTCGGGGACTTGGTGGACGATTCAGCGCGCTGAGTGGCGGTCCAAAGTGGTGACGAAACTTCCCCGATCCTTCCCCGGTTTTGGCGTTTCCCCGAAACGGATGGTTCGAACACTTCCGTCGTAGATCGCGACGGCAGCACGACTTGCGCGCGTTTTTTTGGTCTCCGCGCTGGTGACGAAACTTCCCCAGTGCCGCCGGGGCTGCGCAGCTCGTCGTTGGGCGAATTGGTCGCACTTGTGGACGGATCGCGGACGGGCTACAACAGCCCTCGTCAGATACATTCTCAGCGCGGCCCCAGTCCAAGGTTGAAGTCAAAGCGCATGTCCGGGCCGCCCAATCGATCTGCGGATCGAGGAGCACACGACCTTGGACTCGACTTCGAACCTCACCATTCGCCGCGTCGCGCTCGGCGACCCGTGCTCGCCGTGGTGAACAAGCACCTCAAGCACCGCATCAAGCTGATCAGCGAGCGCGACCGGCGCGTTGTGATCGTGAACGCCGGCGGCGGCAAGTCCGAACTGCGCGCGAAGTCCGCCGACAACTCCGACAGCTTGCTCGGCGAAGGCCTCGACTACGTCGTCGTGGACGAAGCCGCCCGGCTCAACGCCGACATCTGGCACGAGCACCTGAGCCAGCGCCTGTTGGACCGCCACGGACGCGCGCTCTTGATCTCGACGCCGAACGGCTTTGACTGGTTCGCGCGCCTGCACCGCCGCGGGCAGCGAGGGCGCGATCCAGAGTTCGCGAGCTGGTCGGGCGCGAGCTGGCGCAACCCTGGGATTGATCGCGCGCTGATCGAGCAAGAGCGAGAACGCCTCGACGCCGCCGCGTTCGGGGCGCTCTACGGCGGCGAGTTCGTGGGAGAGGACCCATTTCCGTGCGACGTCTGCCACGGGCCGGACCCGAACGCCATCGGAATGGTCGTGTTGCAGGAGCACGAGCTGCTTGCCGAGTGCCGCGAGTGCGGCAAGCCGGTCGACAACAAGGGCCACACGCTGGTGCGCCGCGAGACGAACGGCATGCAGGTGTTCCAGTCGATCACGTTGATTCACCGCGAGGGCTGCGAGGTGCATCTGCCGCCAGGGAAGGCGGGCGAGCGCGGCGTACTGATCGAGGCTGGCGACCGTGCGGGGATGGTCTTCGAAGTTGACGGCTGAGGACGGCGCTGCGTGGACGTCCGACGCGCGACTAAGCTCGTGGCGTCATGGCCAAGAAGAAGTCAAAGAAGCGGGCGGCAGTGCGCCGCAGTACTCAGCAACCTGACGAACGAAGCGCGCCGCCTCCGCGGCTCGATCGACCTCGACACGGATCCGAACCGAATCCGTTCGCGAGCCCAAAGAAGCGGCCGGACGACGAGGTGAAGCCTCCCGACGAGGGCGCGCTGACTCGCGAGGTGATCTCCGAGTGCAGGATCAATCTGGCCCAGCTCCAGGAGGCGGGCGAGCTGCTTGACCGCATGTACTCGCGCGAGGCGCTGGCTGAACGGCGCGCGCTCTACTTCAAGCGGAAGGCTTCGCCCAAGGAGGTGGAGTACGACGTTACAGGCCCGGACGGGAGCAAGCGCCGTGTGCGTCGAGCCGCGGACTACGGCGGCGACTCGTGGGCATGCCAGCAAGAGTGGCCGAGCGAGGCGGAGCCGACGAAGCAGTTGATGAACCGGCTGTTCGCGGCCCTCAACGACGTGATGGGCGGCTGGTTCCACTGCGACCTGCGGCCCACCGTGGACAGCGCGTCCGCGTCGATCGTGTTGTCGCTCCACTGGGTCTTGAGTGACGAGTTTGCCAGTTCGCTGAAGCCTCAGGTGTGTGAGTTTCAGTTGCTGCCGTGGTTCACCGGGAAGACGATGCTCGGGCGAAGGACGGTGGCGAGGGTGTGGTTCACGTCGGCCCAGAAGGGGCCGTGGTTTCGACGGGTGAAGGAGGCGCTGGATTGGGCGCGGATCGACCCTGACTGGCGGCGCGCATCAATGACGGGAGTTCCGTTCGCGCAGGAGGTTGCGGACGGCGAGGGTGCGGCCAGGGGCTCGACGAAACTGAGTGCGGCTCAACTCAATGCGGCCGAGAAGGCGCTGCTGATCGCGCTCGAACGCGCTCGTCGAGAGAATCCACCGCGCGCACTTGGCGCGAAGCAACTGCGCTTGCACTGCGCCGCGTGTTCGGGCATCGAGAAACAGAAGTTCCGCGACGACGCCCACGTCCAACTCATCTTGTCGGGGTTGAGGAAGCGCGGGATCGAGATCCCCAACCCAAGGAACAAGAGCGGCTACAGCCTGGCGACAGAGCTCAAGACCAGCGTGCCTGACCTCGCGAAGGCGATCGAGTAGAAGAGGTTTCGGATTGGTGATGGGTTGATGGGGTGTCAATGCCGTGTGTTCAGCGTCGGCCGTGGACGAGCCTTCTGTCCATGTCCGAAACGAATACCAAGCTCGTAACCCTCTCCCAGCTCGCGGCCCACCTTCGCTTGCCCGCCGCCGAGCTGCGACTCGAAGTCAACGCCGAACGTCTCCCGGCAGTTCGCATAGGCAAGCGCGGGCTGCTGTTCGACCTCGAACGGGTCGAGCGCCTTCTCTCAGAGCGCGCCGCAGTGGCCCCGGCACCGGAGGCGCGCCCGTGACGAACGAACAGCGCCCTGACTTCGAGCCGACAGGCGAGGGAGCCGCCTCGAATGGGCGGAGCGCCGTCGAGGCAGCTCTCGCGTACTTGCACGCCGGACTCTCGATCGTGCCTATCCGCACCGATGGCTCGAAGGCGCCATTGGTTGAGTGGAGCGCGCTCATGGTGAAGGCCCCCACCGAGTCGGAGGTGCGTCGCTGGTTCACCTCTCCGTGCGGTGTCGGAATCGTCTGCGGCGCGGTTAGCGAACTCGAGGTTCTCGACTTCGACGCACCGGGCGTGTTCGACGCTTGGCGCGAGCTCGTGGAGTCGGTGGAGCCCGACGCTTTGAAGTCGGTCGCGCTCATCGAAACACCCAAGGGTTTCGGGCGGCACGTCTACCTGCGGCGACCGACGCCGGACCGCAACCAACGCCTCGCGATGCGGATGGACAGCGCCGCATCGAAGCTCGGTGACGCGAAGCCGAGGCAGACGGTGCTGATCGAGACGCGCGGCGCGGGCGGCTACGTGCTCGCGCCCGGGTGCCCGCCGGAGTGTCACCCCAGCGGGCGCACATACCGACACATCGGCGGCCTGTCGATCGCGGAAGTGCGCGTAGCGCCCCCGCTTTCAGATGAGCTGTACGCCACGTTTGTGAACATCGCGCGGTCCTTCACTGAGATCGCCTGCGACGACCCGGCCGAGAACCGCGGGGCGAAGCGCATTGCGTCAACGAAGTATGGAGCGCGCCCCGGCGACGACTTCAACAAGCGGGCGACTTGGTCTGAGATTCTCCTGCCCCACGGCTGGCAGCTCGTGCACGGCGACGGTGCCAGCTACACGACATGGCGTCGCCCGGGCAAAGATCGCGGCGTTTCCGCGACGACCGGGTACTGCTCCACGCCGCAATCCGGCGACCTGCTTCGCGTGTTCTCCTCGAACGCCGGGCTCGAGGTGGGCGCGCACTCGAAGTTCGGGGTGTTCGCGAAGCTGAACCACGGCGGCGAGTTCTCCCGCGCGGCGCGCGCACTAGTCCAGGACGGGTACGGGGACGTGCCGAGGCGGAGCCGGTCGTCCTCGACCTCAAGCAGCGCGAGCGTCGACGGGCCCGACGCCGATGTCACGAATCTCGGCGATGAGGGGTCGACCCCGAGCTTCCCGCCGTTGACCGACACGGGCAACGCCGAACGGTTGGTTCGCACTTTCGGCGCACGCATCCGCCACTGCCATCCGTGGAAGAAGTGGTACCTCTGGGACAAGACGCGTTGGCGGCCGGACGAACGTGGGCGAGTCATGGCGCTGTCGAAGCGCGTCGCACGCACCTTGTTCCGGGAAGCCGAGTCCATCGACGACGGAGCGGTCCGCCAGCGCACCATCGAGTGGGCGCTGAAGAGTGAGAAGGCGGAGCGCCGCAAAGCGATGGTGGACCTCGCACGCAGCGAGCACGGCATCCCCGTCGTGCCCGCCGAGTTCGACACCAATCCGTGGCTTCTGAATTGCGCCAACGTCACGGTCGATCTGCGCACCGGAGAGGTGTACCCGCACCGACAGGCGGACCTGATCACCAAGCTCTGTCCGACCAACTTCGTGCCGGACGCGAAGTGCCCGCTGTGGGATGCGTTCCTCGAGCGCGTGCTTCCGGACGACGAGGTGCGCGCCTACTTCCAGCGCTTCTGTGGCCTCTGCCTCACGGGAGAAGTCGGCGAGAACGTCCTGCTATTCGCGATCGGCGAGGGAGCGAACGGCAAGACCACCGCGCTCCGAGCCATCCAAGAGGTGCTCTCGCCTTCGTACGCCATCCAGATCTCGGCGGAGTTGCTGACCGCTAAGGCGCAACGAAACCACCCGACCGAAGTCGCCGACCTGTTCGGAGTGCGGCTCGCTGTCGGGTCGGAGACCTCGAATCAGCAAGAGCTGGACGTGGCGTTCGTGAAGCAGCTCACGGGCGGGGATCGGCTGCGGGCGCGCCGCATGCGCGAGGACTTCTGGGAGTTCATGCCGACGCACAAGATCGTGATCGTCACGAACCACCTGCCACGGTTTCCGCGACTGGACTACGCCTTGCGCCGGCGGCTTCACGTGGTCCCGTTCGAGGTGACGATCCCCGTAGCCGAGCGAGACACGCGCTTGCTCTCCAAGCTCCTGGCTGAGAGCGAGGGCATCTTGGCCTGGATGTTCGAGGGGTGTCGACTCTGGCGTGATCACGGGCTGAACCCGCCCGATCAAGTGACGATCCCGGTGCCGCCCGAAGCGGTGCGTCCCTGGGACACGTTTGTCGTCGAGCAGATTGCATCGAAGCCCGGGGCGCGCCTCAGCGCCGCCGACCTCCTCAGCGCGCATAACGCCTGGTGCGCGCGTCGGAAGGTCGCCGCTGCGAACCAGTCCGTGCTCGGCATGGCGATGGGCCGGGCCGGGCACCGAAGCCGGAAGAGCCACGGCAACACGGTCTACTTCGACATCGAGTTGAAGGGCGATGTCGCGGGCGGCGGGGGACCCCTGGGGACCCTGGGGGACCCTTTTTCCGTTACACGCCAAGAACACCTTCGCGAAGAGGTAACCCCAAAACGGGTCCCCAACCCTCCACAGGGGTCCCCCAACCCCATTGGCGACCCCGAGAACGCTGTTTTTGGCGTCGCTGCGAAGGTCGAAAAAGGGCTCGAATCTGAGTGGGGTGAGCAATGAATCGGCTCGAAGCCATTTCTTTGATCACCGAACTTCGTCGCGGCGGAGTCGAACTCGTGCCTCACGGCGAGATGGTCCGCTACCGCCCGAAGGACGCGCTGACGGCTGAGCAGCAGGAGCGTTTGGGGCGCGCGAAACAGCACGTGCTCGAGCTTCTTCGCGCCGAGCGAGATCACGGCGTTTCGGTCGCGGACGTGGCGCCGCCGTCAGCGTGTTGTCGGGGCTGTGGCAGCTCGCACTTCTGGGCAGTCGCGCGCCTCAGCAACTGGGTTTGTGGCACGTGCCATGAGCCGGACCCGTCGTCGGAGCAAGTGATGTGGGCTCAGGTTCGGACGCCCGCGTCACCGTTCGGACCGGGTCGCCCCGACCTGGACTGCGCGGTGTGCAACGGCTCCGGGATCGAGCGACTCCTCAACGCGCGCTGGACGATCTGCGCGTGCCGTGAGCGTGACTTCCATCCCGACCCCGCTCGTCGGCGTGACGCCGGAGGTGTGGCTTGAGCCGCGTGACCGTACTCGCGTTTCGCCCGACCAGGTCGCTGGACCAGGCGTCGGGCCTGTTGGGATTCGTGCGCATCGACGTAGGAGACCTGCGACTGGATGGCGTTGCCGTCAGGCGCGCGTTGGATGGTCGCTACGTCCTGTCGTTCCCGTCGAGGCGCGATCGGCAGGGTGTGGAGCACTCGACCGTGAGCCCGCTCACCGTGGAAATTGGCCGCGACATTGAGGCGCAGGTCGTGGCGACGCTTCGGGCGTGGGGAGAACTTCGATGAGCCGCATCATCGCGTCGCTCCTCCAGGCGCTCGTGGCGCTCGCCGTGACCTCCGTCGCGCAGTGCCGCCCCGAGCCGCTCAGCGCGCATCTGGCGGGCTCCGGCGCGCTCCCGTGCGCACGGGGCCACGGTGCGGCAGTCGGCGTTGTAGGCGCGCACACGGGGCGTCGCGGGGGATCCGCACGGGCGGGCTTTGGCACGTCGCGCATCGAACCGGCGCGGGGTGAGCCCGCGGGAGTTAGAGTCCCTGGCCGAGGCTTCGTCGCCGCCGAACTCACGGACGTGCAGACGTGGCGACCAGGGGGATCCGAACGCCGGACTCTGTCGCGGCCAGGATCGATCCGTCCGGCGGCGACGCGATCGACCGTCGCTGAGGCGGGTTGGCGGGGGCTCCGTACGCGGGCCTCCGACCTCCCCCCGGGCTGGCCGGCGATCACACTCACGACCGGGGTGCGCGCGCGATCCGGCGGGGCGCGTCTGGCCCCCACTGCCGATGTCACAGCCGCCCCGAGACCGCCCACCTCGCGTAATGCAAACGTAAACCCGGGCGGTTTGTCCCCCACCGGCGGGCTCCGACGGCCATGCCAGAGCGGTGACATTCACCCCCATTGGTGGGGTCGTCCGGCGGGGTCGGCTTCGAACGCGCCCGTTTTCGGTGACCGATTGGGGACGTCTCGGGGACACCCGGGCGACATCGTCCGATCCGTCCCATTCTTGCGGAAATGGGCAGTCGCGTTATTGCCAATCGCGAAAGGGCTTAATCCGTGAACGCGAAAACCGATAATCGCGGGCGCGATGACCGATTGGCGACAAACGCCTTATGCGATGAAACCCTATTGGGTAGTGACCACTCCCCCACGCTCACCGCGTTATTGATTATTGCGGTCGACGAGCTGCGGGCAATGAACGCAAACATCGTGGCGCTGCGTGAGGCGGTCGAGCGCGGCGGCGTGAAGGACGCGCTGGTGAC
>CALFYL010000425.1 GCA_937952135.1 uncultured Planctomycetia bacterium
CGGCCCCGCGCGACGAGTTGCGTCGCGCGGGGCCGGTGCTCGGTCTTGGAGGCTCGTGGTCCGCAGCCGCAGCTCAGCGGTGCCGCGGCGCAGAGTGCTTACTCGCACCCGGACGTAGCACGATGGCAGCAGAGCTAGACCCGGTGCGCGTGCCCTTGTGCAACCCGTCAAGGATCCGCTCGACTCGGACAGCTCCCGGCACCTTGGATACCCTGAGCTTGCGCAGCAAGGAGCGCCGGTTCGCGTCCACCAAGTTCATCCGCTTCTTCTGCATCTGATGAAAGCTAGGCGATGTTTCCGTGGCGCGCAAGTTCACGGCGGGAGAGCTTCAGACCTCTATGGCGTGGCAGCCTTGATAGACCAAGTAGGGGGTCGTACCCCGCGCTCCGTTCGTGCCGGCGTACTTGTCGTGTCGACCGTCGGCGCTGAATTCCTTGACCCACTCGCAGCCGAGGTTGAGCAACAATCCGCACGCCCCGTGCGGCAGCAGCAACTCCTTCGCCGGACCCGAACGGCCGTCTTTCCAGAGCGCCACCACGCGCGACGCGGACTGGTCGGGCCGTCTGCTCAGGCGCGCCATGCCCAAGCTCGTGAGGCTTAGTACCGAGGACCCCGGGTCTTGTTCGAGGACCGTAGCGTAGCGCGCAGGCCAACGCGTGAGGAGTTGAGGCCCGTCCAGCAAGAGTGCGATAACAAGGCTGGGCCCAACTGCACGGATGATCTCAGCGGCTGGATCTGGCCGAGCGAGGTCCTCGCAGATCATGACGGCCAGGGTCGTGGCCTCGGCGATGGCCGTGAAGTACAGCTCGCGGCGCTCGATCTCAAAGCTCTCCCACCAGACACGCTCGGGGTCCAACTGCTCGGCCAGTCCGTACTGCACGATCTGCGAGCGATCCAGCTTCCAGCGATGGTGTTTGCCCTGCGAGTATTCGGCGGTGACGTCCTCGTACGGCGCCGCAAACTCCACTCGATTGACGTCGTGCCCGTCGAACTCGCCCCCCACTCCAGCGATCACAAGGGCGCCCGTCGCCTCGCTGATCAGCGTCGCCTCGCCCGCTCGCGTGGCGCATTCCGGCAGCACGATCGCATCGACCCGCCCCACGCGGTCCTTTGCGACTTGGCATGCCCTGGACGCGCGCTCCACCAGGACGCTCGAGTCGTGGGCAAGGTGGAAGCGGAACTGGCCGAACAACTTCGGCATGCCGCGTTGAGACGCAGGCGCCGGACCGAACTGTGTCGGCGCCAACTCCTCTGGCCAGGGCAGCAGCAGCAGGTTCAGCCCTTCTCGCCGCTCGCTGGGCGACGTGGACACGCCCAGAGAACGTGAGATGTCCTGGTGCGCCCAGCGCGGCACGACCTCGGAGGCTCGGCACCAAGCGAGGTGGTGGCTCAACGAACGCAACGTGATCCCGCTCTGCGGGGTGTGGAGCTTTGGAAGCACCAGTCCGCACGACACCGGGACTCGGCGGCAGAGATTCGATCTATCCTTGCTGGCGAATAGACCCTCGAGCACGAGCAACTCGAACCGATCCCGAGGCTCGAACTTCGCCACAGGGAGGTCTGAAAAGGACTCATCTGCAGCCCCCAGGATGCAGAGCGCGGCTTCGAGCAGCGTTGGCTCGCGGAGTGACGAGAGCGCCGCCTCACCCGAGTGACCCAGTTGCCGCCATGCGTTCCGAACCTCGGGTGGCGCCGCACGGCCGTCAGTCGCGCGCGTTCGCCACGCTCTTCCTAGCTCGCGGATTCGGCTCTGCCATGGTCGGATGGACGGACTCCAGTTATTCACCAATTCCACGTACGCCCCCGTGGACTCCAGTGCGCTGGCAACGACTGCGAACGCGTCGGCAGGCCATGCGGGAACCTGCGTCCCAACTGAGTCCGGCAAGAGACGCTCGACGTGCTGCGCCCATGAGATTTCCGCCGTGCGGCCAAGGGTTGCCTGTGTCGCTCCCATCGACGCGCGGTGACGAGCCTGCTTGTTGCGAACCATGAGCTCCGGCTCTCCCTCGACGCCGGGAGAGTTCGAATATCACGGCGCCAGTTGAAGGCGCAAGGCTCTCGAAACACGTTGCAGCGCGAGCTGCGTGAATCGAATCGGCCCCGCGCGACGAGTTGCGTCGCGCGGGGCCGGTGCTGCGAAGCGGACTTGGGCCGCGGGTCGAGAACGTCGGGCGCGAGGAGCTCAGCTCGCCGCGCCGGTCAGCTCTTCGACGTCGTGCTCGGGCACGTCGCGCTGCGGCAGGCGGTCGTCGAGCGGCTTCGGCGCGGCGTAGGAGCGGCCGGTGACGAGGCCGAGCATGAACCACGCGAGCGACGCGACGCCGCTGAGGAAGATCGTGTCGCCGACGATGCGCATCCAGCGCAGGTTCTCGAGCAGCGGGCTCTGGAGGAACTCGGCGCTGCGCGCGTACCACATGCCGTGCTCGACGCTCGCCATCGTTTGCGCGATGCCGATCGGGAGCAAGCTGAAGAGCACCATCGCGCCCAGGCCGATGTTCATGGCCCAGAAGGAGTAGCGCAGGTGGCCTTCGCGCCACGGCCGCGAGCCGCACAGTTTGCGCGCCATCACCAGCACGAGACCGAGCGAGAGCAGCCCGTACACGCCGAACAACGCGGTGTGCGCGTGCACGGGAGTCGTGTTGAGGCCCTGCATGTAGTACAGCGCGATCGGCGGGTTGATCAGGAAGCCGAACACGCCCGCTCCGACGAGGTTCCAGAAGGCAACGCCCACGAAGTAGCGGATCGGCCAGCGGTAGCGCTCCATCCAGCTCGCGCGGTGCTGCATGCGCAGCGTGTGCAGCGCTTCGTAGCCGATCAGCACGAGCGGAACGACCTCGAGCGCGCTGAAGGCCGCGCCGAGAGCGGTGACCGAGACCGGGCTGCCGCTGAAGTACAGGTGGTGGAACGTGCCGGGGATTCCGCCGATCAGGAACACGGCGGTCGACGCGAGGAAGGCGCGGGTCGCGCTCTCGACGCGCACCAGGCTCAGCTTGGTGAACAGGAAGGCGAGCACGCCCGTGGCGAACACTTCGAAGAAGCCTTCGACCCACAGGTGCACGACCCACCAGCGCCAGTACTCGGCGACCGACAGGTGCGAGCGAGCGCCGTAGAAGAAACCCGCGCCGTAGAACAGGCCGATCGCGACCACGGACGCGGTGAAGAGGCCCGTGAGGCTGCGGCCTTGCGCGCCGCGCTTGAGCGCCGGCCACATCGCGCGCAGCATGAGGAACAGCCATCCCACGAGCCCGCCGAAGAGCGCGATCTGCCACGCGCGTCCGAGGTCGACGTACTCGTAGCCCTGGTGTCCGAACCAGAAGGACGCGTCGCCGCGCAGCACGCGGTGGATCGAGAGGTACTCGCCGGCCATCGAGCCGCCGACGACGAGGAACAGCGCGCCGAGCAGGATGTGAACGCCGAGGCGCTGGCCCTTGGGTTCGCGGCCGCCGATCACCGGCGCGAAGAACAGGCCGGTGGCGAGGAACGCGGTCGCGATCCAGAACACGCCGGTTTGGATGTGCCAGGTGCGCGTGATGGCGTAGGGCAGCCATTCGTCGAGCCGGAAGCCGAAGAAGCCGTTGCCTTCGACGGTGTAGTGCGCGGTGACGGCGCCGAGGATGACTTGAACGACGAACAGCGCGATCACGACGCCGAGGTACTTGGCGACGGCGCGCATCGACGGAGTCAGCGCGAGCTTCTCGAGCGGATCGCGCGTCGCCGCCGGCGGATCGGACTCTTCGCGCCGCGACGCGAGGAACCACACCATCGCGCCGACGCCGACGAGCAGCGCGACGATGCTGAGCATCGACCACACGACGTTCGAGTTCGTCGGCACGTTGCCGACGAGCGGCTCGTGCGGCCAGTTGTTGGTGTAGCTGTAGGCGAGGCCGGGGCGCTCGGTGGTGCAGGCCCACGAGGTCCAGAAGAAGAACTCGGTGAGCTTCGCCAGATCCTCCGATTCGACGATCGCGTCGTCGTGCAGCGCGTAGTCCTCGCGCAGCTTCGCGAGCGACTCATCGCCTCCGAAGAGCGCCTGGTAGTGCGCCGCGACCGTCGCCATCGCCTGCGCGCGCGCCTCGCTCACCACCAGCACGCCGCTCGCCGAATCGAAGCGGTTCGCGCGCATTTCGCGCTTCAAACGCGACTCGAGCGCGCCGCGCGTGTCCGGGTCGAGCTCGTCCGGCGCCACGCCGTGCTCCGCGCGGCTCCACACCTCGAGCAGCGCCAGCGCTTCACGGTGCAGCCAATCCGCGGACCAATCCGGCGCCTGGTAGCTGCCGTGGCCCCAGATCGAGCCGATCTGCTGGCCGCCGATGCCTTGCCAGACTTGCTGGCCGTCGAGGATCCGCTCGCTCGTCGAGAGCTCGCGTCCCGACTCGGTCACGATGCGCTCCGGAATCGGCGGCGCCTGGCGGTAGATCTCGCGGCCGCCGAAGCCGAGCAACAGGAAGCCCGCGCCGACGACGGAGGCGAGGATGAGCCAGAGTTTCTTCTCACTGAACTTCACGGGGGGGCTCCTAGCTGCGCAGCGCGCGGGGGAAGAGAACGTTGTTCTCGAGGTGGATGTGTTGCATGAGGTCGCGCTCGAGTTCGGCGAGGCCGAGGTAGAGGGCGCGCCACGTGTTGCAGGCTTCGGCCGGCGGCGCGAAGTCGTGCGCCAGCGCGCGCAGGCGCTGCAGGTTCAGCGCGTGGTCGCGGTGCTCGTGCTCGAGCACTTGGATCGGCATCGACGCCATCGCGCCGTGGCCGCGCTGGATCAGCGGGAAGAGCACGTGCTCTTCCTTCTGCATGTGGTCCTCGAGCTCCGAACTCATGTGCTCGAGGTGTTGCGCGAGGCCGCGCGGGCACGAGGCCTTGTCCGCGTGCACGCGCTCGACCTTCTGCGCCGCCTCGACGAGCCGCGGCAACTCCGCGCGGTGGTCGGCGTGGTAGCGCTCGAGCACGTGCTCGACGAGCTCGGACAAGGGCGCCGAATCCCACGCGCGGAAGTCGGTGTCGCGCGCCTGCTCCGCGCTGAGCTCACCGATGAGCGCGCCGACGTCGAGGCGGTTCTCGGCGCAGGCGGCTTCGAGGCTGATGCGGCCGTGGCAGCAGAAGTCGAGGCCGTGGCGATGGAAGACGCGCGAGGCGCCGGCGTAGTGAGTCGCCAGGTCGGCGAGCGTCGACAGCGGCGTGATGGGCTGGGCGGCGTGGATCATGGTGGGCTCCGGGTGGTCGGTGGGAGGCGTGGACGGGGTCGTCACAGCGCTGCTAAGCACCGCCCGTGCCGTCGATCAGGGCCCTTGCGCCTAAAGGACTTACGGCGGCACGTTGTGACAGGAGCAACACACTGCGTTGTCGAACGAACTACACTTGTTGCGATGAACACAACGGCCCAGCCCGACGACACGCTGCTCGCCATCGCGCTCGACATGACTGCGAGCCTGTCGAGTCGCGACCGCCTCGACCGCCTCGTCGCCACCGTTTCCCGCGCGCTGCCCTGCGACGCCGTGGTGCTGCTGCGCGTCAGCGGCGACGAGCTGCTCCCGATCGCGGCGCGCGGCGTCTCGAACGACATCTTTGGCCGGCGCTTCGCGCGCGCCGAACATCCGCGGCTCGACATCCTGTGCCGCGCCGACGGGCCGACGCTGTTCCCCGAAGGCAGCTCGCTGCCCGATCCCTACGACGGCCTCGTCGTCGACGCGCCGCACCTCGACGTGCACTCGTGTCTCGGATGTCCGCTGCGCGTCGAGGGCGAGCTCGTGGGCGTGCTGACCGCCGACGCGCTCGCCACCGGCGCCTTCGACAAGGTCGACCGGCGCTTTCTCGAACAACTCGCGGCGCTCGCGGCCGCGGCGGTGCGCACCAGCGACCTGATCGAAGCGCTCGAGCGCCACGCGACGACGCGCGGCTTGATCGCGCGGGAGCTCGTTCGCGACGTGCTCGACCGGCGCGGCGGCATGCTGCTCGGCGACGGCGAAGCCATGGCGCGCGTGCGGCGCGAGATCGAGCTCGTCGCCGGCGCGGACCTGCCCGTGCTCGTGAGTGGCGAGACCGGCGTCGGCAAGGAGCTCGTCGTGCGCACGCTGCACGCGAGCTCGCGCCGCAAGGACGAGCCGCTGGTGTACGTCAACTGCGCGGCGCTGCCCGAATCGATCATCGAGAGCGAGTTGTTCGGCCACGTGCGCGGCGCGTTCACGGGCGCGACCGACGCGCGGCCGGGCAAGTTCCGCGTCGCCGACGGCGCGAGCCTGTTCCTCGACGAGATCGGCGAGCTCCCGCTGCACGTGCAGCCCAAGCTCCTGCGCGTTCTGCAGGAGGGCGAGGTGCAGCCCGTCGGCGCCGATGTCACTTCGCGCGTCGACGTGCGCATCTTCGCGGCCACGAACCGCGATCTGGCCGAGGAGGTGCGCGCCGGCCGTTTCCGCGCCGACCTGTTGCACCGGCTGGACGTGTGCCGCATCCACGTGCCGCCGCTGCGCGAGCATCCCGAGGACGTTCCGCTGCTCGCGGGCCACTTCGCCGACCGCGCGCGCCGGCGCCTGGGCGTCGGTCCGATCCGCCTCGCGGCCGACGCCCGGGAAGCGCTCGTGCGCGGAGCGTGGCCGGGAAACGTGCGCGAGCTCGAGAACGCGCTTTCGCGCGCGATCCTGCGTTCCGTGGGCCGCACGCCGCACGGCGACACGGTGATCGTGCGCGCCGCCGACCTCGCCCTCGAAGCGAGTCCCGCGAGCGCGGCGGCGGCGGCGACCTTGCCCGCGGCGACGGACAAACCGCTGCGCGAAGCGTTGCAGGACTACGAGCGCACGCTCATCCAGCGCGCGCTGGCTCGCAGCGGAGGCAACTGGGCCGCGGCCGCGCGGGCGCTCGGGCTGCATCGAAGCAACCTGCACCACCTCGC
>CALFYL010000426.1 GCA_937952135.1 uncultured Planctomycetia bacterium
CGACGTGCGCTCCGACCGACTCACTGTATCCACGCGCCGAAACTGTGGGCGGCGCCGATCGAGCTGCCCTTTCTCCAACGAGCGTTTCTCGACGGGCTTCTCTCGGCGAGTGCGCATTGCCGTCGCGCGTCAGCGAGCTGGACCGCGATGCTCTTCGCATCTAGTTCCTGGACGACGGCACGAAACGGAGCCGTTTTTCGGTGTCCCCGCGAGCTTCCTGACGTCGGAACGTGACTTGCCCTCCGCCGCAGGTTCACGGCCCCACCGACCCAAGGAACCCATCATGCTCCGCCTACACCAACGTGTTCTCGCTTCGAGCGCGCTTGCGCTTCTCGCCGCTTCTCTCACGCCCGCCTGCGGCGGAGGAGGCGGCGGCGGCGGCGGAAGCAGCGCGCCGCGAACGGTCGACTTCGTCGTCACCGACGCGGCTGTCGACGACCTGCTCGCGTTCTCCGTGCGCGCCACGTCGCTCCGCCTCGTCGCCGAAACGGGCGGCGCGCTCAGCCCCGAACTGCTCGGCGGCCCGTTGACGCTCGACTTGATCGGCGCGGGCCTCCATCCGCGCTGGGTCGGACGCAACGACATCGCCGAAGGCCGCTACAGCGCCGTGCGCGTCTCGCTCGATCCCGCCGGCACGCTCGCGCTCGACCGCTCGGGCGCACCTGTCGCCGTCCAGCACGTCGCGACGACGTTCGACCTTCGGTTCGCCAGCGCCGTCGGGATCGACAACGACGACTACCGCAAGGTGGTGCTCGACGTCGACCTCGGCGCGTCGCTGCAGGGCGCCGTGGCTCTCCCGCCGCTGCAATTCGATCCGCAGGGCTTCGCGCTGCTCCAGGGCGACGACTCGAGCACGGGCATCGACGAAGTGCGGGGCCTCGTCCTTTCGACGAACGCGCCCGACAGCCTGCGGCTCGACGCCTTCGCGGACAACGACCTCACCGTCGCGATCGGGCCCGTCACGGTGGCGCTCTCGCCCGCGACGTTGCTCCTCGACGACGATGGATTTCCCTTCGCGAGTTCGAGCACGTTCTTCTCGAGCCTCGTTCCGAACGCGACGAAGCTCGAAGTGCACGGTCCGCTGGTGGGCGGGCGCATCGACGCCACGCGGATCGAGATCGAGGACGGTGTCGGCAGCGGCGATGCGTACGTCGTCAAGATCGACGGCCGCATCGAGAACCTCGACCGCGTCGCCAACACCTTCAGCCTCGTGGTGATCGAGATCGAAAAGGGCGCGAGCCTGGCGCAGCCGGTGCTCTCGGCGCTCGGGAACCCGAGCTCGATCGCCGTCGACTACGACGACGTGACGACCGCGATCCTGCTCGACGACGTCCAGCTCGTGACCACCGACGCGTCGCTCTCGAACGGGCAGCGAGTGAAGGTGAAGTTCCCGGTCTTCGCGTCGCAGCCGTTCCCCGCGGGTCGCATCGAGATCGAGGACCAGCCCGAGTTCGAAGGCCGCATCCACGATGTCTCCGGCTTGCCGAACTCGATCGTGATCCGCCTCGACGGCGGTGAACCCGCGATCGCCAGCGGCGCGGTGGACAGCTCGTCGACGGACATCGTCGTCGACCTCACGAACAGCTCGCTGTTCCTCGACACCGAGGGCCGTCCGACGCTGGCGACCTCGCAGCTGCTGGTCGGGCTCGAGCTCGAACTCCACGGCGCGCTCAGCGGTCCTAGCAACGCTCCGAGCCTCGTTGCTTCGCGCACGAAGATCCATGCCGGCAAGTTCGAAGGCGCCGTCTCGGCTGCCTTCTCGCAGCAGGGCTCCTTCAACGCGGTGATGTTCGAGCTCGACGACCCGTTCGGGACCACGGTGACCTTCGGCCCCGTCGCCGTCGATCTCGCGCCGAACTGCGTGTTCGACAAGGACGCGAACAGTGCGGCTTCGTTCTTCGCACGCTTCAACTCGCTCGCGCCCGGCCAGGTGCTGCACGTCGAAGTCGAGGGCCTCGGAACGTCGACGCCCAACGTTCTGCGCGCCTACGAGATCGAAGCCGAAGTCGAAGACGACGACTGAGAAGCTCGCCAGCGCTCGGGCGCGTCCGTCCCAGCGCCCAGATCCTGCGCGGGACGCTCGATCCGAATGCGGACCGAGCGTCCCGCGAGTTCGAGCGTGCTCGCACGACCGCAGACTTCGCGGACGAGGAGAACACTCGCCGGCTCGGTCGCGCACCTCCGTTCGCGGCACGCACTTGCACATTCCACCCAAACAGGAGCCTGGCCCGTTCCCGTTCTCACGCCGCGGGTTCGCTGCGTCGACCTTGGCAGCTTCCACGGCCGCGGCACTTCCGCGGACCGCTCCGTCGACGCTCGAGTTCGGTTCTCCAACGTCATGAAGCCCGCGGAGGATGCCGACGGCTGCTCCCGAGGCTGCTCGGGAGGCACGAGCTTCTGGTGAGGGAGGGCTTCGAGCTCGGCGACGAAGTCTTCGGTCAGTTCTGGTACCGCGATCCCGCGCACCCCGACGGCACGGCGGCCGGCCTCAGCAACGCCGTGAGTTTCGTGATGTGCTTCTGACGACGCCGGCTCGACGTCGCGGGGAGCGCGAGCCTTTCCCCGCGGCGTTCGTCACGCGTCGAAGGAAAATGCGCGCAGCGAAAGCGAGCCGTAGGCCGCGCTCGCGTGGAGCGTCTTGCCGCGAGCCTTGTCGCCCGCGGCGCCGAGCGCGACGAGGAGCGGCAGGTAGTGGTCCTCGGTGGGGTGGTTGCGGGCGGCGTTGGGCACGCGTTTGCGGTAGTCGATCAGCGCTTCGGCGTCGCCGGCGTTCGCGCGCGCATCGAGCCAGGTGTCGAAGTCCGCGGCCCACTTCGGCAGGGTCGAGCCTTCGCCGAGCTCGCCGAGGTTGTGCGTGGCGCCGCCGCTGCCGATGACGAGCACGCCGCTGTGGCGCAGCTTCGCGAGCGCCAGTCCGAGCTTGTAGTGGTGCTCCTGATTCCGTCCCGGTTGCAGCGACAACTGCGTGACCGGCACGTTCGCGTTCGCGTAGGCCAGCTTGAGCGGAACCCAGGCGCCGTGGTCGAGCCCGCGCTGCTCGCGCTTCACGTCCACGCCCGCGCCGGCGAGCGTATCGGCGACCTCCACCGCGAGTTCGACCGCGCCCGGCGCCGCGTAGTGCAGCGCGTACAACTCGTCCTCGAAGCCGTAGAAGTCGTGGATCGTCTTCGGCGCGGGCGAGACGTCGACGGTCGGCTCGCGCGTCAGCCAGTGCGCCGACACGCACAGGATCGCTCGCGGCTTGGGCGCGAGCTTGCCGAGGTCGGCGAGGAAGCCCTTCACCGGCAAGTCGCTCAAGATCAGATTCGGCGCGCCGTGGGAGACGAACAACGTCGGAAGCGCGGTTGCGGCGGCGGTCACGGTCGGCTCCTCTTCGGGTTTCGCGCCAAGCGATGCGAGCGCAATGGCAGCGGCGCCCGCGGAGAATGCGCGTCGGTTCAGCTCTCGCTCCACGCCGCAAGACTAACCACGCCGCCAGCGCGCTCGGAGAAGCGCTCGCGGGAATCTCGAGCGCCGCGACCGGGTTCGCCGACCGCTCCAGCCGACGGATCTCTGTGACCGCGCCAAGCCGCCGTCGCTAGCGCACATCGCGACGCGGCGACGACTGGCAGGTCCTCGCCCTCGCGTCCCCGCTCCGTCCCTGGCAGGGCTCGTCCTCCGCGCTCGCGTCCCTGCGCGAGCTCCACCCTTCGAGATCTCCGCCGGCCACGGTCCACCGGACGCGCGCCCAACTTCGGAGCGTCGTCGGGGTTCGCTCGAACTCCGTCTCGATCGACTCCCTCGCATTTTCGGAGCGTCTCATGAACTCGCGTCTCATCAGGATCGGCGCCTGCACACCGCTGCTCGCGTGCTCGACGTTGCTCGCACCCGCCACTGCGCAGTCGGTGCTCTTCAATGGCACGCAGACCCTCGGCATCGACGACGGCGCGATCACGCCGGACGGCCGGCTCGGAGTGCTGCGCGAGAACGGCGTCGGGGTGATTGCGCGCGTGCTCGACATGTCGAACGGTCAACTGATCGCGACGCACACGGCGCAGACCACCGCCTGGTGGACGGGCGTCGCGCAGGATGCGGTCGAGCTCACGAACACGCGCGCCGTCGTGCTCGGCAACCGCGCGCTGATCCTGGACCTCACGACGCCGGCCACGGCGCTGCTCGCGGACCATCACGTCGGCGAAGGAGCGCGCGACATCGCGCTCACCCCGAGCGGCGACCTCGCGATCGTGCGCGGCGGCAACAGCGCCGGCGCCGGCAATCCCGGCGGAAGCTTCGTGTTCGACCTCGCGAGCGGCGCGCTGCTCGCGTCGCACCCCGGCGAGATCGGCGATCCGAACGCGCCGAACCACACCTACAGCGTCGACAGCGTCGTGACGAACGACGACTTCGCGGTGTGCCTGTCGCTCGAGTCGCTGGCGACGGAGTTTCGCACGCGCGTGGCGATCTGGGACCTGCGGCCCTCGGGCGGCGGCGCGCCCGCGGTCGCGTACGAGACGGCCGGAGTCTTCGGAGCGAACCAGGACCAGCTCGGCGCGCCGCACGACGTGACGCTCACCCCCGACGGCCGTTTCGCGGCGGTGCGTTCGGAGTTCAGCACGTCGCTCTACGACCTCAGCGGCGCCGTCCCGACGCGCGTTTGGCACAAGCGCCTGTTCGGCAACCCCGGCCCGATGGGCTTCACCTCGATGGATTCGGTCGAGGCGAGAAACGACCTGATCGCGACCGCGAGCCGCTGGACCGACGGCGTGAACTTCGGCGCGCAGCTCGATCTGTTCGACCTCGCGGGCAACCAGTGGTACGCGCGCATGACCGGCGACCCGCACGATCTCGCGTTCACGCCCGACGGCTCGAAGCTGTTCGTGCGCACGCACATCGCGCTCTACATGTTCGACCTCGCGCAACTGCCCGCGGGCCAGTTGCTGCAGCCGGCGGACCAGCACTTCACGACCTCCACGCACACCTTCTTCGGCGCGGGGTACGACTCGATCGAGGTCACGAACGAGCGCGTGGCGGCGGTGATCCGCAGCAGCAACACCTCGCGCGTCCAGGTGTTCGACATCACCGGCGGCGACCTCGAGCTGCGCATGTTCAAGACGCAGCCGGAGAAGCTCGTCGACCTGAAGATCACGCCCAACGAGAACTGGCTGGTGGTGAGCGGCTGCTCGCGCTTGCACGTGTACGACCTGCGCACCTTCGAGCAGGCGCTCGCGCACGACCCGGCGCCCGAGACCTTCGGGCTGTTCCCCTGGTGCGACGGCGTCGAGGTCAACGACGAACGCGCGCTCGCGTGGGGCTGGTGGGAGGCGCAGAACGGCTGGATCTCGGTGCTCTCGCTGTTCCCCGAGGCGCAGAACTACTGCACCGCGACGCCGAACTCGAGCGGTCTCGCCGCGCGCCTCAGCGCCAACGGCTCGAACTCGATCCAGCGAAACGATCTGTCGGTGTGGTGCACGGGTCTGCCGAGCGGCGTGAACGGCTACATGGTCTACGCGACCGGCCAGGCGTCGGTTCCCTTCGGCGGCGGAACACTGTGCATCTCCGGCCTGCGCCACTTCATGCCGATGCAGGCGGCGAACGGAACCGTCGTGCAGCGACTCGTCGACTACACGGGCTCGCCCTCGCTCGGCGGCGCGATCACGGCCGGCTCGACTTGGAACTTCCAGTTCCGCTACCGCGATCCGGGCGCGGCCGGCGCGGCGTTCAATCTCAGCGATGGACTGTCGCTCACGTTCGTCAACTGAGCGGGCAGCCCATTGGGATGCGACGTGACGGCCGCGCTGGACGGCGCGGCCGCGCGCCAGTGGCTCCACAGGATCCCGCAGCCGACGAGGATCAGCAGCACGGAGAAGATGCGCTGAAGCACGGGCTGCGGGATCCGCGTCGACACGCGGCCGCCGAGCAAGCTGCCTGCGACGCCGAAGGCCGTGAACAGCGCGAGAACGTGCCAGTCGACCGCGAGGCCGAGGTCGCCGAGCACGTCGACGTACTTCGCGAAGCCGACGACGGATTTGAGCGTGATGATCACGAGGCTCGTGCCCACGGCGCGTCGGATCGGAAGTCCGCCGAGCAACACGAGCGCGGGAACGATCAGGAAGCCGCCGCCGACGCCCACGAGTCCCGTGAGCACGCCGACGGCGAGGCCCTCGAGGGCGATCAACCACGTCGCGTGCTCGCGCTGCGGCCGGTCGGCGTCGCGCTTGGTGCGCAGCAGCAGCACGGCGGCGGCCACCATCACGAGCGCCAGCATCTCGATCTGCACCCGCGCGCTCACGTAGCGCGCGAGCCACGCGCCGCCGAAGGTGCCGATCACGCCGGGAATGCCGAAGCGGACGACGCTGCGCCAGTCGATGTCGCGCCGGCGCGCGTAGGGCACGGCCGCGACGAGGCTGATGCCCGCGACGATCGCGAGCGAGCCGGCGATGGCGACCTTCTCGTCCTGCCCCGCGAGGTAGACGAGCACCGGAACGGTGAGGATCGAGCCGCCCGAGCCGAGCAGGCCGAGCCCCAGGCCAACCGCAACTGCGCCGAGCCATGCGAGGATCACGTGGGCCTCCTCACGAAACCTGCGCCGGGGAAGCGGCGTTCACAGCGCTGCGTTGCCGCAGCCAGGTCCCGCCCGCGATGCCCGCGACCGTGGCGAGCGCGTAGAGCTTGCCCTCGCCGAGTTGCGCGAGCGCGGTGCCGGGGCACGCGCCGGAGAGCGCCCAGCCGACGCCGAACACGAGCCCGCCGGCGAACACGGCCCGGTGGTACGGCTTCGGAGCGACGTGGATGCGCTCGCCGTTGAGCGCGCGGAGGTCGCCGCGCCGCAGCAGCGCGAGGCCCGCGGCCGCCGTGGCGATGGCGACGCCGATCACGCCGAACAAGTGCAGGTCCGTCAGCGTGAACATGCCGTGGATCGCGGCGTAGTCCGTCGCACGCGCCCGCGAAAGCAGGAAGCCGAACACCGCTCCCGCGGCGAGGAAGGTCGTTTGCTTCACGCCGCACCTCCCGCGAGCAGGAGCGCGCCCCACGTCGCGGCGAAACCGCCGACCATGAAGCCGACCGTCGCGATCAGGCTCGACTTGGCGCCCTGGGCGATGCCGACGATCGAGTGACCGCTCGTGCAGCCGCCGGCGGCCCGCGCGCCGTAGCCGATGAAGCCGCCGCCGAGCGCGAGCAAGGCGAGCTGCGCGGGGCCGCCGAGCCCCAACGCGCTCGTCAGATCGCTCGAGCTCGCGACCCACGTCGGTCCGCCCGCGAGCAGCGCCGACGCGACACCGCCGAGCGGCAGTCCCAGCGCGAACCACAGCTTCCAACGCTCCGAACTCGCGGGCTTGTTCAGCGCGCACATCTCGGAGTAGCCCGACGAAATGCCGAGCGCTTTGCCGGTCGCGAAGGCGAACAGCGGAACGAAAGCGCCGATGCCGAGGCCGGCGAGCCAAAAGGGCCAGGTTTCCATGCTTCGAGGGCTCCGTGTTGCAGGGGGAGGAGGATCACGCGTTCGCCGCGACGGCCTGCAGGCCGCTGCGATTCCAGGCTTCCATGCCGCCGACGACGTCGAGCACGCGCTCGAAGCCGGCGTTCGCGAGCAGGCTCGTCGCGATCGACGAGCGATAGCCGGTGCGGCACACCAGCGCGAGTTCGCGCCCGCTGGGGAGCTCCGCGAGCCGCGCGGCGAGCGTGTTCAGCGGCAGGTTGAGGCTGCCATCGATGTGGCCGGCGTTCCATTCGCTCGGCGTGCGCACGTCGACGACGAGCGGCGCGTTCGGCGAGGCCAGGCGCTCCGCCAACGCCTGCACGGTCGTGCGCTGCGTGCGTGCGACGAGCTCCGGCCGGGCGTCCAGCGCGCCCAGGCCGCCTTCGAGGTAACCCGCGAGGCGGTCGAAGCCGATGCGCCCGAGCCGCACCGCCGCTTCGCTCTCGCGCCCCGGATCGGCGATCACGACTACCGGCCGCGCGGGGTCGAGCAGCGAGCCCACCCACGTCGCGAAGCTGCCCTCCAGGGCGATGTTCACGCTGCCAGCGAGGTGCGCCGCGGCGAAATCCGCCGACGCGCGAACGTCGAGCAACTGCGCGCCCTGATTCGCGAGCAGCAGGACCCGGCTCGTGTCGAGCGGCACGAGGCTCGCCTGCAGGCGCTCGTCGAGGGTCGCGCGCTCCTGGCGGTTCAGCATCGCGTTGTAGACGAAGTACGCCGGCGCGTCGGGCTGCTCCGCGGTCACCAGCGCGATGAACTCGTCCTCGGTCATCGGCTGAAGCGCGTAGTTGTAGCGACGCTGCTCTCCCATGGTGGAGTAGCGCTCGGTCGACAGCTTCTTGCCGCACATCGAACCCGCGCCGTGCGCCGGAAAGACGAGCGTTTCATCCGGCAGTTTCAGCAGCTTCTCGTGCAGCGAGCGGTAGAGCATCGCGCCGAGTTCGCGCGCCGTCACACCGATCGACGCCAGCAGGTCGGGGCGGCCCACGTCGCCGATGAACAGCGTGTCGCCGGTCAGCACCGCGTGCGGCTCGCGGTCGGACTTCGCGAGATCGTGCACCACGATCGAAACGCCTTCGGGCGTATGCCCCGGCGTCTCGAGGATCGACAGGCGCACGTCGCCGAACTCGAGCGCGTCGCCGTCCTTCAGCGCGGTGAACTCGTACTCCGCCTTCGCGCGCGCGCCGAGGTAGATGCGCGCGCCCGTTCGACGCCGCAGCTCGAGGTGGCCCGCGACGAAGTCGGCGTGGAAGTGCGTGAGGATCACGTGCTTGATCTCGACGCCGAGCTCGCGCGCGGTCTCGAGGTACGCATCGATGTCGCGCTGCGGGTCGACCACCACCGCGACCTTGGTGCGTTCGTCGGCGATCAGGTACGAAGCGTGAGCGAGGCAGTTGAGGTAGTACGGCTGGAAGTGCATGGCGCGTGTTTCCGGTGGAGTTCGACGCCGGGACATCCGGCGGTCGGACGCGCCAAGTCAAGCGCCGTGCCAGCCGCGAAGGCGCGTTCTCGCCGCGCGAAAGGGCGGTTCGGGCTACGGCGGTTGACACTCTGTCAACCGGTGTCGCTGACGACCTGTCAACGCGCGCCGCGGCGCGTGCTAGCTCTCGATCAAGCCGAAGCGCTTCATCTTCTTCCACAGCGTCATGCGGCTCACCCCGAGCATCTGCGCCGCGAGCGTGCGGTTCCAGCGCGCGCGTTCGAGCACCGAGAGCAGCGTCGCGCGCTCCGCGGACTGCTCGGGATCGAGCGGCGGACCGCTGCGGCGCGCGCTCGCCCCGTCGCGGGCCTCGCGCACTTCGACGGGCAGGTCGAGGAGCGCGATCCGCTCGCCGCTCGCGAGCACGAGCGCGTGCTCGATCGCGTTGCGCAGCTCGCGCACGTTGCCGGGCCACGGCGCTTCGACGAGGCACTCGAGGGCCTCGCGCGTGACGCCGTTCACGGATTTGCGGTAGCGCGGCGCGAGCTCGTCGACGAAGTGCTGCACGAGGCGCGGGATGTCGATGCGCCGCTCGCGCAGCGGCGGCATCTCGATCTCGAACACGCGGATGCGGTAGTAGAAGTCCTCGCGGAACAGACCCTGCTCGAGGCGCTGCTTCAGATCGCGGTGCGTGGCGCAAACCAGCCGCACGTCGAGCTCGAGTTCGCGGCCGGCGCCCACCGGTCGAACGCGGCGCTCCTGCAGCACGCGCAGGAGTTTCGCCTGCAGCGCCGCCGGAAGCTCGCCGACCTCGTCGAGGAACAGCGTGCCGCCCGACGCGGTTTCGAACACGCCCTTGTGGTCGCGCACCGCGCCGGTGAACGCTCCGCGCACGTGGCCGAACAGTTCGCTCTCGAGCAGCGACTCGGGCACGGCGGCGACGTTGATGGCGACGAACGGCCCGCCTTTGCGCGCCGAGAGTTCGTGGATCGCGCGCGCCGCGAGCTCCTTGCCCGTGCCCGATTCGCCGCGGATCAACGTGCTCACGTCGCTCTGCGCCGCCAGGTCGATGCGCCGCAGCACCTCGAGCATCGGCTTCGATCGCCCGACGAGCCCCGCGTAGCTCCCCTGGCCCGTCGCCTGCGGCGCCGGAGCGCTCGACTGCTGCACGATCCAGGCGCTCAGGTCGGCGAAGGTCCCCACCGCGCCCTGCACGCGCGCTTCGCCGTCGCGCAACAAGCGCAGGTTGCCGAGCAGGTGCAGCGGCGCGCCGTTCTTCGAGACGATGCGGCACTCCTCGTCGACGATGCCCTCGCTGCCGCCGGGCGCCGCGAGCAGCTCGGCGATCTTGCCGAAGCCCTTGCAACCCGGACCTTCGAGCGTCGCGCACGGCTGGCCGACCAGTTCCTCGCGCTTCCAACCCGTGATGCGCTCGGCGCCGGCGCTCCACGAGGCGAAGCGGCCCTGGAGGTCGACGGTGAACACGCCGTCGGCCATCGCGTCGACGATCTGCGCGAGCAGCGCCGGGTTCTTGTGGAAGTCGAGCTCCAAGGTCGTGCGGCGCGCGGACGCGCGAAGCGTTAGATACCAAACGCCGCCGCTCGCCCGCCGCGCTCGCTACCGTGGCGCGGCGTGAAACTCCGCTTCCAACGGCTCGTCGTGCTCGTCTCCATCGGGCTCGCTTGCGCGCTGCTCGGCTGCCGGGCGTCGCGCCCGTCGCCCTCGGTCGAGGCAGCGCGCGAAGGGGCCGAACTCCGTGAGATCCGGGCCAGCCTCGACGAGCTCTACCGCGCCTTCGGCTTCGACGCCGGCGGCGAGCCCGACTGGCGCGCGATGGAGGAGCTCTTCGTCGAGGGCGCGGCCTTCGTCGCGCCGTTCGGACCCGGCCAGACTCCGCGCGCCGTGCGCAGCGCCGAGTTCCGCGCCGATTTCGAGCGCTACGTCGCCTCCGACTCCGTGCGCGCCACCGGACTGCACGAACGCATCCTGCACGCGCGCATCGACGTGTTCGGCGTCGTCGCGCACGCGTTCGTGGCCTTCGAAGGATTCGAACCTCACAGCGGAGCGCTCCGCACCCGCGGACTCGACAGCCTGCAGCTCCTCCTCGACCGCGGCCGCTGGCGTGTCGCCTCCTTCACCACGCAGTACGAGAGCGCCGACGAGCCGCTGCCGCCGCGCTTTCTCGAGTGAGCTCCACTCGCGGAGGCCCCGCCGCGCGGAAGGGCCTGCGCCGCGAGCGTACGCACTCTCTCGGAGCTCCGAATCGCCGCGTCGAGGGGGCGCGAGCGAAGTTTTCGCGCCGCCGGGCCACGGGCGCGAGCGCGCAGCGGGTACCATCGTGCGCAAGAAAACCAGCCACTGACTGAGCGCCCCCATCCACTGCAACGTTGCGAGTCGATCGGTCCGGCCAGTCTCCATCGAAGGACGATCGAACACGATGTCGCGGATCTATGTCGGCAACCTCGCCAAGAGCACCACGGAAGAGAGCCTGCGCAACTTCATCGCGCAGGACGGGCGCACCGTCACCAAGATCCTGATGAAGCTGGACGCGGAGACCGGCAAGTCGCGCGGCTTTGCGTTCGTCGACATGGCCACGCCGGAGGAAGCCACCGCGGCGATCGAGGCGCTCAACGGCCAGACGCTCGACGGCTCGACGGTGAAGGTGAACGTCGCCAAGGATCTGCCCGAGCCGCGTCGTCCCGCGGGCCGCGAGTACGGCGGTCGCAGCGGCGGCGGTGGCGGCGGAAGCCGCCGCTGGTAGGTACTCGCTGATAGGCCGTCGTCGGTAGGGGCGGCGCGCAGGGGGCTCGGGAGGATCTCGAGCCCCCTGACTAGTCCGGGACGACGATGTCGACGCTGCGCCGCTCGCCTCGGTAGGTGAGCGGCGGAATCTCCCGGCGCTGCATCCCGAGCGGGCGCCGGAGGTCGGCGATGGCGGTGCAGACGACGCCGATCCCGACGACCGGGAAGTGCGCGCGGCCGCCGCGGAGTTCGGCGAGCGGAGCGATGACGGTCTGGCTCGAGAGGCGCCGAATCCCCGGTTCCTCGAGCGTGACTTCGCCCTCGCGTTCGACGACGGCGCCGCTCGAATCGCGCAGCACGAACTCCATGGCGCCGTAGGCGTGCAGCGTGAACTCGAGCTTCGTCTCGAGGGGCGTGCGCGGATCGATGTTGTAGCCGTCCGGCGTAGCGCCCACGAGCAGCGGTTGCACGATCCAGGTCGCTTGGGGGCCGTCGGTGTGGGACTCGACGTCGCGGAGCAGCGCCACGCCGTTCGAGTCGCTGCGCGCGACGAGCACGGGCGCCAGGGCGGCGCCGGCCTGCCGCCACGCTTCGAAGTTGCGAACGACGAACACCCCGGCGTACGCGCCTTCGCACGGCCGGCCTTGGGCGTCCTCGAACTTCACGACGAGGTCGTGCGACGGCTCGAGGCGCACGACGCACTCGAGGTCGCCCCGCGCCGCCACGGTCCAGCCGGCGAGCCCCGGCGCCCGCGCCGCAACTCGCAGCGCCTGCTGCGGCTCCGGCGCCGTTGTTTCGCCGCTCGCGTCGAGCGGGAGCTCGATCCCGACCTCGTTCGCGAGCTCCGCCACATCGGAACCGAAGCGCGCGGCCGCGAGCTGCAGTTGCTTCGGGCTGGCGCGCTCGTTCTCGATCCACGCGCGCGCGTCCGCCACGGGTTTTCCGTCGCTCGCACGCACCACGCGAACGCGCAACGAGCCGCGCGGCGCGTCGGAGGGTTCGTCGCCGGCCGCCAGGTCCACCGCGATGCGCGACGGAGCGCTGGCGAGCTCCTCGGCAACAGGCGGGTTCCGCTCGGCGGCCTCCCTCCGCGGCGCACTCGAAGCGTGCGGCAGCGCGGGCTCACCGGCGTTCGCCTTGTCGAGCCGCCACAGCGCGACGACGCCGACCGCGGCCAGCACGCCGCCGCCGATCCACGCCCACTTGGAGCTGGCTCGTCTTCGTGTGCCGTTCGTCCCTGCGCCCGTCATGCCCGCGTCCGTCATCCCCGCGCCCTTCGTCCCTCCGACCTTCGTGGGACCTTCGTCGCCCGCGTCAGCTTACGCCGCCGGCGCGAGCGCGGGACTCGCGTCGGCGCACGGACGGCGACAAGATCGCCGCGATGGCGCACGCGCAGCAGGAACTCCCGAGCGCCAGCGAAGCTCCGCGCAAGTCCCTGCGCCGTGTTCTGCGCGCGCTTGCGTGGACCCTCGCCGGCCTCGTGGCGCTCGCGGGATTCGCCTTGGTCGCCGTGATGGTCACCGGCCAGCTTCGCAGCGCCGCCGCGCTCGATCGACTGCGTGCGAGCGGAGCGCCGCTCTATCCCGAGGACCTGCGCTTTGCGCCGAGTCCGAACTCGGCGAGTTTCGACGCGTGGGTGCAGCGCGGTCGCGAAGTCGACGAGCAGCTCGACGAATCTGAAGGACTGGCGCCTTCGGAGTGCGCAGAGTTCGTCGCTGCGCTGCCCACTCCTCTCTACACCGACCTGGAGTTGCGCGAGGACTTCCAGTTCGCGATCGAGGATCCCCATCGCGCGGGGCGCTTGACCGACTGCCACCGCGCGGTCCACCGAGTTTGGATGGTGGAAAGCGCCTCGACGCTGGCGTGGGCATTGAGTCTCGAGTCGAGCGCGCGTCCTGACTGGCGGACGACGTTGGGTTCCAGCTCCGATCTCAGGGTGCCGCTCACTCAAGTTCCCGTCCGGCAAACCAACATCGCTGCCGAGGCGCTGTTGATCGCCATGTTGAACGAAGCCTGGAGCGGCAACTCCGCGGAAGCCGTGCAACTCTGCGCGCGGATGTTCGAGCTGGCGAGCATCTACCACGACGCGCCGGACATGGTGACGTTCGGGATGATCGGGTATCAGGAGTCCATGGCAGCGAGCGCGTTGCAGGCGCTGGTCCTCGCGCTTCCGCCGGGTGTCGACCTCCAAGTGATCGAGGCTCAGTTCGATGCGACGAGTGCATCCGAGCGCTTTCGGTTCGCGCTGGAAGGCCAGCGCGCGTCGGACAACGCCTCCTACCGCGACATAGCCGACGGCGTCAGCCGGTTCCCAGTCGAGACGCGGATGGAGCAGCTTGACGCTCTGGCCGTGCGCATTGCGGGCGGTTGGTTGCAGTCGATGGATCTCGAACAGTACGAACAGCAGTTTGCGTTACTCGGACGCCGCTACGTCGACGCCAAGCCGGTCCTCGAGCGGCTTGCGGAGGAAGACACAACGTCGACCCGGCGGTTCTTTCACGGAATGACAGCTCTGGACGACCTTCGATCCCTCGCGCACCTCGAGACCGTTCGAGTGCTTTCCAAGGCGCTGCTCGTTGCGTACCGCGACGGCGTCGAAGCGGCGAGGGTATGGGCGCGCACCCAGCCGGATCCTTTCGGCGCGGGCATGCTGCGCGCCCGAGTCGACGACGACGGCGTGCTCACGATCTGGTCGGTCGGCGCGAACGGCCGCGACGACGGCGCACCCTTGCCGCCGTGGGCGATCGAGGACTGGGGTCCTGACAGGCCTCCCGATCCGGCGATCCGCTTCCGCCCGCGCGAAGTGCGCTAAGTTTGCGGCGATGGCGGCCATCGTTCTCAGCACGCTCAACGCGAAGTGGATCCACGCTTCGTTCGGGCTGCGCTGCCTGCGCGCGAATCTCGGCGCGCTGCGCGACGAGAGCGTGCTCGTCGAAGGCGTGATCGCGGATCGGCCGCTCGATGTCGCCGAGCGCATCCTCGCGCACGCGCCGCGCGTCGTCGGGATCGGCGTGTACGTGTGGAACGCGCTCGAGAGCGAGCAGCTCGTCGCGGCGCTCAAACGCATCGCTCCGGACGTGGTCGTCGTGCTCGGCGGGCCCGAAGTGAGCCACGAAACCGAGGAGCAGCGCATCGGGGAGCTCGCGGACTACGTGGTGCGCGGCGAAGGCGAGCTCGCGTTCGCGCAGCTCTGCGAACGCCTGGTCGCGGGCGAACGGCCGCGCGAACGCCTTCTCGACGGCGGCTTGCCGGACCTCGCGTCGCTCGCGCCGCCGTATCCCGAGTACGACGCGCGCGACGTCGCGCACCGCATCGTTTACGTCGAAGCTTCGCGCGGCTGCCCCTACGAGTGCGAGTTCTGTCTCTCGGCGCTCGACACGAAGGTGCGCGCCTTCCCGCTCGCGAGCTTCCTCGCCGAGATGGAGCAGCTCCTCGAGCGCGGCGTCACGCACTTCAAGTTCGTCGACCGCACCTTCAACCTCTCGATCCCCACCAGCGCTGCGATCCTCGAGTTCTTCCTCGAACGCGCGCGGCCGGGATTGCTGTTGCACTTCGAGCTGATCCCCGACCGCTTGCCCGATGCGCTTCGCAACCTGCTCGCGCGCTTTCCCGCCGGCATGGTGCAGCTCGAAGTCGGCATCCAGAGCTTCGACGAAGCCACGACGAAGCGCATCTCGCGCCGCCAGGACAACGCGAAGGCCGAGGCGAACCTGCGCTGGCTGCGCGACTCGACCGGCGTGCACCTGCACACGGACCTCATCGTCGGGCTGCCGGGCGAGGATATGGCGAGCTTCGCGCGCGGCTTCGACCGCTTGCTCGAGCTCGCTCCGCACGAGATCCAGGTCGGCATCCTCAAACGTCTGCGCGGAGCGCCGATCGCGCGCCACGACGCGGAGTTCGCGATGCGCTACGCCGAGCATCCGCCGTACGAAGTGCTCGCGACCGGCGTTCTGTCGTTCGCCGATCTGCAGCGCCTGCGTCGCTTCGCACGCGTGTGGGACCTCGTCGGCAACAGCGGCAACTTCAGCGCCTCGGCGCCCTTGCTGTGGGAGTCGGCGAGCGCCTTCGAGCGCGTGCTCGGCTTCAGCGAGGCGCTGTTCGCGCGCTGTGGCGCGGTGCATTCGATCGGGCTCGACCGGCTCGCCCGCGAGTTGTTCGAGCACCTGCTGACGCTCGGCGTCGACCGCGCGCGCGCCGGCGCGGCTCTGTTCGCCGACTTTCAACGCACGCGCCCCGATCAATGGCCGGTGTTTCTCGCGGAGTTCTCGGGCGGCGCGCCGCGGCGCAAGCGCGCGAAGGAGCTGCACAAAGCGGCCGTGCGCCAGGAGCGCCGTCGAAGCGCGGCCGACGACGGGTCGCCTCCGTAAGCGCGCGCGCGGCGCTCAGTCGCCCTCGAGCTCATCCACGAGCTTGCGGAACGCGTCGGGCGCGATTCCGTGCGACACGCGCAGCCCGTGCTGCTCCGCGAGGTACTGTTCGATCGGCACCCAGGCCCCGTGGATGCGAACGCGCTTCGTCCACGCGCACAGCGTGAGAACGTCGTCCGACTGCGGCGACCCGTCGTCCGCGACGGCGACCGAGTCGAGCAGCGAGCAGTGCAACCCCGGCACGAAATTGGCCCGCGCGTGGAAGTGGATCTGGCGCAAACGTCCGCTCGGCAAGGCGATCGTGAACAGACCCGACTGCTCGCCATCGCGCAAGAAGGCGCGCCACTGCGCGTCGACGCTCGCCTCCATGCCCGGGGCCACGATCGAGCTCACGTGGGCGCCGACGAGCTGCGCGCGGCTTCGTTCGAACAGTTGGCACGCCGCCGCGTTCGCATCCACGTACCGAGCGCGGTCGTCGGCGAGCAGCACGGCGACGGGAAGCTGCTCGAACAGAGCGCGAAGGTAGGGGCCTTGGTGCGGTGGTTGGAACATGCGTTCTCTCCGGGACTTGAGTTCGCGTCGAATCCGAGAGGGAAACGTAGACTCTTGGTCATGCAGTCGAAAGCCGCCACTGTCGCCGAGTACCTCGCCTCGCTCCCCGAGGATCGCCGCCGCGCGCTCGAGGCCGTTCGCAAGACCATCCGCGCCAACCTCGACAAGAAGTTCGAGGAAGGCATGCAGTACGGAATGATCGGGTACTACGTGCCGCACAGCGTTTTCCCCGCGGGGTATCACTGCGATCCGAAACAGCCCCTGCCGTTCGGGGGGCTCGCGTCGCAGAAGGGGCACATGTCGATGTACCTCATGGGGCTCTACATCGGCGGCGTGGACGGCGAGAACGAGGATTCGAAGTGGTTCCGCGACGCGTGGGCCAAGACCGGCAAGAAGCTCGACATGGGCAAGGCGTGCATTCGCTTCAAGAAGCTCGAGGACGTGCCGCTCGAGGTCGTGGGCGCCGCCGTGAGGCGAATGTCGGCGGCCAAGTACATCGCGCGCTACCAGGAAGTGCTGAACTCGCAGAGCTCGCGGCCGAAGAGCAAGCCCGCGGCGACGAAGGCCAAGAAGAAGGTCTCGAAGTCCAAGTGAACGAAGGCGCCCGCGCACACGTTTGAGAGCGCGGCGAGGCAACGATGTCGATGCTCACCACCCTCACGCTGGTCTTGGCCGCGACGGCCGCGCGCTGCGACCGCGTGGCGTTCGACTTCGCCGAGGGCGTTCGATCCGCGGACACCATCGTGAGTGGCGAAGTCGTGCGCGTCGTGACGCTGCCGCTCGACGCGCAGGCGCTGGCCGAGCTCGAGCGGATTGGCGACGGAACATGGACGCACGGCGGCGTGAAGGTGGCCGAGATTGCCGTGACGCGCGTGTTCAAGGGCGATCCGAAGCTCACGAAGCTCGTGTACTTCGCGGAGCGGATCGGTGTCTGTGACGAGAGCGAAGGGAAAGCTGGAGACCGCGGCTATTTCTTCCTCGAACGCGGTGAGTGGCGCGAAACGCTCCGCGCGAGGCTCGCGGGCGAATGCCGGAGCGAGTTGGGAGTCGCCGAGATCCTCGACCTGGGGGTTGGCGGCGCAGCGCGCGTCCTGGAGGTCGTTCACGACGGCAAGACCTTGTGCGATCCAGGCGGTCTCATGCAGCCGCCGCTCGGCGCCAAGGCCACGAAAGTCGGGCGAGACGAGCTGTTCGAGCCCGCCGACATCGAGCGGGCGATCGTGGAAACCGTCGACAAGCAGCGGAAGCCCTTGCTCGAGCTCGCTCTGAGCTGGAGCGAAGCCGGCGAAACTCCGTGGCGGCTGAAATTGAACCGCGAAGGCCGCGTGCGAATCGACGGGCTCGCGAAGGCCGCGGGCGGCGCCTTCGAGTGCAAGCTCGCCTTCCTGCGCGACCTCGAGCGCGTTCTACCGGTTGGCGAACTGCCCGAGAACGGCTCGTCGATCGCGGTGAAGGGAACGGCGCGTTGCGCCTTCGAGCTCACACTGCACGCGAGCGGCGGCCCGCGCACCTACACGATCCAAGTCGACCCGGCGGCGCCCGCGGCGACCGAAAGCGCGCGGCTCGAGCGCATCTGGCTGGCCCTGCGGCGGAGCTTCGACTTCGAGCCGCTGCCCGCGGAAGTCGTGCGCACCTTCGACGTGCGGCAGAAGCGCGTGCGTTGAACCGCACCGTGCGCGTCGGGCAGTGAGTAGACTGCGCGCGCAAAGAACATGGCGACGATCGTTTTCGACATCGAAGTGGCCGGCTTTCCTTGGGAGGAAGTCGACGAGATCACGCGCGGCTACCTGTTGTCGCGCGCGAAGACGCCCGACGATCGCGACGCCGTGCCCGAGCGAACCGCGCTCATCCCCGGGCTCGGCCGCGTGATCGCGATCGGCATGTGGCTGGCGGGCAAGGACGGCAAGGGCCAGGACCTCGACCGCGGCATGCTGCTGCTCGAAGGCGAGGCCGAGGACGAGCACCCGTGGGAGAAGGTCCCCGGCTCGAAGATCTTCCGCGGCGACGAACGCGCGCTGCTCACGCGCTTTTGGGAGACGGTCGCGCCGGCGGGCAAGCCGAAGCCGCAGCTCGTGTCCTTCAACGGCCGCGGCTACGACGGGCCGATCCTCTCGATTCGCTCCGCGCAGCTCGGCCTGCGCTCGTCGCGCCAGCTCGTGCCGAACCGCTACGCCGTCGGCGACCACTGCGATCTGTCGGACGTGCTGACGTTCTTCGGCGCGACGCGCGAGCACTACAAGCTCGACTACTGGTGCCGGCGCTTCGACATCGAGAGCCCCAAAGGCTCGATCGACGGGAGCCAGGTCGGCCGCGCGTACCGCGACGGCAAGATCGAGGACATCGGCGAGTACTGCCTGCGCGACGTGCGCGCGACGGCGCAGCTCTACCGCAAGCTCGAGCCGACGCTGCTGCCGCTGTTCCTGCGCTGAACGGCGTCAGGCGACGGCGGCCGGCAACTGCGCCGCGATCGAGTCCCACAGTGCGGCTCGCGCGCGCAGAGCGTTTCGCGCGCCATCCGTCGCCGCCGACCAGGCCGCGGGATCGTCGCCGCAGATCGAGTCGAGCATCCGCGCGGCCATGGGACCGTGGCGTTCGCCGTCGAGCTGGATGTGGCGCTCGAGGTAGTCGACGAACAGCGTGAGCGGCTCGCCGTGGCGGCCCGAAACGTCGCGCACGACGCGCAGGAACATGTCGGGGATGAGCTCCTCGCGGCCGAGCGTGAACGCGGCGGCGATGCGCGGAAGCGAATCCGTCGACAGCGTCGCGAAGGTCGAGCTCACGAAGTCGCGCGAGCCCCGCGGCGCGCCGGAGCTCTCCAGCGCGTCGTGGACACTCGAACCGCCGCGCACGAGCCCGATGAAGCGCTCGATCGCCGCGGTGCTCGCGCCGCACTGCCGCATGGCGTTCGAGTACAGCTCGAAATGGCTCAAAAATCCGCCGCCCGGCGCGTCGTCGGACTCCTCGCCGACCACGATCTCGTTGATCAGGCGCCGCGCCGTCGTGTCGCCGCGCGGAGTCCAGGGCGCGTCCACACACGTCAGCGCGCGCTGCAAGCTCTTGAGCAGCGACATGAAGTCCCACACCGCGAAGACGTGGTGCTCCATGAACGTGCGCACCTCGTCCAGGCCGGAAAGGCGCGCATACAACGCATGGTCGACCAGTTGCGCGCGCTCGGGGCGCAGCGCGTGGCGCAGAGTCTCGAAGCTGTGGATCGAAGGCATGCCGCGCAGCTTAGTGCCCGCGGCGCTCCGTCGATCGCGGATCAGTTCGTCGCCCTGGCTTCGAAGGCCGACTTGACGTCCTTGTCGAACAGGACGATCAGCCCCCAGATGCCGAGGGGCACGCCGATCACGCAGCAGCAGCCCGTGATGCACGGGATCATCACCATCACATTCGCCACGACGGCCGCGGTCCACGACTTGAGCTTGAGCATCTGGAAGCCGGCCCAGGCGATGAACACGTCGACGGCGAGACCGACGACGTAGAGCACCGCACCGCCACCCGAGAAGAAGGCCAAGAACTGCTCAACGTCCTCGCGCTGGTCGGCGGGCGCCCACTGCAGCACCATCTCGGCGAAACTGCCCATCAGGAGGGACGCGACCTGCATCAGCGCGCCGAGAACTCCGAGCACGATCAGCCCGATCGCCGGGCCCATCACCTTGTTTTCCATGGTCTCTCCTGTGCCTGAAGTTGCGCGGAGCAGACCCGATCCGAGGGCGTTGCACAAGGGCGCGCCAGGATCGCGGCGCGGCGCTTATGCTTCGCGGTTCCGATGTCTCGACCGAGTGTTCTGTTCGTGGCCCCCGGCACGCACGCCTACAACCACGGCTTCGTCCGCGGGTTGAAGGACCTCGGCGCCCGGGTGTGGGGGATCGGCCCGACGCCGCCGGACAAGCTCGCGCCGGACCTGAAGGCGCTGCTCGACGGCTACCGCGCCTGCGGGAACATCCTCGACACGGCCGAACTCGAGCGCTGCGCGCGCGACCTGAACCAGAGCGCGGGCTTCACGCTGGTCGAGACCATCGACGAGCCGCTCGTCGAGCCGGCGGCGCGGCTGCGCGAGCAGTTCGGCCTGCCGGGCATCTCGACGAAGACCGCGCGCCTGTGCCGCGACAAGGTCGAGATGAAGGCCGTTTTGCGCGCGGCCGGCGTGCCGTGCGCGCAGTCGGCGGCGGTCGCGAGCGCGGTCGAGCTGCGCGAGTTCGCGGAGCGCGAGGGCTACCCGTTGATCGTCAAGCCCGTCGACGGCTTCAACGCGCTCGGCACGCACCGCATCGACGACGCCCAGGCGCTCGAGGCGCTGCTGCCCAAGCTCGAACTCGAAAAGGGCAAGCGAGTGGCCGTCGAGGAGTTCGTCGAGGGCCACGAAGGCTTCTACGACACGCTCATCGGCCCCGAAGGGCTGCGCTTCGACTTCGCGTCGCACTACTACCCCGGTTGCCTCGAGGCGAACCGCACGCGCTGGATCTCGCCGCAGATCGCGGTGACCAACCGCATCGACGGCGAGGGCTATCGCGAGCTGCGCGAAGTCGGCAAGCGAGTCGTCGAGGCGCTCGGCCTGCGCTCGTGCGCGACGCACATGGAGTGGTTCTTCGGGCCGAAGGGCCTCAAGTTCTCGGAGATCGGCGCGCGTCCGGCGGGCGAGAAGATCTGGGACATGTACCGCGTCGGCAACGACTTCGACGTGTACCTCGAATGGGCGCGCGCGATGCTCGGCCACAAAGCCGAGAGCACGCTCTCGCGGCGGCTCGCGGTGGGCTCGATCCAAGTCCGTCCCGACCGCGACGGACGCTTCCTCGGTCACAGCGGCGTGCGTCAGGTGTTCGAGCGCTACGGCTCGCTCATCTACGAGCACGAGCTTCCGGCGGAGGGCGCGTCGACGAAGGGCCTCGACCGCGGCTGGCTGTGCAACACCTGGTTCCGGCTCGCGCACGCGGACTACGACGAGCTGCGCCGCGCCATGGACTTCATCGGCGAGACCGTCAAATCGAAGGCGCGCTGAAGCTGCGGCAGCTCCCGGGAGCTGCAGCGACAAAGCCAACCGCTCAGCAGCGCTCGTCGGGCAGGCCGCGCAAGTAGTCGTCGAAGGTCGTGCCGGGCTCGTCGCGGTAGGTGCGCTCGAGCAGCTCGGCGGACTGGATGCGGTCCGTGCGAAACGTGCGGAAATCCCGGCGCATCTCGCACCACGCGGCGAGCAGCCAGTTCGGCGGCCAGTACACGATCGCCAGCGGACGGATCTCGCGGCGCGAGCGCTCGCCGTCCTGGCGCACGTAGTCGAGCGCGATCAAGCGGCGCGCGGCGATGGCGCGGCGCACGAGGTCGAGCTGCGCCGTCGAACGCGGGTTGACGGCCTCGCGCGGCGCGAACAAGCGCGAGGCGTTGAGCTCGTGGCGGCGCGCGGCGGGGAGCACCGCTTCGATCTTGTTCAACGCGCGCAGCGCGGCATCGGCCAGGCCGTCGCCGCCGAGCGCTTGCACGAGCCGTGCGCTCACGACGAGCGCCTCGAGCTCCGCGCCGTCGAACATGATCGGCGGCAGATCGAAGCCGCGGCGCAGCGCGTAGCCCACGCCCGCCGCGCCTTCGATCGGCACGCCGCTCTTCATCAGGTCCTGGATGTCGCGGTAGATCGTGCGCTCCGAGACCTCGAGCTGCTCGCTCAGCTCGCGCGCCGTGATCGACGCGCGGCCGCGCAAGTGCTCGATGATCTGGAACAGGCGGTCGGCGCGACGCATGGCGTTCAGCGCGTCGAGTACAGCCCGACGCGGTTGCCCTCACTGTCGCGGATTTGCGCGAAGAATCCCATGCCGTCCGGCAGCGCGGTCTTCGGCCACATCACCGCTCCGCCGAGCGCGGGCGCGCGGTCGAGTTGCTCCTGCAGGTCGCCGTGGATCGTGAGGTACACGACCGAACCCGACAGCGACGGCTCGTAGCCTTCCATGGCGACGATGCAGCCGGAGGTTTGCTCGCGCGGACCGGGGAAGATGCCCATGAGCGCGGGGCCCATGCGCTCCTCGCGCAGCTCCACGTCCATCAGTCGCTCGTAGAAGCGCTTCGCGCGTGCGAAGTCTTGGACCGGGATCTCGAACCACGCCGTCACGGCGTAGTTGGCCGAGGTCGCGGCGTCGGAATCGGTGCTGGCTCGAGGTGTATGCGTCGTCGTCATGTTCAGCTCCTTGGGTGGGTTCGCGGCGCACCTTTGCGCGCGCGGGAGCGACGGTAGAGACAGCCTGCTGACAGCCTTGTGTCAGGAGCCTGGCAAATCCTTCCTGACATTCTCGGCACGCGCCGCCGGCGCTCCGGCGACGGCTTCACACTTGTGAACCCGCGCACCGACCGCTACCGTCTCCGCCCGTGAAGTTCGAAACCGTCGGAGAAGTACGCGCCTTCCTGCGCTCGCGCTCCTGGAGTCCCGAGCAGCTTGCGAGCCACGTTGGCGTCTCGAACATGACTTGGCGGCGGCTGCTGGCGCGGCGCGACTCGCAGCGCGTGCCCGACAAGTACCGCGCGGTGCTCGAACGCCATTTCGCGCCGCCCGCCGCCACCGAGACGCCCGAGCTGGATCCGGTGGCCGTTGTGTTGAGCGGCGCCGGCGGAGACAAGGCCGGGCTTCTGTCGGGGCTTCGCGCCGAAGGCGAAGGCGTGGCGGAGGTCGATCCGCTCGTGCGCGACGTGGAAGCCAAGGCGCGCAAGACGCGCCTCGTTCCCGTGCGACTCTCCGAGCTCGTGGCGCGCCTCGTGGAGCAAATCCCGAAGGCCTCGAACACCGCGAAGGCCCTGATCCTCGGCGGATTGCTGTACTTCCTGAATCCGTTCGATCTGATCGCCGACGCCATCCTCGGCATCGGCTTCGTCGACGATGTCGGGATCCTGGTGTTGATCCGCGAGCGTTTGCAGGCCCGCAGGAAGCCGAAACCCGTATGAGCCTCTTCAGCCGAGCGACGTTGTCCAAGGACCTCTCCGCTTCGCTCGTGGTCTTCCTCGTCGCGCTGCCGCTGGCCATCGGCATCGCGGTCGCCTCCGGCGCGCCCATCCGCGCGGGTCTCGTCGCCGGCGTGATCGGCGGCCTCGTCGTCGGATTCCTCGGCGGCGCGCCGCTGCAAGTCAGCGGGCCGGCGGCGGGGCTCACCGTGATGGTGTACGGCTACGTCGAGCTCTTCGGCTTCGAAGCGACCTGCGCCGTCGCCATCGGCGCGGGAATCGTGCAAGTGATCGCCGGCGCCGCCGGTGTGGCGCGAGCGGCGCTCGCGATCTCGCCGGCGGTGTTGCAGGCGATGCTCGCGGGCATCGGCGTGCTCATCGCGCTCGGGCAGGTGCACGTGCTGTTCGGCGGCGCCCCGAAGAGCTCGGCGCTCGAGAACCTGACCTCCCTGCCCGCGACGATCTCCGGCACGCACACCGGCGCGCTCGTCGTCGGTGTGGCGACGCTCGCGGTGCTCGTTCTGTGGAACCGAACGCTCGTGCGGCGCCTGCCGTTCCTGCCCGGTTCCCTGGTGGCGATCGCCGCGGGCACCCTGCTCTCGTTCGCCTTCAGCGAGCGTCCGCCGCGCGTCGAGGTGCCCGACAACGTGCTGGCCGCCTTCACCTGGCCGAGCTTCGGCGACGCGAAGCTCTCCGACCTGGTGCTGGCTTCGCTGGCGCTCGCCTTCGTCGCGAGCTGCGAGTCGCTCCTGTGCGCGGTCGCCACCGACAAGCTGCACTCGGGGCCGCGCGCGCGCCTCAACCGCGAGCTGCTTGCGCAAGGCGCCGGCAACATCCTCTCCGGGGCGCTCGGCGGACTTCCCATCACCGGCGTCATCGTGCGCAGCTCGGCGAACATCGCCGCCGGCGCCAAGACGCAGCTCTCGGCCGCGCTTCACGGCGTGTGGCTGCTGGTTTTCGTCGCGTTTTTCGCGGGCTTCCTCGGCCTGATCCCGCGCGCCGCGCTCGCCGCGCTGCTGGTGCACGTCGGCGTCAACCTGGTCAAGCTCAACGAGCTCAAGAGGGTCGCGAAGTTCGGCGAGGCGGCGGTCTACATCGCGACGCTGCTCGGCGTCGTGTTCATCAACCTGCTGTGGGGCATCGGAATCGGCGTCGGAATCGCGCTGTTGATGCTGCTGCGGACGCTCATGCGCGTCGAGCTGCAGGTCGTCGAGCGCGACGGCGAGCTGCATGCGACGTTGCGCGGCGCGCTGACGTTCCTCGTGGTGCCCGTGGTCACGCGCGAGCTTGCGCTCCTCGCTCCGGCGCGCACCGTGCGTCTGAGCGTGGACGCCCGCCAGATCGACCACGCGGCCATCGAAGCCATTCGCGACTGGCGCATCGGCTACGAAGCCGCGGGCGGAAGGGTCGTGAAGCAGCCGCTCGACGAGCTGTGGCGCGAGCTGGCGGCCGTGCGTTCGAACGGCGATCCGCCGAGCTTGTCGAAGAGCGCCTGAAGTCGCCGCCGTCCCACCGCGCCCGCGCGACGTCCCACCATGTCCGACTCCGTGCTCGTGAGCGACTGGCTCGCGTTCTGCGCACCGCGGCTGCCCCTGCAGAACCCGCTGTGGGCCTTCGTCCACAACAACATCCTCCTCAACTTCGAGGAGCTGCCGTTCCTCGACGCCGTGCGCGAAGCGGCGGCGCTCTACCGCGCGCGGCCGTTCGAAACCGAGGAGTTCTACCGCGAGGAACTCGCGCGCGGCCGCCTCCGACGCGACACGCTGGAGCGCGTGCTCGCGGCGCGCTTGCCCGAGCTCGCGGCCGAACCTCCGGACCGGCGCGTCGAGCGCTTCCTCGCCGACGAGCGCCTCGGCGATCGCCTTCCGCCGCTCGAGCTGCTGCGCCTCGCGGCGCGGCTCGACGCGCGCTTCCCCGTGCGGCACGACCGGCACGTGAAGGACTTCCTGGTGCCGCTCATCGCGGCGTACCTCGACCAGGGCATGGCGACGTGGACATCGCCGCTGCACACGACCTCGCTGTGGGAGGCGTTCGCGGACGCGGTGCAGCAGACGCCGAGCTGGGGCTTCGACTGGGCCGGGGGGTTGCGCCAGCGCCTGCGCGCGCACTTGGACGCGGGGCGCTCGGTCGACGGGATCGTCGCGGAAGAGGTTCGCGCGTGTGCGCCGGCGGGGAAGGCCGCGGAGTACTGCCTCGAAACCTTGTTCGCGCTCAAGGGCTGGTCGGGAATCGTGTGGCGCCTGGAGAGCGAGCCGGGTATCGCGCCGCTGCGCGCGCCGCCGAAATTGAGGCTGCGCGACTGGCTGGCGGCGATGCTCGTGGTGCAGCACGCGGTCGACGAGTGGTTGCTCCACGAACAGGGTAGGTCGCGCGAGGAGCTCGCCGGGCTTGGGGCGCCGATCGAGGAGACGCGCTCGCTCGCGCGACTGGAAGTGTGGCAAGAGGCGTACGAGCGCTCGTTCGCCGGCGAGTTGCTCGCGCACCTCGAGGGCGCGTTCCGCACGCGCGCTTCCAGCCCGCCGCGAGCGCGGGCCGAGCTCGGCGCGCTCGTGTGCATGGATGACCGCGAGGAGTCGTTCCGGCGTGCGCTCGAGGCGCCCGAATGCGGTGTCGAGACCTGGGGCGCGCTCGGCTTCTTCGGCGTCGACATGAGCTTCCAGCGCGTCGGCGCCGCCCTCGCGACGCGCCAGTGTCCGCCGGTGATCGAGCCGTCGCGCACCGTTCGCGAGCTGCCGCTCGACGGCGAAGGCGCGGCGCTCGCGCGGCTCGAGCAGGCCGGCCGCGCAGGCGCCGAAGCGAAACTCGCCGCCTACTTCCACTCGCGCACGCTGCTGCGCGGGATCGCCGTGTCGCTCGGCCTCGGACTCGTCAGCTTCGTGCCGCTGGTGTTCAAGACGCTGCAGCCGAGCCGCATCTCGCGCTGGCGTCAAAAAGTGCTGCGCGCGGCGTTTCCGCGGCCGCGCACGCGCGTCGCGATCGATGCCGAGGGCGGTTACTCGCTGGACGAGCAGGCCGACATCGTCGCCGCGGTGCTGCGAACCTGCGGTCTGACGCGCGACTTTCCGCGGGTGGTCGCGACCGTTGCGCACGGCGCCACGAGCTCGAACAACCCGTTCCGCCAGGCCTACGGCTGCGGCGCGTGCTCGGGCAACTCGGGCGCGCCGAACGCGCGCGCCTTCGCGGCGATGGCCAACGATGCGCGGGTGCGCGAGAAGCTCGCGGCGCGCGGGCTCGCGCTGCCGAGCGACGTGCTGTTCGTGCCGTGCCTGCACGACACGACGCTCGATACGATCGAGATGCTCGACCGCTCGCAGCTCCCGGCGGAGCGCGCGGGCGATGTCGAGCTCGTGCAGCGCACGCTCGAGCTGGCGGCGCGCGCCAACGCCTTCGAGCGCGGCGCGCGTTTCGAGCAAGGCCCCGTATTCCACCGGGCCGACCGCCAGCGCGCGAACGCCCGCGAACGCATCGCGCAGCACGTTCAAGACCGCGGGCACGACCTCGCGCAGCCGCGGCCCGAGTGGGGCCACAACCGCGTCGCGGCGTGCATCGTCGGGCGGCGCGAGCTGACGCGCGAGGTGTTCCTCGACCGGCGCTCGTTCCTCGTCTCGTACGACCCGACGCAGGACGCCGACGGGCGCGTGCTCGTCGCCGCGGTGCTCGGCTCCGTGCCGGTCGCGGTGAACATCGCGATGGACTACTACTTCTCGCGCGTGGACCCCAATGGCTTCGGCGCGGGCTCGAAGCTGCCGCTGAACGTCGTGTCGCTGCTGGGCGTGCTCACGGGTTCGAAGAGCGACCTGCGCATCGGTCTCGCGCGCCAGATGACCGAGCTGCACGAACCGATGCGCGCGCTCGTGCTGCTGGAGGCGCAGGACGCGCACATCCGAACGCTCTTGAAGTCGAGCGCGCGGCTGAGGCGGCTCGTCGACGGCGCCTGGATGCGTCTGGGACGAATCGATCCGAGCACGCGCGCGCTCGAGTTGTGGGCGGACGGCGCGTTCTGGCCGTGGCGTGAACGCTGGGACGAGTTCTCGGCCGCGGAGGCCGCACAGGCGCCGCGAGGTCTCGACTGCGCCTTCGATCGAAGGGCCCCGGTGCGGCGGTGAACGCGCTCGAACTGCTCGTGGTGGTGTGCGTCGCCGGCGCCTTCGTGCCGATGGCGGCCATCGGCGCCACGCTGCTCGTCGGCTCGCCGCTGAAGGAGCGCCGCTGCCAGCGGAGCGCCAACGCGCAAGCGCTGCTGCTCTTGCTCACCGCGAGCGCGATGGTCGTCGCGCACCTCGCCGAGGGAAGCGGCGCGCACGAGATCCGCTGGCCGTCCTTGCTCGAGTTCCACGGCTACGAGTGGACGCCGGTGTTCCTGGTCGACCGTCTGTCGCTCGCGTACTTGATGCTGTCGGCGCTCGTGTACCCGGTGGTCGTGCGCTTCTCGATCCCCGCGTTCCACCGCGAGCCCGGCGCCGCGCGCTACTGGTTCCTGGTCACGCTGCTCGCCTTCGGGCTCGTCCTCGTGTCGCTGTCGGGCAACATCGACGTCCTGTACGTCGGCTGGGAGCTCGTCGGCCTGTGCTCGGTGAGCCTGATCGCGTTCTTCCGCCACAACCCGCGCAGCGCCGAGAACAGCCTGCGCGCGCTCATCTACTACCGCGTGTGCGATGCAGGCTTGCTCGCTTCGATCGTGTGGATCCACCACGCCTTCCCGAGCGTCGATTTCCTGCACTTCCACGACGATTCGCGCGAGGCGTCGGCGGCGACGATCGGGTTGCTGCTGCTCTTCAGCTCCCTCGCGAAGTCCGCGCAGCTCCCGATGTCGCCGTGGCTCCACCGCGCCATGGAGGGGCCCGCGACATCGAGCGCGATCTTCTACGGCGCCTTGAGCGTGCACCTCGGACCGCTGCTCTTGCTCCGCACCGCTCCTTTGTGGCTCGAGTTTCCACTCGTGCGCCTCGCGTGCATCGGCGTGGGCGCGTCGACGGCCGTGTACGCGACGCTCGTCGGACGCGCGCGCTCGGACGCCAAGACCGCGATCGCCTACGCGACCATGGCGCAGCTCGGCGTGATCTACGTCGAGATCGGACTGGGGCTGCACACGCTCGCGCTGGTGCACCTGTGGGCGCACGCGGGCCTTCGCACGTGGCAGTTCCTGCGCTCGTCGTCGCTCATCCAGGATTTCCAGGCCAATCCTCTCGTCGGCGCCGACGTGCGGCTTCGCGCGAGGTCGGGCATGTGGGCGCGCTTCGTGCCGCGCGCGATCGAGCGCCGGGTGTACTTCGCGGCGCTGCGGCTGTTCTGGTTGGATGCGCTGCAGTGGCGCGCGGTCGCGCGGCCGTTGCTCGGCGTGTTCGGAGCGGCGGCGGCCTTCGAAGAGCGCGTTCTCGGGCCGAAGCGCAGGATCGGAGGCTGAGCGTGGTCCCCGAATCGCAGCTCGACGCGACGCTCGAGAGCGCGCCGACGAGTGTGGGTGCGCGGGTCGCACGCGCCGTGGGCGTCGCACTCGTGCTCGCGCTGTGGTTCGCGCCGAGCGCGGCGACGACGGCGCTGGCGTGGCTCGCCTTCTGGGGCTGGGCCTTCGCGCGCACGCTGCCGTGGCGGGACGCGCGCACGCCTTGGATCGCGATCGCGGCGGTCGTCGCGAGCGTGCTGCCCTTCGCCGTTCCGAACGCGCCCGCGGGCTGGGTCGCCGCGGGGCTTGCGCTCGGCGCCGGCGCGCTGCCCGCGCACCTGTGGCTCGAGGATTTCCGCCGTTCGGCGCGCCGCGACGACTTCACGCTCGTGCTGGTCGCGCAGCCGGCGATCGCGCTGCTCCACGGCTATTTGCACGCGCATCCGCAGGCGCTCGACGAGCTGTCGGTCGAGCGGCTGCAGCTCTTGTTCGTCGCGACGTCGATCCTGCACGCGGGCCTCGGCCTCGTGCGGCGCGAGCCCGAACGCGCGCTCGGCGCCGTCGTGCAGTCGCAGGCCGCGCTCGTGCTCACCGGCGCCGCCGCGGGCGACACGGGCTGGAACTCGGCGCGCATGATGCTCGCGAGTCTGATGCTCTCGAGCTTCGTGCTGCTCAGCGTCCTCGCCGAGTTGCGCCGGCGTTTCGACGTGCTCGAACTCTCGCCGCGCCACGCGCTCGACGCCGCGGCGCCCGGATTGCACCGCGTGTTCCTCGTGGGCGGCTGGCTCTTCGTGGGCATGCCCGGCGGCCTCGCGTTCTTCGCCGAGGACCTGCTGCTCCACGCGCTGCTCGAGCACTCGCTCGCCGCGACGCTCGGCTTCGTCGCTGCCGCCGCGCTCAACGCAATCGTCTTCTACAAGGTCTACCTCGGCCTCTTCAGCGGTCCGTCGCGCCCGGAATCGACGCTCCCCTCGCGCGCGCCGACCGAACGCTGGCGCCTCGTGCTCTTGACCTGCGGCGTCGCGGCGCTCGTGCTCTTCGGCCTCGCGCCGAGCCTGTTCCCGCACTGACGCGGGCAGCGCGCTCACTTCGCGCGCGCAGCGGAAATCAACTCGAGCGCGCCGTCGCCGAGCGACAGCACGAACACATCGCAGTCGCCGTTGATGTCGTTCGCCGCGGCCCTCGTGTCGTAGGTGGCGAACGCGAGGTGCTCGCCGTTCTCGCTCACCGCGAGGTCCGGATGCCGCAGGCTCAGCGCGACGTTCGCGCTGGGCGCCGCGATGCGACGGAAGAGCTTCTTATCGGCGTCGAACGTGTACAGATCGGTCGCGCCAGGCTGCGGTTCCGCACCATCGAGCGTCGCAAGGTCGGTGGCGACGAGAGCGCGGCGTCCGTCGCGGCTGAGCCACTCGATTGTCACATAGCCTCGATTCCCACCTTCCGCGGGTGGAGCGAGCAGGCGACCCGCGAGGTTCTCCTGAAGGTCGCTGAGGAACGCGACGTGGGCTGCGTAGCCCCAGCGCGAATCGTGATGGTCGTACGCGACATAACGGCCGTCGTCGGAGACGCGAGGCGCGTGGTAGTCGGAGTACCCGAGCTCCTGCAGAGCTCGATCGCTGGCGTACTTCGTCGTCTTCTCGTCGAGATCGTGCACGAACACGTGCTGGCGGCCGTGAAGGAATTCAAACAGCGCGTCGGTCCCGTCCGCGCGCGGCCTCGCGAGGTTGACGGCGTCCGTGCAGAACACAACGAACCGTCCGTTGCTCGACAGACGTACCTCGGTGACATCGCGGTCGGCGCTCTCACCTCGAGTCGAGACACTCACCGATCGCGACGAGCCGAGCTTGCGGTCGTACACCCTCGCCACCGTTTGCTCGCCTTCCAGAGTCAAGTACGCCAATCGCGCGCCGTCGTGGCTCAGCGAAGCGGGACTCGGCAGCGTCTTCCATCGGCTCGCGACTCCGACCGCATCCAACTCGATCGACGTTCGCGCGACGCGGTCGTGCAGCACGAGCGAGCTTCGCGCCTCTTCGTCGCGCGGGGCGGACGTGTGGTCCGCGAGCTTCCAGTACGCGATCCAGCGTCCATCGCCGGAGATTGCAGGCATGACGCACTTCGTCGGACTCGCATCGCTGATCCGCTCGGTGGTGCGGAGTTTTCGCGAACGCAGGTAGATATCGAACTCTCCATCGACATCGCCTTCGACCAGGTCCGAGGCCGAGCTCGTGAAGGCGATCCACTCGCCGTCGGCTGAAATCGCGGGCTGGTACGACGCGCCGTTCGCGGCGGAGCTCGTCGAGAGCACGGCGGGCGGAACTGCAGCGCCTTGGAGCGCGATGGCGAGGCTTGCGAGCAGCGGCATGACTCCAAGTTACCCGTGCGGCGAACGAACGGGGGCCGAAGCCGTCGTCCGAACGCGTCAGGGCCGCGGGCGCGCCGCGCGGAGCCACGCGACGAAGGCCGCGTTCTCGGGAAGCAGGAGGAACAGCTGGTTCACGATCTCCACGCCCTCGGAGAAGGCGGTCACGGCGTCCGGGTCGTCGAACGGCGGTTGCACGTTCGCGATCAAGAAGCGCGCGAAATGGACGTTGCTCTCCAGCGCCGCGTCCAACACCGCGAGTGCGCCCGCTTCGTCGCCGCTCCGGTAGCGCTCGAGCACGCGCGCCCAGCGCCAGATCGTGCGTTCCTCGTTCCCAAAGCGCTCGATGAGCTCGCGCGCCTCGTCGAGCTCGCCGCGAACGAGCCGCAGGCCGGTCAGCTTGAAGCGCGCGCCGTGCAGGTCGTGCCGGTCGAGTTTCAGCAGGTCGGTGAGCTCGACGAGCGCCTCGTCGTCGCGCCGCAGCACGCGCAGCTCGTTCGCGAGCGCGAAGCGCGCGCGCAAGTACGGCAGCGCGAACGCGATCTCGCCGAACTCGCCCTCGGCCGCGCGGAAGAACTCGTCGCCGCCCAGCGCCTTCGCGCCGAGCTCCACCGCTTCGTACAGCGCCGCCAGGAAGCGCTCCTCGCCGAGCTCCTCCTCCTGGAGCTGCGCCCGCGTCACTAACGCGTCGCAGTTGGACGCGTCGAGCTCGAGCGCCTCCTCCGCGAACTCCAACGCCTCTTCGTCGTCCTCGGTCTCCATCGCGCAGAAGGCGAGTTCCTGCGCCGTCTCGCCGTCGCTCGCCTCGACGAGGTCGGCCGCGATCTCCCACCACGGCGAAGCGCGAAACTCGTCGACGAGCTTCGTCAGCTCCTCCTCCGTCGTCAGCCCGCGCGACGCCGCGAGCAAGCCGATCCGCCGCTGGCGCCGCTCGTCGGCGAACACCGCATCGAGACCGGGCACGTACTCGCGCGGCGCCGGCTCGTTGCGCCGCAGATTGCGCTCCCGCGCGAGCCGCTTCGCCCGCTCGCGCTTCTTGTCCTGCCGCCGCCGCCTCGCTCGTTCGTTCTTCGCCATGCGCGAACCCTACTCGACGCGGCGCGCGATTCAGCCTCCGTGCGCCGGCACGGCGACCACCGGACGGTCCGAGCGGCGCAGCACGCCCTCGGTGACCGAGCCCATGAGCACACGGCTCAGGCCCGAGCGTCCGTGGCTCGCGAGGCAGATCAAATCCGCGTCCCACTCGTTCGCGAGGCGCACGATCTCCTTCGGAACATTGCTCGCCACGAGGACTTCGCGGCGCACCTGCAGGTCCGCGCGGTCCCACTTGGCCGGATCGACGGCCTCGAGCTCGGCGCGCGCGCGCGCGACCATGTCGGTCGGCCGCTCGCCTTCGATCACCGTGCACACGTGCAGCAACTGAAGCTGGCCGCCGGGCGCCACGAGCGCGCAGGCCCACGGCAAGGCGCGCCGAGCCGCATCCGAAAAGTCGAGCGGGACGAGGATGCGCTCGACCTTCCTCGGCGTGGAATGCGCGGCCACGGCGCTGGGGTGGATCGGAACGGTCACGACGTTGCGCGTGCCCGCGGCGACGATGTCGAGCGAAGTCGAGCCGCGCAGGATGCGATCGATGCTCGAGTAGCGGTGCGTGCCGATGACGAGCAGGTCGGCCTGCTCCGCGGCGCACGCGTCGAGCAGGTGCGGCGTCACGTACCCGCCGCCCGCGACCAGCCGCGCGCGCGCGCCCTTGACGCGGCTCTCCGCGCCGAGCCGGCGGGTCAGATCCTCGACGAGGAAACGCTGCTTCTCCGCCACCGCGCTCGAGCCGGAGAGCGTCTCGGGGTCGTACACGTGCAGCGCGACGACGTCGAGCGGACCGATGGCGGTCCACGAGCCGAGCCAGTTGAGCGCGAGGCGCGCGGGCCGCGACGGATCGAGGCCGACGGCGACGCGGAGCGGGCGCACACCCTGAGTCCAGTGCGTGAGGCTCGCCTCGTCGCGCACGACCAGAGTCGGCACGGAGGAGGTCTTGATCAAGCGCATGGCCGTGCTCCCGAGGCCGAAGGCGACGCGCCGGCGGTCGCCGGTCGGCCCGATGACGAGGAGCGCGGCGTTCACGCTCTGGCAGCGTTCGAGAATCGTCTCGTCCGGCAGGCCCTCGACGAGCTCGGCGTTCACTTCCGTTCCGATCGCGCGCAGCTCCGAGGCCAGTTGCTCCAGTTGCGCGCGGCGCCGCGCGAGCTCGTCCGGGCTCGGCTTGAAGGACATCGCCGCGGTTCCCGCGCTGACGCCGGGCAGGTGCGCGACGTGCAGCAAGTGCAGCGGGAGGCGCCAGGCCTTCGCCAAGTGGGCGGCCGCGCGTCCGGCGGCATTCGAAGCGTCGGAGAAGTCGGTGGGGTGCAGGATGCGCATGGCCGAGTGTTGGGTGAGAGGAGGTTGCTGACGGCGCCGCCGCCGCCTGAGAACCCCAGGCTAACCCCGTGGCAGGCGCGATCTGTTCGCCCCTTGTCGTAGGTTCGCCGCGCGGATGGAGCAGGCCGAGAGGTTCACCACGCGATCGGCGCGCGGTCGCGGAAGAAACTGCCGTTCGGGCCGCTCGCGTGCAAGGTCGCGAGCCACGCGATCGTGTCGGCGCCTTCCTCGGGCGAGCGCTCGGCGTCCGCGCCGCCCATGCGCGTGCGCACCCACCCCGGACAGCACGAATTGACCTTCACGTCGCCGCGCAGAGAGTGCGCCAGCGAGACGGTGAGCGCGTTGAGCGCGGCTTTCGTGAGCGAGTAACTCGCCGGCCCATCGAGGCCTTCGCTGAACGCGCCCCAGCCCGAGGACACGTTCACGATGCGGCCGTAGCCGCGCTCGAGCATCGCGGGCACGAAGGCGCGGCAGGTCCACAGTGCGCCGAGCACGTTGATGTCGAAGGCGGAGCGAAAGTCGCGGCTCGCGGTCGAGAGCACATCGCCGTCGTGCAGCACCGCTGCGTTGTTCACGAGCACGTCGATCGGCACGCCTGCGCTGAGCAGCCGGCCCGCGCAGTTCTCCACCGAGCGTTCGTCGGCGACGTCGAGCGTCTCGGGCCGCACGTCGACGCCGCGCGCGCGCAGCTCGGCGGCCGCCGCCCCGGCATCCTGCTCGCGCCGGGCTGTGAGCACGACCGCGAGCCCTTCGCGCGCCAGTCGCTCGCAAACCGCCAGGCCGATGCCCCGATTGCCGCCCGTGACCAGCGCTGTACGTCGTGTCTTCATGCCAGATTTCATCTCGAGAGTCTTCCCACGCTGCATGCGCGCGCGCCCAGCCTACGCGCCGGCGGCGCCGAGGCGCCCGCGCTTGCGCGAACGGGCGCGATGCGGTCGTCTATAGGGACTTGCCGCGCCCTTGAACGAAAGCCGATCCGCGACCTAGCCTGAGTGCCCCATGAACATGCCAAGCGTTCTCGCGCAGCCCGCCCTCGTGCTCAACGAGTCGTGGGCTGCGATCCACACCGTCACGGTGCGGCACGCGCTTCGATTGATGTTCACCGGCGCCGCCAAGGCGGTCGCGCCGCAGAGCTACGAGGTCCACGGGTTCGAGTCCTGGGCGGAGCTCTCGGTGCAGCCGCACGAGCCGTGCATTTCGACCGTGCGGCTGCGGATCAAGGTGCCCGAGGTGATCGTGCTGACGCACTACAACGGCATGCCGAATCCGGCGGCGGTGTTCAGCCGGCGCAACCTGTTCCGCCGCGACCACAACCAGTGCCAGTACTGCGGCGTCCGCCCGGGGACGGCCGAGCTGTCGATCGACCACGTCTTCCCGCGCTCGCGCGGCGGTAAGAGTTCGTGGGAGAACTGCGTGCTGGCGTGCATGGACTGCAACCGCCGCAAGCGCGACCGCACGCCGGAAGAGGCGGGGATCAAGCTGCTGAAGAAGCCCGAGAAGCCGCGCTGGTCGCCTGTGCTCGAGGTTCCGGTGGGGCGTGTGAAGCGCAGTTGGGAGCGCTTCGTCAGCGACGCGTATTGGAACGTCAAGCTCGAGGAGTGAGCCGCGGGCGCGGTCGAACCGGCGCCGCACACGTTCCTTACCGCTTGCACTGAAACGCAATTTCAGTGCAGCCGTAGATTGGGGCCATGGGCCCACTCACCGCCGCCGATCCCCGCGACGCGATCCTCGACGCCGCCTTGCGCCTGCTCCCGCGCTTTGGCTACCGCAAGACCACGCTCGACGACCTGGCGAGCGAGTCGGGCGTCGCACGGCGCTCGATCTACCTCTATTTCCCGGGCAAAGAGGAGATCTTCCTCGCCTCGATCGACCGCGTGGTCGAGCGCGTGCTCGCGGAACTCTCGACCATCGCCGCGGAGCGCACGGCCGCCGAGTCACGGCTGTGGCGCATGGTCGTCGCGCGCGTGATGTCGCGCTTCGACGCGGTGCGCCACTACCGCGAGAGCCTCGACGAAATGCTCGGCGAGCTGCGTTCGAGCTACCTCGCGCGCCGCGAGCGCTACTTCGACGCCGAGGCGCAGGTGCTCGCGAAGGTGATCGCCGACGGCATCCGCGTCGAGGGTTGGAACGTCGAGGATCCGCTCGAGGCCGCGCGCGTGGTCGTGCAAGCCACCAACTCGCTGCTCCCGTACTCGCTCAGCCGCGCGGAGCTCGGCTCCCGCGGCGAGGTGCAAGCCCGCGCCACGGCGCTCGCGAACCTGCTCTCGCGCGGCCTGACGGCGCCGAAGGCGACGCGGGTCGCGACGCGTAATCAAGCCCGCAACAACTCCCGTCCTGGACGCTGAAACCGACATGCTCCCCGCGCTCCTCATCGTCGCCGCGCTGCTGAGCGCGCCGCAAACCCCGAAGCCGTCCCCCGAGTCCTCGCCGGCTCTCACGCCCGCGATTCGGCAAGCGGTCGTCGACCGACTGTCCGCCGAACTCGAGCGGGGCTACGTGTTCCCGCGCGTGGCGGAGGACCTGGAGTTCGAATTGCGCGAGCGGCTGAAGGCCGGCGATTACGACAAGGCGGCCGATTCGTACGCCTTCGCGGCGCTGCTGACCGACACGCTGCGCGAAGTGAGCTCCGACAAGCACCTCGCGGTGCGCTTCTCGCCCGAACCGATTCCCGAACACGTGCGCGAAGAGCGCGAGCCGACGCCGGAGGAAGTCGAAGAACGTCGTCGCGAGGCGGCGTTCGAGAACTTCGGCGTCGAAGCCGTGCAGCGTTTGGCGGGCAACGTCGGGTACCTCGACTTCCGCGCCTTCCAGCATCCGGAGATCGCCGGCCCCAGCGTGCATGCGGCGTTGGCGCTGCTCGCGAACTCCGAAGCCTTGATCATCGACCTGCGCGAGAACGGCGGTGGCAGCCCCGAGATGGTGCGCCTGCTCTCGAGCTACCTGTTCGGGCCGACTCCCGTGCACTTGAACAGCCTCTACTTCCGCCCGACCGACACGACGGAAGAGTTCTGGACGCTCGCCGAGCTCCCCGGACCGCGCCTCGCCGGCAAGGACGTCTACGTGCTGACGAGCTCGTACACCTTCTCGGCGGCCGAAGAGTTCGCCTACAACCTGCAGTGCCTCGAGCGCGCGACGATCGTCGGGCAAACCACCGGCGGCGGAGCGCATCCCGGCGGAATGGTGCGCTTGACCGAGCACTTCAGCGCCTTCGTTCCGAGCGGGCGGGCGATCAACCCGATCACGAAGACCAACTGGGAAGGCGTGGGGGTCAAGCCCGACGTCGAGTGCGACGTGGGTTCGGCCCGCGCGCGCGCCCACACGCTCGCGCTCGAGCGGCTGGTTGCGAAAGAGAAGGACGCGGACCGTCGTCGCCGCTTCGAGAACGCGCTTGGAATGGCCCAAGTGGCGCTGCGAGCCGCACAGACGACGCGCTGAAACCCGCGCGCTCGTCGCGGCAGCTCGACTCGGGAACTCGACACGGTCATCGAGCTTGCGCGCACGCCCCCGGACCGCGCGCGCGTCGGCGCAGGTCGCTAATCTCTGCGGCCCCACGATGCGCGTCCTGCTGACCTCGCCCGTTTTCCCGCCCGACCTCGGCGGGCCGGCGGTGTACGTGCCGAGCCTCGGGCGCTTCCTCGTCGAGCGCGGCCACGACGTTCGCGTCGTCGCGTTCTGCTCCGATCCCGAGCCGAAGGGCTATCCGTTTCGCGTCACGGCGATCCCGCGGGGCCCGCTGCCCGTGCGCTATTTGAAGGCCTTTTTCGCGGTCTGGAAGGCGGCGCGCGAGGTCGACGTGGTGTACGTGAACGAGCACCTCGCCCTGCTGCACGTGCTCGCCGGGCGGCTCGCGGGCAAGCCGGTGATGATCCGCATCATGGTCGACGGCGCGTGGGAGATCAGCCACCGCAAGGGTTGGATCGACGGCGACGACATCGTGACCTTCGAGGGCAAGCGGTACGGCTGGAAGGTCGGACTCGTGCGCGCGTTGCAGCGCCGTTGGTGGGGCTGGTGCCACCGCATCGTCGCGTGCTCGGACTTCCTGCGGCGCATCCCGATCGACCGCTACGGCGTTCCCGAGGCCAAAACGCAGCTCATCTACAACGCCTACCACGGCCCGAAGGCCGCCGAGATCGGCGCCACTCCGGCGCGCGCGAGAGAGGAACTCGGGCTGCGCGCCGCGCCGCGTTACGTGCTGACGATCTGCCGCTTGATGGTGTGGAAGGGCGTCGACGGCATCATCGATGCGCTGAAGGGCTTGCCGGAGGATGTCGAGCTGCTCGTCGCGGGCGACGGCGACATGCAGGAGGCGTGGACGAGGCATGCGGCCGAACGAGGGCTCGCGAGACGCGTGCATTTTCTCGGCAACGTGCCCTACTCGAAGATCCCGCTGCTCGTGCGCGCCTCGAACGTGTTCGTGCTGAACAGCGAATACGAAGGGCTGTCGCACACGCTGCTCGAGGTGAGCGCGCTCGGAACTCCGATCGTCTGCACGGGCGTGTGCGGCAATCCGGAGGTCGTCGAGCACGAGGTCAACGGCTTGCTCGTGCCGCCAAAGACGCCGGACCGACTGAGTGCAGCGATCCGCCGCATTCTCGACGAGCCGGGCCTCGGTGCGCGCTTCGCCGCGGCCGGGCTCGCGCGCATGGAGCGTTTCTCGCGCGACAAGACCTTCGGCGAAGTCGAAGCGGCGCTCGAACGCCTGGCGAAGTGAGCCGCGCGCGCTTGCGGAGTTCTGCGGTGGACGTCTACCCAAGAGTGCGCACGCGCCGCGGACGGTGAGCGAGTCACGCCGCGCCGCCCTTGCGCGCGCGCGCGGGAAATGCGAGAGGGCACCGCATGCGATCGACCGCCTGGTTCGCGCTGTACGCCGCGGCGGTGCTCGCACCGCTCCTCGTCGCGACCTGGTCGCGTTCGGGCGAAGCTCGCGAGTTCGCGGGCGCGTTCGGCGCCGCGTGCGGTTGGCTCGCCCTGGGATTGTTCGCGCTGGAGTTCGCGCTCGTGACCCGCGTGCGCGCCGCCGCGGCGGCTTTCGGCTCGGACGCGCTGCTGCTCTTCCACCGCGCAATGGCGCTCGCGGCGCTGGCCTTCGTCGTCTCGCACGCCGCGCTGCTCGCGCCAGGGATCCCCGATCCGTTCGCGAGCTCCGCGGTGGAGCGCTCGGGCGCGCTCGCGGCCTGGTCGGCGGCGTTGCTGATCGCCTCGTCGCTCGCTCGACGCCGGTTGCGGATGTCGTACGAGTTCTGGCTCGTCGCGCACCGCGTTCTGGCGGTCACGGTCGTCGGAGCGATGGCGTGGCACGTGGGGTTGCTCGTGGCGCCCGATGAGCGCGCGCTGCAGGCCGTCGTGCTCGGCTACGCGTCGGTCGCGCTCGTCCTGCTCGCGGTGCAGCGCTTCCTGCGGCCGATGGTGGTCGCACGCAAACCCTGGGAGCTGGTCGAGAACCGCGACGAAGGCGCGAGCACGCACACGCTGGTGCTGCGCGCCGTCGGGCATCGCGGGCTGCAATTCTCGCCGGGGCAGTTCGTGTGGCTCGCGACCGCGCGGCGCGGCCTCGTCGCGCAGGAGCATCCGATCACCGTCGCGTCGTCGCCCGAGCTCGACGGCGGCCGCACGCTCGAGCTGGCGATCAAGGAACTCGGAGACTGGTCGCGCGAGGTCGTGCCGGCGCTGAAAGTCGGCGAACGCGTGCGCATCGACGGCCCGTTCGGCGCGTTCACGCCCGACGGGGTGGCCGCGCAGCGCCTCGTGCTGGTCGCGGGCGGCGTCGGAGTGACCCCGATGCGCTCGATCCTGCTCGCGATGCGCGACCGCGGCGACAAGCGGCCCGCAACGCTGTTTTTCGCGGCGTCGAGCCGCTCGCGGGCGATGTTCGTCGACGAGCTCGAGCGCTTGAGCGCCGAGATCGACTTGAAGCTCGTGCTGGTGCTCGAGAATCCGGACGAAGGCGAGCGCTGCGAACGCGGCTGGCTGTCGACGGAGATCTTTCGAAAGCACCTGCCGAGCGACCTGCGCTTCACCCAGGTGTTCGTCTGCGGTCCGGCGCCGATGATGGACCTCATGGAGGGCATCGCGGGCGAGCTGGGCCTGAGCTCGCGGCAGCTTCACACCGAACGCTTCGACCTGGTCTAGCTCCATGCACACGCGGAACGTTCGATTCACGGCGGCCGGCTTTGTGGCGGCGCTCGTCGCGGTGGCGCTGTGGAGCGCGTCGCAGCGCGGAGAGCGCGAGGCGCCGCCGCGGGTCGAGACCGGCGAGCTCGATGGAAAGGCGCTGTTCGAGCGGCACTGCGCGAAGTGCCACGAGAGCGACGAGTTCGCGAGCGCGCTGCGCGGGCCGGAATCGGGCGCGGCGGTGCTGGAGACGCTCCAGTTCCTGACCGAGCACGGCGACGCCAGCGAGCTCGAGGACCGTGCGGTCGTGGAGTTCCTATCGTCGAGCGGGCGCTGAGGATCGCTCGCCACGCGCCCTCGAAGGGGGGCTCGCCGGGGGAGGATGCCGGGGAAGCGCGCTGGGGGAGCACGCTGGGGGAGCACGCTGGGGGAGCACGTTGGGGGAGCACGCTGGGGGAGCACGTTGGGGGAGCACGTTGGGGACGTCGATGAACACCCGCGACGCCCGCCGGGGCCCGCAGCCGACCCTCGCCGCAACCGCACCCGCGCCCGCCTTTCGCTCCGGCGCCCGCCCATACCCGCTACGCGGCGCGCACTCTTCCTACGGATCCGGCGCCAAATCCAACCGCCTTGCCGGGCCCG
>CALFYL010000427.1 GCA_937952135.1 uncultured Planctomycetia bacterium
TCACGGTGAGCTGCTCGCAGGTGATCAACCAGAAGAACGGCCTGCTGTTCTTCGGGTTTGCGCAGGCCAGCGCGCCCTTCCAGGGCGGCACGCTGTGCGCGGCGCCGCCGACGATCCGCACGCCGTCGCAGAGCTCGGGCGGCAGCGGAGCGGGCTCGGATTGCACGGGCAGCTACTCGTTCACCTTCTCGACGGCGCAGATGAACGCGCTGGGCCTCGATCCGGGCGAGACCGTGTACGCCCAGTTCTGGATGCGCGATCCGCAGAGCCCGTCGACCACGGGCCTGTCGAACGCGGTGCGTTTCACGGTCTGCAACTGAACGACCGCTCCGGAACCTGACTCCGAATCGGCCGTCCTCGGCGCGCCGTCTCGCCTGCCTCGCTTTCACCGGCGAGGGAGGCGGGGCGGCGCGCGCTGTTTTCGCGCCCTCGGACAGGAGTCGGAAGGCGTCGCGGGCGGAATCGCTCGGGCGCGAGGGGCTGCGAGATCGGCCGATGGATGGTGAAATTCCCGCGAAAGTTGTGTCACAGGTGGCACTCGGCTGCGCTTCGACTCCCTTGAAGGTCGCTCGGCGCACGCCGCGCTGCGCTTCCTCGTCTTCTCCCAGTTGCCCCGCCCGGTCGGGGCGCGAGACGCCCAGTCAAGGAAACGTCCCATGTCGCGCTACCCCCTCACGTTCTGCGGCGCACTGCTGATGCCGGCCCTCGCGGCGGCTTGGCAGTCCGGCCAACAACCCACGGAACTTCCCGCGTCGATCGCCGCGCCCGCGCCGGCTGCGAACGGACTTGCTCCGAGCGAATCCGGCTCGATCGCGAACACCTTCGACTCGCGGCGGCTCTTCGGACCCGCGCCGCGCGCCGACCGCGGCCCGCTCGCGCCGATCTCGAGCGACGCGCGCGAGGGCGAGAGCGGCTGGAAGCTCGTTCCGGACAACGCGCCGGCGCCGACGCCGCGCCAGGAGCAGCTCGACGACTCGATCCCGTTGCCGAATCCGCCGGTGTACGAGGCGACGCCCGAGGGCGACGTGCTCGTGCAGCCCGAGTCGGGCGATCCCTACTTCCTCGGCTTCGCCGCGGGCCGTCACTATCCGCCGGAGGGCGAGCGCATCGATCCGCTGCTCGCGGCGCAGGTGCAGGCCGCGTACCTCGACGGCCGTCCGCTCCAGCAGACCTACGCCTTCGCGATGATGTCCAAGCGCATCACGCCCGAACGCATCGCGCAGCTCGAAGCGCTCGGCGCGCGCGTGCTCGGCTTCCACCCGCACTACACGCTCAAGCTCGCGCTGCCGGCGAGCTCCATCGACGCGCTCGCCGCGCACGATGCGGTGCACTGGATCGGATTGCCGCGCACGTGGCAGAAGCTCCACCCGGCCCTCGTCGAGCACCTCGGCGTCGCCGACGCGAACAAGCCCATCGAGGCCTGGATCAACCTCTTCGAGTCGGACCTCGGCCCCAACGCGCGGGCCGTTCTCGGCGCGGCGCCGCAGATCGCGAACGCCGACGGCACGACGAGCCTCGGCGAGCCTCAGCCGCTCGCGGGCGTGTACGTGACGGGCGGCTGGATGCAGCGCCAGCTCGAGGCGCTGGGTGTCGAAGTGCTCGACTACAACGAACGCATCCAAGCGCACCGCGTGCGCCTGATGCCCCAATCGGTCGAGGCCGTGGTCGCGCTCGACTTCGTGCAGTTCATCGAACGGCGCGTTCCCGAGCAGCCCTTCCACGACGAGTCGATGGGCCTCGTCAACGCCGACGATTCGCGCAACTTCTGGACGGGCGGCACGAACTCGCGCACGGTCGCCGGCATCGTCGACTCGGGCGTCGAGAACTCGCACAACGCGCTCAACCACATCTTCGGCGTGGGCTGGGACGACTCGGGCGCGGGCGACGCGTGGAGCGACTCGTGCAACCACGGCACGCACGTGGCCGGCACGATGTGGAGCGACGGCGCGGGCGACACCAGCCTGCGCGGCGTTGCGCGCGGGCTCGGCTGGGCCGCGACGGGACGCATCTTCAACGTCCGCATCTTCAACGGCTGCTCGGGTTCGGTGAGCGTGTCGAGCGTGCTCGGCCACACGAGCACGTCGTACAACGACGGCACGAACACCACGCCGCGTCCGCACGTCACGAACAACTCGTGGGGCACCGGCGGCAGCTCGTCGTCGCCCTGGATCGGCAGCGAGGCCGACCCGCGCATGTACGACGACAACGCTTGGGCCGACGCGCAACTCAACGTGTTCGCGGCCGGCAACAACGGTTCGGCGGCGGGCACGATCGGCGAGGAAGCCTCGGCCAAGAACGTGCTCACCGTGGGCAGCGTGCTCGACTACAACGACGCGAGCGATGGCCTGCCGGGTTCGATCCGTTCGAGCTCGAGCCGCGGACCGACGGGCGACAACCGTTGGAAGCCGAACGTCGTCGCCGGCGGCCGCTGGATCCGTTCGGCCGACGCCACGAACGTCAACGGCTTCTTCAACAACTCGGGCACGAGCATGGCGGCGCCGCACGTGACCGGCCTCGCCTCTCTGATCATCGATCAGCGCGCGGATTTCGCGTACCTCCCCGAGCGCATGTCGGCGCACCTGATGGCGACGGCGGTCACCAAGGACGACACGGTCCTCTCGACTCCGACCGCCACGCACCTCGACAACTACGGCGCCGGCCGCATCGACGGCACGCGCGCGCAGTGGTCGTCGGGCGGATCGCACACTTCGTGGGCGTTCACGCTCGGCGCGGGCTCGTCGACCTTCGGCGACTTCACGGTGCCGGCGAACGCGACGCGCCTGATCGCGGTCATGCACTACGTCGAGACGCAGTCCTCCTCCGGCGCCAGCCAGGCGCTCGTGAACAACTGGAACCTGTACCTCGACCAGCCGCCGGTGGACACCACCGCCAACAACACCGGCGAGTGGTTCGCCCAGCAGAGCTCGATCGACAACACCGAGGTGCGCATCCTCGACAATCCGATCGCCGGAACCTGGCGCTGGAAGAGCTTCCCCGCGAGCTCGTCGAGCACGGCGTACTTCGGTGTGACGGTCTACGTGCTCACGGCGGACGTGACGCCGACCGTCAACCTCAGCGTGACGGCGAACGACACCTTCGTGACGCCCGGCCAGCAGGTCGACATCACGGCGAACGCCTCGACGAGCGGCGCCACGGCTTCGGCGGTGTTCCTGAACTCGTCGTCGTCCGGCGACGCGCTCGCGGCGTCGAGCACGACGCTGCTCGACGGGGCGGTGACGAACCTCCTGACGAACCAGCACTCCGGCCGCGACGTGTTGCTCGGCAACCTCGATCCGTTCTTCGGCCGCTCGGCGACGTGGCGCACGTCGTGGGCCACGGAAGGCATCAAGAGCTGGTCGGTCACCGCGCAGGGCGACAACTTCACCAACCCGACCGTGGCGGCGACGGTGTACGTCGACGGAACGGCGCCGGGTCTGCCGCCGGGGCTCGTGTCGACCTCGCACGCGCTCAGCACCTGGTCGAACGACCCCACGATCGACTTCGACTGGAATCCGTCGACGGACGCCGTGTCGGGCGTCGACGGCTACGGCGTGAGTTGGGGATCGGCGCCCGGAGTGTTCGTGGCGAACGTCAAGGACACCGAGGAGACGCAGACGAACTACACGACCGCCGCACTGTCGAGCAACGCGACGTGGTACTTCGCCGTGAAGGCCGTCGACAACTCGGGCAACTGGACGGCGGGGACGAGTGAAGTCGGTCCGTACCGCATCGACACCACGCTTCCGTCGACTCCCGGGGTCATCAGTTCGACCTCGCACACGGTCAACGTGCAGTCGTGCAACACGACGGTGAACGTGATCTGGGCGGCGTCGTCGGACGCGCACTCGGGCCTCAGCGGATACGTCGGCGTGTGGGACACTTCGGCGACGACGGATCCGGTCGGCGCGAACAACATCGCGGCCGGAGCGACCAACTTCACGCAGAACATCGGGTCGTCGGGCACGGGACGCTACTTCCACCTGCGCGCCCGCGACGTGGCGGGGAACCTCAGCGCCACGCGGCACTTCGGTCCGATCTTCGCCACGACTTCGCTGGTCGCGACGTACTGCACGGCGAAGACGAACTCGCTGGGCTGCGTGCCGGCTGTCTCGACGCTCAACTTGCCCAGCAAGAGCGCGAGCAACTTCACCGTGCGCGCGAACAACGTGCTGAACCAGAAGAACGGGCTGCTCTTCTGGGGCTTCGGACCGCTGGCGACGCCGTTCCACGGCGGCACGCTGTGCGTTGCGGCGCCGACGATCCGTACGCCGACGGTGTCCAGCGGCGGCACCGCGCCGCCGGCCAACAACTGCACGGGCGCGTTCGCGTTCGTCTTCACGACGGCGTACTTGAATCTGTACTCGCTCGACCCGGGCGACACGATCTACTGCCAGTGGTGGTCGCGCGACCCGGCCGCGCCCTTCACGGACAGTTTGACCAACGCCGTGCGGGTCACGTTCTGCCAGTGAGCTGAACGCGGATCCAGCGCTCGGCCACGCGAGACTGCCGCACGAGGCCGAGCTTTCGCCGCGCCGTCCGTTCCGCGAGGATCGGGCGGCGCGGCTCGCTTGGGGCGGTGGCTGGTTCGCCCGCGGCGCGAGGGCTACATTCTCGGTTCGGACGCGCCCGCAGAACGCGTCCGACCCATCCACGACATGAACACGCGCCGCCTCGTCCTCACCCTGTCCGCCCTGGCGCTCGCGCCGCTCGCTTCGTGCATCGAAGAGGGCGAGGGCACGTTCCTTTATCAAGTGCGCAACACGCGCGTGTCGGTCTCCGCGAACACCCGCATCCAGATGCGCGAGCGCTGGCTCGTGTTCCTGGCGGACGAACTGACGACCGGCGCCGGCGGAACCGACGTCAACAGCGACCAGGACGTCGCCGACCAATTCCCCGTCGTGGTCAACATGGCGACGCGCACCGAGCGCCGCTCGCCGGTGGCCGCGCGCGAGGTCGCGATCCTCGGCTCGACGGTGTTCTTCGTCGTCGACGAGCTCGAGGACGAGCGCGACTGGAGCGGCGACGGCGACACCGTGGCGCCCGACGACCTCGTGCTGCTGCGCGCGCCGGCCGGCAGCGTCGAACTCGCCTCGCTCACCTTCGTCAAGACGCTCTCGCGCGCCGGCAGCGGCCCGCGCACGGTCGTGACGCTCGACGGCGGCCTGTACTTCATGGAAGACGACACCGGCGACCCGCTGGTGGCGCCCGAGACCTCGATCAACGTCGTGCGCATCTCCTCCGGCGCGCCGACGACGCCCGTGCGGCTCCTGAACGACGACGGCGTGAACGTGCTGCGCCCGCAACTCGTCGGCCAGGACGGCGGGATGGTGTTCGCGGTGCTCGACGAGGTCGCGGAGGGTGTGGAGCTCAACGCCGACGGCGCGGTGGACGACAACTTCGTGCTCGCGCTGATCAACTCGGGCGACGCGACGCCGGTGGTGAAGTCCACCGAGCGGGCGATGGCGAGCGCGACGGCGCCGCTGCGCGCGTTGAAGGTGAACACGACCGACTTCGTCGTGGCGTTCCTCGTGGACGAGGCGGCGCAGGGCGCGGGGTCGCTCAACAACTACACCGGAGCGTTCAACAACTGGGCGCCGTCGCACTGCACCGAGAACGACGTCGACACGACCGACCAGGTGCTCCACTTCGTGCGCTATGGCGCGTGGTTCGCGGACACGGAGGATCCGGTCAACACCGGATTCGCGGGCGAGGACCGCGTGCTCGTGGTGCGCACGAGCCAGCGCACGTACGTCGCGTCGGTGATCCCCGAGTCGGACGACGGCAACTGCGTCACGAACGGCCTCAACAACGACGGCGACACGAACGACCGCGTGCTGCGCTGGATCGCGACGACCCATCCGCTCGGCAGCAACGGCGTCTTCACGAACGCGGCCGGTCTCGTCGCGCTCTCGAACACCGCCGGCGGAACGCGCGGCGTCACCGACCTCGCCGGGCGCTTCATCGCGGTCGTCGACGAGGATGCGGACAACCGCAACTACGACGGTTCGGCGACGGAAAACCTGCTGGTCGGTTGGCTCAACCCCGACAACGGCAACTCGGCGGCCTGGACCTTCGACCACGGCACGCAAGCCAATTTCCAGGGCGCGGGCACGCGCTGGATGGGCGAGCAGCCCGGCCGCACGCGCGTGGGCGTCGCCTTCCAGGAGTCGGTGTTCGGCGCCTCGATCAACGCCGCGCGCGACAACGACACGGGCGACAGCGTGCCGACCTTCGCGCGCTTCGATCCGGGCAACACGAGCGATTTCGACTTCCCCGGTCCCGCCGTCGCCGTCGACGACGACAACGCGGGGATCCTGATCGCGGCCGGCATCGCGCTGTACCGCGTCGACGAAGCGGCGGACAACTTCGACTGGAACAGCGACGGCGACAAGAGCGACTTCGTGCTGTTCCGCACGAACGTGGCGGGCATCACCGACAGCTTCGCGGTATCGACGCTCAACTCGCTCAGCGCGCCGGCGGCCTTCGCCGCGATCGGCGTCGGCGAAGGGCAAGCGGCGCTCGGGGTCGCGTTCATCGCGGACGAATCGATGATCAGCTCCGGGGGCAGCCGCGACCTCAACGGCGACGGGGACTCGAACGACTTCGTGGTGCGCTGGATGCGCGTCGGGCCGTAACGGCTGCCCGCTCCACCGCTCTCCATGGCTGTTCAACTGCCCGATCCGCGCAACGAGAACATCTGGGTCCACGTCGGCGGCAAGCTCGTGCCGCGCGCCGACGCCAAGGTCTCGGTGTTCGACAGCTCCGTGCAAGGCGGCGACGCGTGCTGGGAAGGCCTGCGCGTCTACGACGGCCGGATCTTCAAGCTCGACGCGCACCTCGACCGCCTGATGCGTTCGGCGAAGGCGCTCGCCTTCGAGCGGGTTCCGACGCGCGAAGAGGTCAAGGCGGCGATCTTCGCCACGCTCGAGCGCAACGGCATGCGCGACAGCGCGCACATCCGTCTGACCCTCACGCGCGGCGAGAAGGTCACGAGCGGCATGAGCCCGAAGTTCAACCGCTACGGCCCGTGCCTGATCGTGCTGGCGGAGTGGAAGGCCCCGGTCTACGACGCGCGCGGCATCCGGCTCGTGACCAGCTCGTGGCGCCGCAACCCGCCGATGTGCGTGGACTCGAAGATCCACCACAACAACCTGATCAACAACATCCTCGCGAAGATCGAGGCGAACAACGCGGGGGTCGACGACGCGCTGATGCTCGACATCGAGGGCTACGTCTCGGAGACCAACGCGACGAACGTGTTCCTCGTGCGCGGCGGGGCGCTGTTCACGCCCTTCGCGGACCACTGCCTGCCGGGCGTGACGCGCGCGACGGTGCTCGAGATGGCGCGTGCGAACGGGATCGACGCCCAGGAGCGCCGGCTGTCGCTCGTGGAGTTCTACGGCGCCGACGAGGTCTTCACGACCGGCACGATGGGCGAGCTCTCGCCCGTGCTCGAGATCGACAAGCGCACGGTCGGCGACGGCGCCGTGGGGCCGCTGACGAAGCGGCTGCAGGGGCTGTACTCGCAGCTCACGGCTCGCGAGGGCGAGCGGCTGCCCTTCTGAAACGCCCGCTGTCTGACCCGGGGGAATGCCGGCGCCCGCGCCGTGCCGCGGCGGGCCGGATAGCATCGTGCGAGCCCCGCGGGGCGCGCCATGTCCGCCGAAGAAGCCCTGCTGGAGGAACTCGTGTTCCAGGTGCTCGAGCGTCACGCGAGCGGCGATTCGAGCGCGCTCGACGAGTTGTGCGTGGCGCACCCGTCGCGGGCGGCGCAGCTCCGCGCCCGCGTCGAGTCGCTGGCGCGCTCCGGGCTGATGGCGGAGCGCGACGAACTGCCCGAGACGCTCGGCGAGTTCCGCGTGTTGCGCCGGCTCGGCCAGGGCGGCATGGGCGTCGTGCTGCTCGCCGAGCAGCCGCGGCTCGGCCGGCGCGTCGCGCTGAAGATGGTGCGGCCCGAGCAGCTCTATTTCCGCGGCGCGCGCGAGCGTTTCCAGCGCGAGGTCGAAGCGGTCGCGCGGCTCTCGCACCCCGGCATCGTGCCGATCTTCACCGTCGGCGACGCGTCCGGGGCGCCGTTCTACGCGATGGAGCTGATCGTCGGCGCGTCGCTGCACGACGTGCTCGTGCGCCTGCGCGAGCGCGAGCGCCGCGAGCTCTCCGGCGCCGACCTGCGCGAGTCGGTGGCGGCGATCGCGCACGAGCGCGGCTTCGAGGTGGGCTCGGAAGGCGCCGGCGATCCGCTCTTCGCGCTGAGTTGGAACGATGCGTGCGCGTGGCTCACCCGTGAAGTCGCGCAGGCGCTCGAGCACGCGCACCAGCGCGGCGTGCTGCACCGCGACGTCAAGCCGTCGAACATCCTGCTGACGCCTCAGGGCCGCGTGCTGCTCACGGATTTCGGGCTGGCGGCGAGCGCGGGGGACGAGCGCATCACGCGCCACGGCGCGCAACTGGGCTCGCTCGCCTACATGGCGCCCGAGCAGTCCTCGAGCGGCGCCGAGGCGCTCGGTCCGCGCGCGGATGTCTTCGCCCTCGGCGTCACGTTCTACGAAGCGCTCGCGCTGGAATTACCGTGGGAATCGAGCGACGCGTCGCGCGTCGAGAGCCGCCAGGCGCTGGCGCTGCGACGCCGCCGGCCGCAGGCGCCCGCGGACTTCGAGCTGGTGTGCGCGGCGGCGCTCGAGCGCGATCCGGCGCGGCGCTACGCGAGCGCGGCGCATTTCGCGCGCGATCTCTCGAACCTGCTCCAGCGCCGGCCGATCGAAGCGCGGCCCGTGAGCCTCGCGCTCGCGGCCCGGCGCTGGTCGCAGCGTCATCCGGCCGGCGCGACGGCGCTCGCGCTGCTTCTCCTCGCGAGCGTCGCGGGGCCGCTCGTGTACGGCGCGCAGGCCTCGCGCGCGCGCGAGCTGGTCGCGGTGGAGCGCGACACCGCGCAGGCGAACCTCGCGGCGGCGCTCGACGCCATCGAGCTGACGCTCGAAAAGGTCGCGCACCACGAACTGCGCGACATCCCGCGCGTCGACGCCATCAAGGCGCAGTTGCTCGGGCGAGCTGGCGAGCTCTACGCGCGGCTGGCCGAAAGTTCCGCGGGCGATCCCGAGGTCGAGCTGCGCGCCGCGAGGGCGCTGGGCAAGCTCGCGCGGCTCAAGCGCGACACGGGCGACCTCGCCGGCGCGAGAGCGGACTTCCAACGCGCCGAACAGCGCATGCGCGCGTTGCTCGCGGCTCGCGGCGACGATCCACGCACGCTGTTCGCGCTCGGCAACTTGCTGACGTTCGCCACCGTGCTGCTCAATCCGGCGTCGTCGCCCGAGGCGATCGAGGCGATGGAGTTCGCGCTGCAGTGCCTGCGCCGCGCGAGCGAACTCGAGCCGGAGGCGCTGCCGGCGCGGCACGAACTCGCGCGCGGTTTGCTCGGACTGGCGCACTTGCAGGACACGCTCGACCGCAGGGCCGATGCCGAGCGGAGCTGGACGGAGGCGGCGCGCATCGCGGCGCCGCTGGAGACGGCGGGCTTCGATGCGAACGACGGGCTGGAGCTGTATCTCACCGCCGTCGGGCGCCTGGCGACCCTCGCGCAGCAGCGCGGGGACCGCGACGCGGTGCGTGACGCGATGGAGCTGATCCTCGCGCGCTCCGAGACGGTCGCGCAGCCCAGCGGGTTTCTGCGGCACCTGCGCGCCATGAGCTTCGAGACGCTCGCGGTGATCGGGCCCCGCCCCGACGCCGCCGACGCAGCCGCGCAAGTCGCGCGTTGGAACGACGCCGCGCACGCCGAGGTGGAAGCCCTGGTGTCGGAACATCCGCGGAACGACCGCTATCTCTCGGGGCTGGCGATCAGTTGGCTCGGGCGCGGCCAGCGTGCGAAGGACGCGGGAGATGCGGCGCGCGCCATGGAATGCTGGATCGAGGCGGAGCGCGCGTGCCTGCGCCTCGCGGCGCTCGCGCCCAACGATCCCAACGCTCCGCTGCGTCTGGGGCGCATCGCGCACCATCGCGCGGACATCGAACGCGCGGCCGGGCGCTACGAGGCGGCGCGCGAGCGGCTCGCCGAAGCGCGCGCGCACCACCTCGATGCGCACCGCGTCGCGCGGCGCGGGATCAAACTCGAGGAGCTCGGACAGATCGCGCGCGCCCGGGTGGAGGTCGGCGAACTCCTCGGCTCGCACGAGTTGGTGGCCGAGGGGGCGGCGGACCTGCTCGCCTACGAGCCCGACAAGTACGCGGGCAGCCTCGACGCGGCGCGCGCGTACGTCCTCGCGCACACCCTCGCCGCCCGCGACGGCGACGACGCGGGTTCAGTGCGGCATCTGGAGGCCGCGCGCGCGGCGTTCGAGCGCGCGCTCGACGTGGACGCGACGCGCCGCGCGGAAGTCGCGGAGGCGCTCACGCAGTCGGGGCTCGGAGCGGCGCCCGCGTTCGCCGAGTTGCTCGAACGCGCGAGGACGCCGTGAAGCGCGGCGCGGTGCGGAATACAGTGCGCAACACGCCCAGCGAACAGGAGGTCTGCGCGTGAAGAACGTCGAAACGCAAGTCGCGAGCTACTTCGCGAGGTACGAACCACAGGTCGCCAAGCTCGGGAAGGCGTTGCGTGCGAAGCTGCGCGCTCGTCTGCCGGGCCTGTTCGAGATCGTGTACATGTACGAGGGCCAGAACGCGCTCGTGATCTCCTATTCGCCGACCGAGCGCGGCGCCGATGGGGTGCGCTCGATCGCAGTTCACCCGCACTTCGTGAACCTCTACTTCGGACAGGGCGCGCGGCTCTCGAAGTCGGATCCGAGCAGGCTGCTGAAGGGCAGCGGCAAGACGGTGCGCCACATCGCGATGAACGCGCCGGCGGACTTCGAGCGCGCGGAGATCGAAGCGTTGATCGCGGCCGCGGTGAAGCTCGCGAGAGTGCGGCTCGATCCGGGTGCGAAGGGCCCGGTGATCCTCAAGGCCGAGGAGCAGAAGCAGCGCGCGCTCCGCGCGTCGAAGTCGGCGCGACCGGCGGCGCCGCGTCGGAAGGCGAACGCCCGGCGCTGAGCGGCGGCGCCACGCTGCAAGTACGCCGCGAGTACGCCGCGAGACAAAAAGTCGGCCGCGCGCCGCGAGCGAGGAGCTCGCGGCGCGCGGCCGGTTCGAGGCGGTCGGCGCCTCCGCTGGTCGACGCCCCCGTTTGGAAGCGGGGCCGGTCGAGCCGAGCTTGGCTCGCCTGATCCGAGCGATCAGGGGAGCATCGTCATCTCGACCGCATCCGAGAGGTTCGTCGTCTTCGGCGCCGGCGGGTCGCGGTACCACGCCTGCACGTAGACCTTGTCGCCCGCCGAGAACGGGTTGCCCAGCGAGCCGGGGTGCGCACCCTGGTACGCATTCCAGTCGAGCGAGAACGCGCCGTTGCACTGGTTCGCGGTTCCGCCGGCGTTCTGCGTACCCGTGCGCTGCGTCGGCGACTTCACGCACAGGAAGCTCGTGCCCGTGCCCCACGGATTCGGAGCGAAGCCGGTGTTGTCGACGCCGTAGAAGATCAGGCCGAGCTTCTGGCCTTCGAGGCTCGCGACGTCGATCTGGCACGCGTTCGCGAAGGTGACGCTCGGCTGAGCGCTGGCGCTGATCGACGGAACGCAACCGTTCGTCGACGTGCCGGCGGTGCAGTACACCACCGGCGAGCTCGTGCCGGCGCTGACGAAGGTCGCTGCGGAGAACGTGCCGCTGCCCGTGAAGGGCGACGGGATCGTTCCGACCTGGAGGCCGGTGGCGACGTCGAACACGTAGAAGTTGGCTTGCGTCGTGTTCGGGCCGTCGGAGACGTAGTAGGCGAGGCCGTTGTGGACCGCGAGGCCGTCGATGTCGGTTTCACCGGCCGGGTAGGGCGCGAGGAAAGTCTCGGTCATCCCCACGACGTTGATCTCGTAGAGGCCGCGGCTCGTGCTCGGCGCGTCGGTGAGGCCGTAGAGCTTGCCGGTGACGCTGTCGTGCTCGAGACCACCGAAGTCGTAGGTCGACGGGTGGACGTAGACCTGCGTCGCGACGAGCGTCACGGGATCGATCTCGTAGACCGCTTCGGTCGCGATGTTGCGAGTTCCGTAGAGCTTGCCGTTGGCGAAGCTCAGGGCCACGAAGTTGACCGTGGCCGCGTTGAACGTCATTCCGCCCAGGTTGGTGGGAACGAGCGGGTTCGCGTAGGGCGACGAGAACAGCGTCGAGCCGTTGTTCCAGTACACCGTGTTCGTCGACGCGTCGTACGCCATGCCCCAGGGCTTGGCATCCGTCGTGGAGCTCGCGTAGATCGGCAGGGCCGCGCCGTTGCTCGGGTCGATCGCGTAGATCGTGGCCGTGCCCGACTGGTCGTTGCCGACGAGGAGCGCAGGGCTGAACGCCGGCGGCGGCGGCCCGAGGTCGGTGAACGTGAACGGAGCCGCCCAAGGGCTCGGGCCCGACGCGTTCAGCGCGCGAACGGTCCACGTGTGGACGCCCGGCGTCGACACGTAGCTGAACGGGCTGCTGACGCCCGTCGTGACCACGCCGTCGACGTCGATGTCGTAGCTCGTGGCGCAGGCGACGGCGTTCCACGTCAAGTTGACGCTGGGGCCGCTGAAGAACGACGAACCGTTGAGCGGTGTCACCAGCACCGGGGCGGCGGAGGGCGCCGACGGCGCGAGCGGAGTGCCGAAGCACACGTCGAAGCTGCCAAGGTTGCCCGAGTCGCCGCTGGCCCAGTCGTAGGTCGTCAGCGTCCAGGTTCCTGTGGCCGCCGCGATCGAGTCGAGCGGCGTGTTGTTGATGCCGTTCGTGCCCGAGGGCCAGGCGGTGGTGCCCACTCCGAAGAACTGATCGTAGGCGCCGGGAGGCAGAATCGCCGTGCCCGTGCACGAGGCCGGCGGCGTGAGCCCGAGGCCCACGCACTGCGGCACGATCGAGTAGTCGCCGTTGAAGTCGCAGGACGTGATGCCCGTCGGGCCGCGCACCCAGAGGTTGTGCGATGCGCCGCTGGGATCGGTGAGCACCCATTGGGTGTCGGCGAGCCAGGTGTGCGTGAGGCCGAAGAACTTCACTTCGGTCACGACCGTGGCGCCAGGCGGAAGCGAAGCGACGTTCAGCGTGAAGGACGTGGGGACGGTGGGCAGCGTCGTAGGGAACGTGCCGCCTCCACCAGTGCCGGTAGTGGGAAAGACGCCGCCGTTGGCGACGCCGATTTCGCACCCGATGGTTTGGGCGTGTGCGCTCAGGGCGAGCGCGGCGAAGGCCGCGGCAGCGCCGACAGCGCGGGAAAGACTCGATCGTTTCATGGAGGAGAACTCGGCTCGGGGGAGAAAAGGAGTTCGAGTCGGAGGCACGCCTCCGACGGCGCGAGTCGCGGCCGAGCTGCCGCACTCGGGTCTGCGCGCGAATGCCGCAGGTCCGAAACCAAAGATACCCCGAAGCTGGCAAGCTGGGGGCGTGTTTCGCAGGTGTCCATTCAGCGTGCAAAAACTTTCGCTCGCCAGTGCGGCCTCGGACGCCCCGCGCGCCCGGGTGGGGCGAACCATGCGATGCGGAGGGAGGCGCGCCGGCGGTCGATTGCGGCGCAGGGTCGAAGCGCGGAGAGCGGGGCGCGGGTCGTGGAGCGGCGCGGGCGCGGGCGGATGGCCGGGCTCGATCCGTCGAAGGACTCGCGGCGCGCGCGGCGCGAGCGAACGAGCTCATCGGCGATCGCTGCGACGCGCGCGGTCCGTCACCTCCAACGCGCGAGCCGGATCGCGCAGGGGCTCTCCATGTCCGCGAGGTGAAGTGCAAAGTGGCGGCAATGCAGCCGCGCGCCGCGAGTGAGAAGCTCGCGGCGCGCGGTCAGCTCGAGGCGGCGAGCGCCTCGCGTACGCTCGCCCAGATCAGGGCGTGAACGTGATGCGGTAGCCGTCGGACAGGTTGAAGAACGAACCGCCGGCGACCGAGTCGCGGAACCAGGCCTGGAAGTTGAACGTCGAGCCCGCGGCGAAGTGCGTGCTCGCGGGGTGCACGCCGTTGTCGACGAGGAGGTCGAGGCTTCCGCCGACCGCGAGCGTCGGGGGGAAGCGGAAGGACGGGCTGCCCACGCAGCGCACGCCGTTGCCGAAGGGCGCTTGGATCGCGTTCGACCCGAAGAAGAAGAGGCCGTTCGAGTTGGCGGGCACGGGCGCGGCGTGCAGCGCGAGGTCGTTGGCCGCGAGGCTGCTCGAGCCGCTGGCGCTGAAGGCGGCGGGGAAACCGCTCGAGTTCGAGATCGCCGTGCAGTAGTTCACGCCGATGCCGTTGCACGCGAGTGTGACGATGCGGAAGCCGTCGAGGCCGGCTTCGACGATCGACTGGGTGCCGCCGTCGTTCGCGATGAAGCGCACGCGCATGTTGGCGCCGAGCGTGACGCCCGCGCCGCTGATCGACGCGGCCGAGATCGAGTGCGGAGCCCAAGCCGAGCCCACGTTCTGGGTGTGGCGCGCGATCTCGACCCACGGACCCGCCGTGCCGTTCGCGCTGATCTGCACCAGCAACCGATCGTCGCCGTTCGTGTTCGTGAGCCGCAGGTAGTAGAGGTACTCGAGGCGCGAGTCGACGCCGGTCAGGTCGAGCTGCGGCGAAACGAGGGTCACCGAGCCGCCGTCGACGTCGGTGTTGCCGAGCTGGTTCTGCGTGAGCCAGCACGAACCGCTGCCGTCGCCGTCCGAGGCCGGGTCGTAGTCCCAGCTCGGATCGTTGACCGGCACGCCGCGCTCCCACTGGCCGGCGGTGGCGCCCGCGACCGACGTCGTCCAGCCGGTGTCGCTCTCGAAGTCGTCGGCGAACGAGGGTTGCAGCACGCCGACTTCCGCGTCGAGCAGGTTCGCCGGCGCTCCGGCGGGGTAGGTCAGCGAGCCGCAGGTCTGCTCGTCGAACGCGTAGTAGTACTGCGGGCTGTCGGCGCAGCCGAAGGCCGGCAGATCCGCGGTGTAGACGCCGCCGATGAGCTGGGTCATCGCGACGGCCGTGAAGCTCGCGCTCGAATTCGGCCGCCAGAAGAGCTGCACGGGGCCGACCGGAGTTCCAGCGATCAACGCTTGCACCGGCGTGGTCGTCGCGGGCGCGAGCAGGCTCGGCTCGTCGCCGCTGATGCCGGAGTAGACCGGCAAGCAGCTCTGCGCCGCCTGCGTCATGAACTGCGCCGAGGTCGGATGGAAGAACGTCGTGATGTTGCCCGTGCCGCCCGAGCACAGGTGGCAGTAGCTCATGATCGTGCCCTGATTCGTGCACACCTGCTGCGACTGGCACTGTCCGAAGTACTGCGACGGCGGGCACTCGTCGAGCGGCGGACAGTAGTCGTGCGAGTGCAGCGCGTTGAAGTTGTGGCCCAACTCGTGCGCGCACACCATGAAGTCCCAGTTGGTCGGCGCTTGCACGACCGGGAAGCTGACGCCGGCGTTGATGTTGCCCGAGACCGCGAAGTTGTAGCTGTTGCTGCACAGCACATCGAGCCACGCGACGCCGCCGCCGAGCGACGCGCCGCTCATGAAGTGCCCAAGGCGCGCGCCGTTCGGAACCGCGCCGAGCCAAGCGTTGCGGAACTCGTTGAGCATGTTGCTCGAGCTGCCGGGCGCGTCGGGCGTGGTCCACGGATCGGCGGGCGTCGAGTAGAAGCCGACGTACGGGAAGGTGAGGATCGTGTTGATCTGCGACTCGTAGCGATCGCTGATGTAGGCCCACAGCGTCGTGGTGTAGACCGCCTGCGCTCCGGTGTCGTTGAAGCGCTGGAAGTACTGATAGTCGGTCTCGAGCGCGAGCTTGCACTCGCGCAGGCTGCAGCCGGGTCCGAGCAGCGGCGACGAGCCGCCGCCCGTGGCGCCCGCGCCGCTCGCGCCGCCGCCCGCGGGCAGCTCGACCGCTTCACGCGGCGGCCGCGCGGCGTCGCACACGTTGTCGAGCCGCATGCCGGCGGCGTTGAGCGCGCGCTCGCTGGCCATGAGCACGTCGCCGTTCCACCAATTGCCCGCGGCGTCCGGCCGCGGCGTGAGGTGCACCAGCTCGTCGCCGGTGTCGATCCAGCCCTGCGTGCCGACCTGCGAGAACGAGAGCATCGCGTGGCTCGCCGGTTCGCCGCGGATCGCGCCCTTCCAGATCGAGAGGTCCGTGCCGAGCAGCAAGTCGCTGCGCTCGTCGCCGTCGACGTAGTAGCGGAACTTCAGGCGTTCGACGTCGATTCGCACGAGGTCGAGTTCGACCGTGCGTCCGCCGGGCAGCGTCACCTCCGTGAGCACCACCGAGTCGAGCCCCGCGAGCGCCTGCACTCGTTCGGCGTCCGGCCGGTAGCGCAGGCCGTCGACGAGCGGCTCGGCGCCGGCCGCGTCGAGCGGGAAGACTTGCGCGCGTTGCGCGAAGGCGGTGGAGGCTGCGCAAACGAAGATCGCGAGCGTGGGACGGAAGCGATGCATAGCTGGGGATTTCTCCTGGTGCGCCAGATGGGGATGGGGCGACGAAAGGGAACGTCGAGACTACGACGGAACCATGGAGCGCGCAGTTCCGTCTCCTTCCGGCGGCGGAGAAAACTCGGCCGCCGAGCGCGCGATGGATCGGGCTGCTGCGGCCCGCGGGCGGCGCCCCCGAACGCGCCGAAAACCGCGCAATTCGGCCCTCAAATCGACGCGGGCAGGCTCAGCGTCGAGGTGTCGGCCCGCCGCTCGCGGTGCGGCAACTGCCCCGCGAGGCTCGCGAGAGCCTTCTCCGCGGTGGCGCGATAGCCCGTCAACTTCCCGCCCCAGATCGCCACCAGTCGCGGCTTCGACTCGTCGTCGTGCGTGAAGGTGACGTCGCGCGGCCTCGAGAAGGCGCTGCTCGCGGTCCTGGGCAGCACGCGCAGGCCCGCCCACGCGTCGACGAGCTTCTCGGCGCGCGACGGCATGTAGCGCCGGAACGTCTCCAGCAGATAGTCGATCTCGCCCTCGAGCGGCGCGACGTGCGCGGGGTCGCCCCGGTACGGCGTCTCGGTGGTGCCGACCATCGTGCGGCCCTTCCACGGAACCAGGAACACCGCGCGGCGGTCGCGCGGCGCCTCGCAGTAGTAGATGCCGCGCTCGAGGACGCCTTCGAGCTCGATGTGCGTGCCGGCGACGAGCTCGACGTCGAACACGAGCGGCCGCGGCTGGATGCGGCGCTGCACCTCGGCGATCCACGGGCCCGCCGCGTTCACGAGTGTCGCCGCGCGAACCTCGCGCTCGCCCGCCGCGGTGCTCAAGCGAACGGCGTAGCCGCCCTCGACGCGTTGCGCTCCGACGAACTCCGCGGGCCACTCGATCCGCGCACCGAGCTCGCGGGCGGACGCGAGCACCGCCCGCACGAGCGCCGCGTCGTCGGTCTGGCCGTCGAAGTAGCGGAACACGGCCCGCAGCCCGCGGGTTTCGAGCCCGTCGAGCTGGTCCCACTCGCGGCGCGGCACGCGTTGGAAGCGATCGTCGCGGTCGAAGCCGCCGAGTGCGGCGTACATCGACAGCCCGGCTCGAATCTTCCACGGCGCGCGCGTCGTGTCGTCGTAGACGGGGATGAAGAACGGCGTGAGCTTGACGAGGTGCGGCGCCACGCGCAGCAGGATCTCGCGCTCGCGCAGCGATTCGCGGACCAGCGCGAGCTGCAGCGTTTCGAGGTAGCGGAGCCCGCCGTGGATCAGCTTGCTCGAGCGACTCGACGTTCCCGCGGCGGGCGAACGCTCTTCGACGAGCAGGGCCGAGTGACCGGCGGCCGCGGCGGCTTGCAGCACTCCGGCGCCGTGGATTCCGCCGCCGATCACGAGCACGTCGACGTGTTCGCTCATCGCGCGCGCTGCCCGTGCTCGGCGAGTTCGCGGAGCAAGCGGCCCACGTCGAAGGTCTCGAGGAAGCGCGCGCCGCGGCGCAGCAGGGAGAGCGCGACGTCGAGCCGGTCGATCTCGTACACGGCGAGCGCTCCGCCCGGCACGTCGAGCCCGCCGGTCGCGCCGCCCTCGGGCGGCAGCTTCTCGACGTCGCAGAACACGACGCTCGGAGCGAGCGCGACGATCTCGGCGCTCGTTCGCTGCTCCCAGGCGATCAACACGGGTCCCACCGGCAGGTCCGTGCGCGAGCGCGCGGCGCGGAGCACGCCGACGTCGAAGGAGATCAGCGTGCAGCGCTGGCGGATCGGCAGCAGCAGCGGGAGAACGGCGTCGAGCACCTCATCGACTCCGAACTGCTCGATGGAGACACGTTTGAGCTCGACATAGGCGTGAACGTCCTTCGCACGGCCGATCCGCGCCGTGAACTCCGCCAGGCTCGCGACGCGTTCGCCGGAGAAGCGCTCGCCGAAGCGTCCGCGTTCGCTGGCGCGCAGCTCGCGCACCTGCACGCCGTTCAGTGCGCCCAAGGGGCTCGCGACGCCGCACATTCGCTCGAGCGTGCGGTCGTGCATCAGGAACGGCTCGCGGTCGGCCGAGAGCTGCACGTCGATCTCCACGGCGCGCGCGCCGGCGTGCAGCGCGGACTCCACGGCGCTCAGCGTGTTCTCCGGACACTGGCTCGCGTGCCCGCGGTGGGCGATCAGTCGCTCGGCGCTCATCGGCGCACAGCATCGAACGCCGCGGGCCGCGAAGTCCAGCGCGAAGCCGCTGTCGCTACGATGGACGGCGACTTTTCTCGGCGCGCCGTGTCCGCCGCCCAGGAAAGCGTTCGCCCCGACACACGCCTTTGCGCCGTGGAGCCCCCTGCGATGGACCCCTTCGATCCGACGCCCGAAGACCGCTTCAGTTTTGGCCTGTGGACGGTCGGAAATCCCGGACGCGATCCCTTTGGCGACGCGGTGCGCGCGCCGCTCGCGCCGCCCTACATCGTGCGAAAGTTGAGCGAGTGCGGCGCCTGGGGCGTCAACCTGCACGACAACGACCTCGTGCCCTTCGGCGCGAGCGCCGCGCAGCGCGACTCGATCGTGCGCGAGTTCAAAGGCGCCCTGGACGAGCACGGCATGTGCGTGCCGATGGCGACGACGAACTTGTTCTCGCACCCGGTGTTCAAGGACGGCGCGTTCACGTCGAACGATCCGAAGGTGCGCGCCTTCGCGCTTCGCAAGACGATGGACGCGATCGACCTCGGGGTCGAGCTCGGCGCGAAGCTCTACGTGTTCTGGGGCGGTCGCGAGGGCAGCGAGGCCGACGCGTGCCGCGATCCGCGCACGGCGGTGGCGCGCATGCGCGAGGCGCTCGACTACTTGTGCGAGTACGTCGTCGACCGGAACTACGAGCTGCGCTTCGCGCTCGAAGCCAAGCCGAACGAGCCGCGCGGCGACATCTATCTGCCGACGACGGGCCACATGCTGGCCTTCATCTCGACGCTGGCGCGCCCGGAGATGGTGGGGGTGAACCCCGAGGTCGCGCACGAGAACATGGCCGGGCTCTCCTTCGTGCACGGCGTCGCGCAGGCGATGGAAGCGGGCAAGCTGTTCCACATCGACCTCAACGCGCAGAAGATCGGGCGCTACGACCAGGACCTGCGCTTCGGCTCCGAGGACGTGCGCCAGGCGTTCTTGCTCGTGCGCCTGCTCGAAGGCACGAGCGGAACCGAGCGCTACGCCGGCCCGCGCCACTTCGACGCGCACGCCTACCGCACCGAGGACGAACAGGGCGTGTGGGACTTCGCGCGCGGCTGCATGCGCACCTACAAGATCCTCCAAGCGCGGGCGGCGGCCTTCGATGCGGACCCGCAAGTGCGCGAGCTGATCGCCGAGCAGCGCGACGCGGCTCTCGAGCCGCTGATCGCCGGCTACACGCGCGAAAAAGCCGCGAAACTGCGCGCGGCGTCCATCGACCCCGCCGCGATCGCCTCCCGCGGCCTCGGCTACGAGCGCCTCGACCAACTCATGATGGAGCACCTGCTCGGTGTCCGCTGAGCGCCGGCTGTACCTCGGGCTCGATGTCGGCACGCAGGGCACGAAGGGTGTCGTGCTCGACTTCGAGCGCGGCCAGGTCGTCGCGAGCGCGAGCCGCGCCTACGGGTTGATCGAGGGCTTGCCGGAGGGCGCGGCGGAGCAACACCCAGCAACGTGGGAGACGGCGATCCGCGCGGTGGTGGCGGAGCTCTTCGCGCAACCCGGCGTCCGCGCCGCGGAGCTGGCGGGGATCGGAGTCTCCGGGCAACAGCACGGGTGCGTCGTGCTCGACGAGCGCGGCGAGGTGATCCGGCCCGCGAAGCTGTGGTGCGACACGTCGACGGCGAGGGAAGCGCGCGAGCTGTCGCGCCAGCTCGGCCGCAGCGTTCCGACGGGGTTCACGGCCTCGAAGCTGCTGTGGCTCGCGCGCCGCGAGCCGGAGAACTTCGCGCGCGTGCGCCGCGTGCTCCTGCCGCACGAATGGGTCAACTGGCGCTTCACGCAGCGCGCGACGGCGGAGCCCGGCGACGCCTCGGGCACCGGCTTCTTCGACGTGCGCACGCGCCGCTACGACCTCGCGGCGCTCGCGGCGATCGATCCGCGCCTCGAGGGCTGCCTGCCGACGCTGATCGAGAGCCATGAGCCCGCCGGCGAGCTCACGCGCGAAGGCGCGCGCTTCCTCGGGCTCGGCGAAGCCGCCGTGGGCGCACTCGTCGCGGCGGGCGGCGGCGACAACATGCTGAGCGCGATCGGCAGCGGCGCGGTCGAGCCCGGCGTCGCCACGCTCAGCCTCGGCACTTCCGCGACAGTGTTCGCCTTCAGCGCGACTCCGTGCATCGATCCCCAGGGTGCGATCGCGCCGTTCTGCGACTCCACCGGCGCGTGGCTGCCGCTGCTGTGCGTGATGAACGCGACGGCGGTGCTCACCGAGATCGCCGAGCTCTTCGAACGCGATCTCGCGTCGCTGACCGCCGCCGCGCAGGCGGCGCCCGCCGGTTGCGACGGACTGCTGATGGTTCCCTACTTCGTCGGAGAGCGCGTGCCCGACCTGCCGCTCTCGTGCGGCGTGTTGCACGGACTTCGCCCGGGCAACCTGCGCGCGGGAGGTCTGTTTCGCGCCGCGCTCGAAGGCGTCGCGCTCAACCTCGCGTGGGGCTTCGAGCGCATGCGCGAGCTCGGACTTCCGATGACGAGCGTCCGCGCCGTCGGCGGCGGCGCGCGCAACGCCCTGTGGCTTTCGATCCTCGCCAGCGCGCTCGAAGTTCCGGTGCGCCCGCTCGCGCAGGCCGAGGCGGGCGCGCTCGGCGCGGCGCTGCAAGCGCGCTGGGCTCGCTCGCTCGCGCTCGGCGCCGCGACGCCGTCGCTCGCGGAGATCGCGCGTCCGTGGATCCACTTCGACGGCGCGGCAGTCGAGCCTCGCGACGAGCTGGTGCGCCTCTACCGCGAGCAGGGCGCGCGCCTGCGCGAGTTGGTGGGAACACTTTTCCCGGCCTGAATCGCAGGCTTTCGACAATCTCGCGGACTCGGCGCCAACCCGCGTTCGGTTTTTTCATCCGCGGGTTCAAGCGGCTGCGACTCAGGCGCCGATGAGCCCGACGTTGTTCGGCCCACAGGGGCCCGCCGGAGGGAGACCGGTGGGCGGGCCGAGTCTGGAGTCAAGGGGTCCACGGAGAGGGCGACGGTTCACGCCGTCGTGAGAGCGGGAGTCATGGCGAGAGCTTTCGAAGGGCGGAGACGCCGAAGCGCGCGAGCGGGCTTCACGATGCTCGAGGTCATGTTCGGCACGCTGGTGCTGATGATCTCGCTCCTCGCGGCGTTCACCAGCCAACTGCTCTCGCTCAACCTCGTGCGCCAGGCGCGCGACGCGAACACGGCGATGAGCGAGCTGACGGCGGCGATCGAGGAAGTCACGACGCCGAACATCGACTTCATCCCGACGAACTTTCCGGCGGGCGCTCCGGTGGCGAAGTACGAGGAGCGGGTGCTGCGCGACGAGCGCGTGGTCGTGAACTACCCGAACTTCGCGGGCGGCTCGGTGCCGAGCCCGCTGCAAGTGGTGGTCACCATCAACTGGACGGCGTGGAACGGGCGCGCGGCGACGCTGTCGCTCGCCACGCTGAAGGCGCGCTGAGGCGCGGGGAGCGACGAACATGCAGATCCGAAGCAGGAGCTCGCGCGGCGCGGCGAAGCGCCGAGCGGGAGCGACGATCCTCGAGGTCGCGATCTCGAGCCTCATGCTGCTGATGACCGCGGGCGCGACGATCCAGGCCATAACCGACATGCGCGGCGCGGCGACGATCACCACGACTTCGTCGAAGCTCAGCGAGCAGGGCGAGCGGGCCCTCGCGCAGATCATCGCCGACCTGCGGCGCTCGGGGGTCGCGACCGTCGGAGGGCTGAACTATCCGCACCTGTACCTCGACGGCGACGCGGGCGCGGGTTTCGATCACCACGACTACGACTCGGCGGTGCAGTTCCTCGCGCCGAGCGATCCCGACTACGTGACGCCGCGCTCGATCGTGTTCCTGCAGCCGGCGGACAACGACGCTCCGGGAACGCCGGGCGCGGGCCGGCCGGACACCGACGCGAACGGGCAGCTCGTGTGGGACGCGCGCGAGTTCAGCTACGTCGTCGTCACGGTCAATGGACGCAACCAACTGCAGCGGCGCATCGACGCGCTCTCGTCCGAAGTCGTCTGCTCGGATGTCGAGTGGGTGCGCTTCGACGACGCCGCGACTCCGGGCGTCAACGTCCCCGCGACGGCGCTCCAGGTGCGACTCGCGCTGCGCGCGGTCGACGCCGGCGGGCGCCAGGTCACGTGGTTCGGCGAGGCCGTCGTGCGGCTTCGAAACGGGTGAGGCGTCGGGAACGAGGAGTTGAGAAGAGGACTTGGGGTGGCGCGCTCCGTGCGCGCGAACGCGAAGCGACGAACTGGGGAACAAAGGGGGGGACGATGAAGATTCAGAGCCGACGACAAAACAGGCGCGCGGGCATGGCGATGCTCTACGCGGTGTTCGGAGTGTTCGCTGCGGCGACGATGGTCTCGGTCACGATGACGATGGCCAACTCCGCGCACCGGCAGGCGCAGACCCACGTGCACTCCACGCGCGCGAAGTACCTGGCCGAGGGCGGGGTCGAAGCGGCGAAGCGCGAGGTCGCGATCGCGATCGCGAACTGGCTGCCGCCGCCGGCGACGGGGGTCGCGGTCGTGCAGGGCGTCAACGTGCCGTACACCGTGACCGCGACGGGCTTCGACAGCATCGCCACGGATCCCGCGGGGATTCAAACCCTCGTCACGGGCTTCGAGATCCGCGCTCAGGCGGTCGACCAAGGCATCCGCTACACAGCGCGCCGGCTCGTCAACGCCGAAGCGACACCGATCTTCCAGTTCGCCGTGTTCTACACCGAGGACCTCGAGATCAACCCGGGCCCGAACATGACGCTCGGCGGGCGCGTGCACAGCAATCGGGACATGTACCTGAACTGCGGCGGCACGCTCACGATGAACACCAACTACGTGCGCGCCGTGGGCGAGATCCTGCGCCGCCGCAAGGACAATCCCGGCGTGTCGGAAGGCACGGTGCGCGTGCGCAACTGGGTGCTCAACCCGTTCGACAGCGCCGAGCCGCTGGACTACTTCCGCATGAACAGCCAGGCCCAGATGAACAACCTGGGGATCGCGAGCGCGAGCGGCTTCGACAGCGCGTTCACGACCGGCTACGACGCGAATGGCAACGGCTCCTTCGGCGAGTCGGGCGACTGGTACAACTGGGCCGCCGGCGCGCCGCAATACTGGGGCCCGCCGGCCGGCTACGCGAACGGCACGGGCAGCACGGTGCTCAGCGGAGCGCACGGAGTCGGCGAGGCCGCGACGCCGCACGTCGGATCGATCCAGATGTACGAGCCCGACGCGGGCGGCGCCTACTACCTCGATCCGTCGACGCAGACCTTCGTGCTCGCGAGCGCGGGCTCGGGCACGCACAGCCGCGGCTACTACCACGAGAACGCCGGGCTCACGATCCTCACGCACGCCGATGGCTCGATCACGGCCTACGACGCGACGGGCGCCAACGTGACGGCCGGGATCGCGAGCGCGGTGAGCAACGAGACGATGTACGACGCGCGGCAGGCCCAGGGCGGGAACGGCGACGTGCGCGTCACGCAGATCGATCTGTCGGCGCTCGCGGCGACGCCGTACTGGCCCGACAACGGACTCGTGTACGCGGCGCACTACGGCGCGGGAACCGGAACGGACGCGCGGGGCGTGCGGCTCGTGAACGGCGCCGAGCTCGCGTCGCCGCTGACCGTGGTGAGCGAGAACTCCGTCTACATCCAGGGCAACTACAACACGGTCGAGAAGAAGGGCGCGGCGGTGATCGCCGACGCGGTGAACCTGCTGTCGAACAGCTGGGACGACACCAAGTCGCGCAGCTCCGGCCTGCCCGCCGCCACCGGCACCAGCTACAACGTCGCGATGATCTCGGGCAACACGACCACGACGCCCGGCGGCCAGTACAACGGCGGGCTCGAGAACCTGCCGCGCTTCCACGAGAACTGGACCGGCGTCAACTGCCGCATCACGGGCTCGTTCGTGAACACCTGGGAGTCGAGCTACGCCGACAGTCCGTGGGTCATCGGCGGCAACTACTACCGCGCACCGACGCGGCTGTGGAGCTACGACACCGCGTTCAACAGCGTCGCCAACCTTCCGCCGTTCACGCCGATGGCGGTCACCGCGGTCGACGTGTGCTCGTGGTGAGCGGCGCTCGAGCGGCTTGAAGTCGCGTCCGCGCGCTTTGGGCGTCGACCGTCCGCGCGTTAGTGTGAGCGGGTGGAGACCTCCGACACCCGGCCGACCGTGCTGCGCGTGCAGCATTTCTCGAAGCGCTACGACAGGCTGACGGCGGTCGACGATCTTTCGTTCGAGGCGCGCGCGGGCGAGATTCTCGGCCTCGTCGGGCCGAACGGTGCGGGGAAGACCACGACGTTGCGCTCGATCGCGGGCGTGCTGCCGGTGGCGAGCGGCGTGATCTCGATCCTGGGGCACGACCTCGCGCGCGAGGAGGCCGCGGCCAAGCTCGCGCTGCGCTGGATCCCCGACGATCCGCAGCCCTTCGAGGCCCTGACCGTCGACGAGCATCTCGAGTTCACGGCGGCGCTCTATCGCTGCCGCGACTGGCGCGCGCAGGCCGAGGCGTTGCTCGAGCGTTTCGAGTTGAAGGAGAAGCGCGACGCGCTCGGCGGCGAGTTGTCGCGCGGCATGCGCCAGAAGCTCTCGATGTGCTGCGCATGGCTCGGCGAGCCGCGCCTGGTGCTGCTCGACGAACCGCTCTCGGGGCTCGACCCGCGCGGCATTCGCTCGGCGAAGCAAGCCATCGTCGAGCTCGCGGGGCGCGGCTGCGCGGTGATCCTGTCCTCGCATCTGCTCGAGCTGATCGAGGAGCTCGCCACGCGCCTTCTGATCCTCGACCGCGGCCGCCCGGCGTTCGTCGGAACGCTGGACGAAGCGCGCGCAGCCTTCCCGGTGCACCACCGCGGCTCGCTCGAGGAGATCTTCTTCGCCGCGACCGGCGCCGAGGCGCGCCGACTCGAACCCGCGACGCCGCCGGCGACTCCGACGAGCCTGCAGCCGAGTGCGCCGCCGAGTGCGCCGCCGAGCGATCCGCCGCCTCCCGTATGAACGGCGACGCAGCTCTGATCCTGCTGCTGCGCCTCAAGTGGCGCGGTTTCTGGCGCAAGCAGGGACGCCGTCTGCGCACGCCGAGCGGCATCCTGCTCGCGCTGCTCGGCGGCGGCGTGCTGGCGACGTGGCTGATCAGCATGGTGTTCCAGTTCGGACGCCGCGGGCCGCGCGGTCTCGCGGTGGAGGACGCCGAACTCGTGATCCAGTGCGCGATGCTCGCGCTGGTCACCTTCACGGCCTCGACCGCGCTGTCGTTCCGGGGGCTGCACATCCCCGCGGGCGAGATCGAGACGCTCTTCGCCGCGCCTCTGTCGCGCGCGGCGATGATCCGCATGCGGCTCGCGGTCGCGCTCGTGCGCTCCGCCGTCGGCGCGCTGTTCGCGGGTCTCGGCGCCTCGCGGATCGCCACCTGGCCGCTCTACGGATTCGCGGGAGCTTTCCTCGCTCTGCTGTGGATTCCGGTGCTGAGCCAGGGCCTCTCGATTCTCTTCGGCGACGCCGAGAACCGTCTGGCGGCGCGGCTGGCGAGCGGGCCGAGCCGCGTGCTCCGCCTGCTCGTGCTCGCCGCGGTGGCCCTCTTCGTTCTCACGATGCTCGAAGCTCCGAGTGCGCGCCTCGACGGCGCGCCCTTCGATCCGCTGGCGATGCTGCGGCGGCTCGCCGAGAACCCGGTCGCGTCGGTTCTGCTCACGCTGTTCTGGCCCTGGGCGCGCGCGATCGCCGCGACCAGCGCGGGCGAGTTCTGGCCGGCGTTCGGCGCGTGCGCGGCGATCTTCGGGCTGACGGTGGCCTTCGTCTCGAACCTGCGCGTCGACTTTCGCGAGACGGCGCTCGCGACCTCCGCCGACCTCGCGAAGCGGCTCGCGCGCATGCGCCGCGGCCTCGGCGCCGGCGGGGTCGAGGCGCGCCGGCTTCCGCTCGCCTGGCGGACCCCGTGGCTGTTCGGACGCGGCCCCTTCGGCGCGATCGCGTTCCGCAAGAGCGCGTCGATCCTGCGCAAGGCGCGCGGCGGGCTGCTGTTCGGCGTGCTCATCATCGCCGCCGTCAGTTTCTTCGCGCTGCGCCTGGTCGACGAGCCGGACGAGGCGCTGAACGCCGCGCTCATGGTGGCGGTGTTCGGCACGTTCTACCTCTCGCTCGGGCTCCGCTACGACTTCCGCGAGGAGCTCGACGTGCTCGTGTCGATCCGCGCGTGGCCGCTCGCGCCGTGGCGCATCTTCCTCGCGACGATCACTCCGCAGATCGCGCTCGTGAGCGCGCTCGTGCTGTGCGGAGTGACCGCGGTGTTCCTGCGCACGGGCGGCTTCGACGCGCGCGCCTTCGCGCTGATGGGGGGCGTGGTGCTGGTCGTCGCGGCCTGGGTGGCGCTCGACAACGTCGCCTTCCTGCTCGCGCCGAACCGTGCGGCGCCGGGCCAGGACGGAATGCTGCAGAACGCCGGCCGCTCGCTCGTGCTCGCGCTGCTGCGCTCGATCGCGCTCGGAATCGTGCTGACCGCCGCCGCGGCGCCGACGCTCGTTGCGGTGAAGATCTTCGACTTGCCGCTCGCGAGAGCCTGGGTGCTCGGCGCCGTGAGCGGCGGCGGCGTGCTCGCGGTGCAACTCGTCCTGCTCGTGGTCTTCGGCGGGCTCGCCCTGCGGCGCTTCGACGTCGGACGGGACCGCTGACCCGCGCAGTACCATGGCGGAGCCCATGCCCCATCGCCGCACCAGCTCTTCCGACGCACCATCGTCCGACGCGCTCGCCGCCGCTGAGCGCGGTCCGATCTCGCGCCGCGAGCAGCTCCTTCGCGCGACTCTCGAAGGCTGGCCGCACGGCCTCGTGCTCGTCGATGCGCGCTCGGGGGCGGTGCTGGAGCTCAATCAGCGCTTCGCGCAGCGCTTCGCGCAGCGCTTCGGACTCGCCGCCGCGGCCGCCTCGATGCTCGGCGCGCCGCGCGAATCGCTCGTGGGCGCGTGCCGCGAGAGCGTCGCCGATGCGGCGGCCCTCGAAGAGTTCATCGAGGGCCGAGTCGACGTCGCGCGGCTGGTGCTGAAGAACGGCAGCGTTCTCGAGTGCTCTGCCAACCGCGTCGAAGTCGCGGAGCTCGGACTCGAAGCGCGGCTGCTCGTGTTCGAGGACGCGACCGAACGCATCCGCGCGGAGGACGAGCGCCGAACCCTGGAGCGGCGCATGCGCGAGCTCGAACGGCTCGAGAGCCTCGGCGCGCTCGCCGGAGGCATCGCACACGAGTTCAACAACCTGCTCACGGGGATCCTCGGCAGCGCCGAACTCGTCCTGGGCGGCGTTCCCGAGCACGACCGAGCGCGCCGTCCGCTCGAACGCATCATCGAAGCCTCGCTGCGCGCCGCGTCGCTGTGCGAGGAGATGATCGCCAGCGCCGGGCCGCCCGTGGTGCAGGTGCGCCGTCTGCACCTCTCCGATCTCACGCACCGCGCGCTGCGCTTGATGCAGCCGAGCGTGTCGACGCGCATCCGAGTCGAAGAGCACTTCGAGCGCGACCTGCCGGCGGTGCTGGTCGACGAAACGCAGCTCAAGCGCGTGTTCGAGAACGTGTTCCTCAACGCCTGCGAAGCCGTCGAGGCCCGCGGCGGACTCGTGCGCGTCGCAACCGGCGCGCGCCGCATGGAGGCGCGCGAGTTCGACGCGCTGCCGCTCGCGCCCGGACTTCCGGCCGGGGAGTACGTGTGGTTCGAGGTCGAGGACGACGGGGTGGGCATGGACGCCGCCTCGCAGTCGCGCATGTTCGATCCGTTCTTCAGCACGAAGTTCGCCGGGCGCGGGCTCGGACTGTCGTCGTCGGCGGCGATCGTGCGCGGTCACAAGGGCGCGATCGAAGTCGCGAGCCGGCTGGGGAGCGGAACGCGCGTTCGCGTGCTGCTGCCGAGCGCGGGATGAGCGCGCGCATGGAACCGTCGCTGCGCAAGGCTTCGCCGGCGCCTCCCGGACAGCGCGTCGTCGCGCAACTTCCGGTGCAGCACATCGGCGAGCTGCCCGACGTGCGCGGCGAGCGTTTTCGGCTCGCGCTGTCGGGCGAGGTCGCCGAGCCGCACGTGTTCGAGCTCGAGGAGCTGGTCGCGCTCTCGACGACGGTGCTCCACGCCGATTTTCACGCCGGATCGGGCTGGAGCGTGCTGGGCCTGGAGTGGAAGGGCGTGCGTCTCGCGGACCTGCTGGCGCTGGCGCAGCCCAGCGCCGAAGCGCGCTTCGTCCGCTTCGGCGACGGCGCGCTGTACGACGCGAGCCTCACGCTCGCGGATGCGCTCGCGCCCGACGTGCTCGTGGCGACGCAACTGGGAGGCGCCGCGCTGACGCTCGAACACGGAGCACCGGCGCGGCTCGTCGTGCCCGCGAAGTACGGCTACAAGAGCGTGAAGTGGCTGCGGAGCATCGAGGTGCGCCGCGACGACCCGCAGGGTTTCTGGGAGCGGCGCGGCGTGCATTCGGGAGCGAACCCGTGGCGCGAGGAGCGCTTCGCGTGAGCGGCCGCCGTTCGACAGCGAACGCGCCGCGCGCCACAATCGCCTCGGCCGCCCGATGAGCTTCAACTCGACCGAGTTCGTCTTCTTCTTCCTGGCGGCCTTCTACGGCTATTGGTCGCTCGCGCGCTGGCGCCGTTCACGCTTGACTTGGCTGCTCGCCGCCAGTTGCGTGTTCTACATGAGCTGGAACGCCAAGTTCCTCGGGCTCATCGCCTTCTCGAGCGTGCTCGACTACGTCTGCGGCGCGCGCATCCACGCGAGCCGATCGCCGCGTGTTCGCCAAGCGTGGCTGTTCGTGTCGCTCGCGGGCAACCTCGGCCTGCTCGGCTTCTTCAAGTACTTCAACTTCTTCGCGGACAACGTCGCCGCGGGCCTGGCGCGCGCCGGGTTCACGTCGCTGGCGGAGTTCACGCCGTGGGAGATCGTGCTCCCCGCCGGCATCTCGTTCTACACGTTCCAGACGCTGTCCTACACGATCGACATCTACCGCGGGCAGCTCGCGCCCGCGCGCAGCTTCCTCGACTTCGCGCTGTTCGTCTCGTTCTTTCCGCAACTCGTCGCGGGTCCCATCGTTCGCGCGAGCGAGTTCCTGCCGCAGCTGGAAGCGACGCCGGCCTACGACGACGGGCGAGTGTCGCGCGGCGTGTTCCTGATGCTGTGTGGACTCGCCAAGAAGGTGCTGCTCGCCGACACGATCGGACTCGAGTTGGTCGATCCCGTCTTCCGCGACCCAGGCGCGCACGGCGCATTCGGCGTGCTGGTCGGAGTGTGGGGCGCGCTGTTCCAGTTCTACCTCGACTTCTCGGCCTACTCCGACATCGCCATCGGCGCCGCGGCCACGCTGGGTTTCACGCTTCCGCTGAACTTCGACCGGCCCTTCCTGGCGCAATCGATTTCCGAGTTCTGGAGGCGCTGGCACATCTCGCTCTCGACCTGGTTCCGCGACTACGTGTTCCTCCCTCTGGGCGGACGCGGCGGAGGGCGCCTGCAGTTCTTCAAGAAACTCATGCTCACCATGTTCCTCACCGGCCTGTGGCACGGCGCCGGGTGGAACTACGTGCTGTGGGGCCTGATGCACGGCGTGTTCACCTTCGTGGGGGTGGCCTTCCGCGCACCACGCGACCTGGGTGCTGCGAAGCGAGAGCTTTGGGAGCGCGTTCTGCGCCGCGTCTGGGTGTTCCACCTGGTGGCGCTCTCGATGCTGTTCTTCCGCAACGGCTCGGTGCTCGAGGGCGCGCGCGGGATCGAAGGCTCGCTCGAGATGTTGCGCATCCTCGGCAGCGACTGGATCACGCCCGCGAATCTGTCGAGCGTCGGACTCGCGGCGCTCGCGGTGGCGGCGCTGATCCACTACACGCCGCGCGAGTGGATCCACGAACGCGGAGCGAGGCTGTGGAGCCGCGCGCCCGCGCTCGCGCAAGCGTTGGTGCTCGCGCTGGCGACCGGCGTGCTCGCGGCTCTGTCCTACGCCAAGTCGCCGTTCCTCTACTACCAGTTCTGAGGCGCGCATGGGCTTTCTGAAATCCAAGTCGGCGCGCGTGGGCCTGCTCTACATCGCGCTGTGCGCCGCGGCGCTCGCGTGGACGCAGCGCAGCTTGCTCGGACTCGTAACAGACGCGCGCGACGGCGCCTTGCGAGAGTTGCTGCGCGATCCCGCGCCCGCGGACGTGCTGTGCTTCGGAAGCTCGGCCACGGCGCGCGCGATTCGGCCGGAAGCCGTCGAACAGCGCGTGCGCGAAGCGGGCGGGGAGTCGTGGCGCGTGCTGAACCTCGCGCCCTTCGGCGTCGGGCGCCACATCGGCCTGCTGGAGTTCGAGCACTGGCTCGGCACGCACGCCGCGCCGAAGTTTGTCGTCGTCGAGGTCGGCGTGACGGCGGACCTCGTCGAGTCGATGCACCAGATGCTGCCGCGCTACATGGACGTCGGCGACGCCGCGCGCGTCGTCGTGCACCGGCCGTACCGCTACCGCGATGCGCCGGAGCAGCGCCGGCGCACGCTCGATCCGCCGAGCTTCGATCCGTGGGGCGCGTTCACGGCGCTCGACCGGCAGGCGATGCACCTCGAACTCGGCGCGAAGGCGCTCGGCCGCGGGCCGGAGGACGTCGTGCGCGCCGCGTTCAACCTCGCGGCGACCGGCGGCGACTCGCTGTACTTCCGACCGGGCGAGCCGTTCGTTCGGCAGGCGCTCGAAGCGCAAGTTGCCGAGCGCGGCTTCTTCCGCGTCACGCCCGAGTCGGAGCAAGGCGTCGCTGGCAAGCAAACGGTCGAGCGGCAGGCGGCGCGGGTCGACTACGAGCGCGCGCTCGCAGCGAGCTGGGACCTCGCCGAGGAGACCGACGTGTTCGCGGAGCCCGGCAGTTTCCGCGCCGCGCGGCTCTACGCGGAAGCGATCGTCCGACTCGCGCAGCGCCACGGAGTCCGCGTCGTGTTCCTCGACTTGCCGAACTTCCGCGGCAAGCCCCTGCGGCCTTCGCAGATCGAGTTCTACTCGCGCCTCGGCGTTCTGGTGCAGCTCGACAAGAGCGTGCTGTACCGCGAGGAGTCCTTCCAGGACGTCGGGCACCTGAGCCTCGTCGGAGCGGAACACGCCAGCCGCGAGCTGGCGGACCGCCTGCTCGCGCTCGAAGCTCGCTGACGCCTCGGGCTCAGCGCGTCTCGAAGGCGCGCCACAGATGCGGCGCCATGCGCGCGTGGCTCGCGCGGTTCGCGAAACCGACGAAGTCGACGGGCGTCGTCACGTCGAGCGGGAAGTCGAGCCGCGCGTCGTTCGGCGCGACGAGCACGCAACCCGCCGCGCGCGCGACGTAGATCGCGCCGGCGACGTCGTAGGGCTTCGAGGTGATCGTCGCCACGCCCATGCGGCGCGCGAGGAAGCCGCGCGCGTCGACGATGAGGCGGTACACGCCGAAGCACAGCTGCGCGAGCTGCCCGGCGTTCGAGATGTACTGGTCGTCGAAGACGTGGCGCAGGTCGGCGCCTTCGTGCTCGCGCAGGCGCTCGAAGAACTCGGCTTCGATGCGCGCGAGCGCCGGCCGCTGGTCGGGCGCGTAGCGGAAGAACGGAAAGTAGCCGTGGTCCACGCGCGCCGAATCGTCCGCGCGCAGCGCGCTCGCGCGCACCACGCCGCCGCCGTCGAGTTCGCGGGTCTCGATCCGCGCCTCGTCCGGACCTTCGGCCCACATCACGCGGTAGCGCGCGGCGCGCGAGTCGGGCAGCTCCGAGAGGATTCCGAGCGAGAGTTCCGCCAGGCGCGGCTCGTCCGGCCCCGGGCCAGCGAAGGAAACCACGCTCCACGCCGAACGCAGATCCGCCATCAAGTTGCGCGTCCCGTCGATCGGGTCGAGGGCGATGCGCGGCCCGCCGTGGTCGAAGCCCGGGAGCTCGCGAACGCCGTTCGGTCCCGGTCCGCGGTGCATCCAGCCCGAATCCTCGGTGAGCAGCGACAGCGGCGTTTGGCTCGCGGTTTCGTCGAGCCATTCGAGCAGCGAGCGCTCGACGAGCTCGTCGATTGCATAGGTCACGTCGCCGGCGCCTTGGCGCACGGCGCGTGCGAGCGGACGCAGGTCGCCGTTCTCACTGGCGTCGTCGAGCGCCCTGCGCGTTCCGCGCCGGATGCGAGCGCACAAGTCCTCCAGCCGTCCGCGCCACTCGCGCTCGCTCCGCGATTGCATGGGCCCTAGAATACGCGGCCCGACACGGAAACGCGGAGCGCGAGTTACGCATCCAAGTCGCCCTGCGGTTCGCGCCCCGATCCACGAACGCGCTCACGAACGACATCGCGAGTATGTTTCGGGCGCGCGCCGCGCCAGCTCTTCTCCCCGAAGCCTTTCACCACTCCATGACCCAAGTCCGCGACGTCCTCATCATCGGCTCCGGCCCCGCGGGGTACACCGCCGCGATCTACACCGCGCGCGCCAACCTCGCGCCGCTGCTCTTCGAGGGCATGCAACCCGGCGGCCAGTTGACGATCACGACCGACGTCGAGAACTACCCCGGTTATCCGCAGGGCGTCGAGGGTCCGAAGATGATGGAGGACTTCAAGGCGCAGGCCGCGCGCTTCGGGACCGACATCATCTTCGAGCACGTGATCAAGGTCGACTTCAGCAAGCGGCCGTTCACCGTGTGGACGGACTTCGCCGAGTACCAGGCGAAGGCGGTCATCATCTGCACCGGCGCGAGCGCGAAGTACCTCGGCCTGGAGAGCGAGCAGAAGCTGATGGGCCACGGCTTGTCGGCGTGCGCGACCTGCGACGGCTCGTTCTTCAAGAACAAGAACGTGATGGTGGTCGGCGGCGGCGACACGGCGATGGAGGAGGCGAACTACCTCACGCGCATGTGCTCGAAGGTCACGATCGTGCACCGTCGCGAGGAGTTTCGCGCGTCGAAGATCATGGTCGACCGCGCGCGCGCGAACCCGAAGATCGACTGGCTGCTCAACAAGGCCATCGAGGAGTTTCTGCCGGGCGAAAAGGGCAAGCTCGCGAGCGTGAGGATGCTCGACACCAAGACCGGCGAGCGCGCCACGGTGCCGACCGACGGCGTGTTCATCGCCATCGGCCACAAGCCGAACACCGACGTGTTCCAGGGCCTGCTCGAGATGGACGACGTCGGCTACCTCAAGGTGAAGAACGGCACCTACACGTCGATCGAAGGCGTGTTCGCGGCCGGCGACGTGTGCGACACGGTCTACCGCCAGGCGGTCACCGCGGCGGGCATGGGTTGCATGGCGGCGATCGACGCGGAGCGCTGGCTCGAGCGCCAGGGCGGTCACTGAGATGGCGCCGCGCGGGAGCGCGAAGCGCGCG
>CALFYL010000428.1 GCA_937952135.1 uncultured Planctomycetia bacterium
CCCCCGCCATGCTGCCCCCCGCGCGTCTGCTGTCCGCCCTTTTGGCCGCCACGCTTTCGTTCGACGCCTTCGCGCAGTCGAGCCAGACCCTGCCGGCCGGCTTCGACAACGTGCAAGCAGGAAGCGGCACGTCGTTTCCGTTCAACCAAACCGCGAGCCACAAGTGGCAGTGGCACTACGCGAATTCGAATTTCACGCAGAGCGGCCCGATCGTCATCACGCAGATCTATGTGCGCGCGCTGAGCCCGACGCAGACGGTCGCGGCCTTCGACTTTCCGAGCTTGATCGTGACGTGCTCGCAGGCGACGACGGGCTACACCGTCGCGGCTCACGATCCGATCTTCGCGAACAACCTCGGTGCGAACACGCAGGTGGTGCGCAGCGGTCCGTGGACCGGCGGCCCCGTCCCGCCGAGCGGCGGAGCGACCTCGACGTGGATTCCGATCGGCGTGACGGCGCCCTTCACGTACGACCCGACGAGCGGCGACGATTTCATCCTGCAGATCGAGAAGTGCGCCACGAACGCGGTCTTCGGCGGCAGCCTCGACGGCAAGACGGGCGGCGTCGGGCTCAACGGCGGCAACCGCTACGGGCACCAGAGCGACTGCGCCGCCGTGACGCAGAACTCGAGCAACAACGAGTACGTGCCGGTGATTCGCATCGACTACTCGGACGCGACGACGGCGCCGACGGTGTACTGCACCGCGGGCGTCACCTCGAGCGGCTGCACGGCTTCGATCGGCTTCACGGGAACGCCGAGCGCGAGCGCGCCGTCGGGCTTCGGGATCGACGTGTCGACCGTGGAAGCGCAGAAACAGGGCCTGATCTTCTACGGCATCAACAACACGGGCTTCACGCCGCTCGCGTGGGGCACGGGCTTTTTCTGCGTGAAGTCGCCGACGCAGCGCTCGCTCCCGCAGAGTTCCGGAGGCACGGTGGGCTCGTGCGACGGCTCGTTCGCGCTCGATTGGAACTCGTACCGAAGCGCGAATCCTGGCGCGCTCGGCCAGCCGTTCTCCGTCGGCCAGCGCGTGTTCGCGCAAGCCTGGTTCCGCGACCCGCAGGGCGTGAAGACCACCGCCTTCAGCAACGCGCTCGAGTTCGTCGTCGGGCCTTGATGCGTGCGCCCGCCCCCGGGCCGCAGCCGTCGCCATGCCCCGCTGCGACCACGTCGTGTTCCGCGTCGCCGATCTCGAGCGCTCGCTCGCGTTCTACCTGCGCCTGCTGCCGGCGCGCCTGGTGAGCCGGCGCCAGCACGCGGACCGCTGGCGCAGCGAGATCGCGACGCTCGAACCCGACGGGCAGCCGGACTTCCGCATCGTGCTGATCATGCCGCGGCGCGCGCGGTGGATCTTGAAGCTGTTCCACGCACTCGTGCCGCGCCAGACGCGCAGTCACGAGCACGTGGGCTTCGCGTGCGCGACTCGCGCCGAACTCGAGCGGCGCGTCGAGCTCGCGCGAGCGCTCGGCGCGCGGATCGAGACTCCGCCGACCAAGCTCGAAGGCCGCGAGGGTTGGGTGTTCGAAGTGCTCGACCCGGACCGCAACGCGCTCGAATGGACTTTCGGGTCGGTGCACGACTAGTCCGAGCGCAACGATTCCGTTTGCGGGCCGTGCGCGCCGCTCACTCCTCGTCCGTCGCCGCGATGGACTTGTAGATGCTGGCGACTTCCTTGCGGCCCTTCGCCGACGCGCGCCACTCGAGGAACTTGCGCACGCCCTCGCGTCCGCGGTCGGAGAGGAACTTCTGCTGCTCGGAGTTCAGGTCGAAGTCGGTGAAGCCGATCTTCTCGCCGACGTCGATGAACACCGTGCGCGACCAGTCGTTCTTGTGCAGGTGCACCTTGTTCGCGATCGCGCGCATGAACGCCACGAGCGCCCAGCCGTAGCGCACGATGTTGTCGATCTTCAGCGGCTCGTTCGACCAGTCCTTCAGGTTGAACTCGAGTTCCTTCGTCGTGTCGACGCGGAAACCCAGGGTCTCGGTGTTGAAGCGGAACTTGTCGTCGCTCTGGTAGTTGACCACGAGGCCGTTCGCCGGATCGTCGAGGTAGTCGACGTGGTCGAACAGGTTCACCGGGTAGTTCCAGGTGAGGCCGCCATCGACGATCACGTCCTTCTTCGCGCCGCGCTCACAGGCGAAGAACAGCGGGATGCTCATCGAGCGCCGCACGCCGTCCTGAAGCTTGAGGTTCGGGCTCTCCTCCAGGCTGTAGGTCTCGCGGCACTGCCTCGAGAGGTTCGAGCCGATCAGAAAGGGCTTCGGCAGCTTCACGCCCTTCTTCGCGAGCGCCGCTTGCCAGCTGTCGAGCTGCTTGAAGGTCGGCGCCGGACCGGGCGAAGCGACGCCGTGCTGCTTCGACATGGCCGCGACCTTCGCCGCGATGTACTTCTTGATCCACTCGCGGAACTTGTCGCCCTTGTACCAGCCGTACTCGCCGAGCAACCGCGCGGTGTCGCGGCCGAAGCCGAAGTCGTCGTCCTGGAAGGCTTTGAAGTTCGACTCGCGCAGCACGACGCCGAGTTCGACCGGCGTGTAGCCCACCGCCAGCAACGCGGCTGTGATGGCGCCGGCGGACGCCCCGGCGACGCGGCGCAGGTTTGCGAGCACGCCCTGTTCCTGGAGTTCGAGCAAGGCGCCCTCGTAGGCGATGCCCCAGACGCCGCCGCCTTCGAAGACGAGGTTGCGGACGCGGTGGGTGAGGTCGGGATCGAGCGGCGTGGAGTTCGCGGGCATGGGGGGGTCTCTCGGAGGATCGAAGCACGGCCAGCGGCAGGGGCGCCGCGCGGTGCAAGTCCTAACGACGAGCAGGGGCGCGGTCGAGTCGATGGAACGGTCGCGCGACCCCTTTGGGGGGGCCCCTATGCGCGCGCAGCGGCTCCGAACTCGGCGCAGCGGCCCCGAACGGGCGCGAGCCGCCTCTCCCAGCGGAGAGGCGGCTCGCGCCGCGGACGTTTTCGGACTCGAGTCGGACTCGAAGTCAGCGCGGGTAGTAGGCGGTGGCGCGCTTGTGACCCGTCGTGCGGACCTTGCCGTCCTCGATGAGCTTCTTCATCGGCAGGCGCATGGTCTTGGTGTCGGTGCCCAGCGCGGCCGCGATCTGTTCGCCGCGGTTGCCAGGGTGTTCGAGCACGTACTCGAGGAGGCGCTCCGAGAAGTTCTCGACCTCGCGCTGGGAGCGGCGGCCGCCTCCACCCGAGGCCGAGCCCGCCGGCGCTACGACGCCGTTGAGCGACAGGATCGCACTCAGGGCCGAGCGAGCCTCGTTCAGGGTGTCGCGGCTGGCGCGGTCTTCGGCGACGCCGAGCGCCTGGTCGACGCCCTTGAGCGCGGCGCGGACATGCTTGAGCACGGGGTTTTGACGGACTTTCTTCTGTTCGGCGCGCGCCTTGATCGACTCGATCTTCTTTTGGAGATCGGCGATCATCTGTTCCGGAGAGCGGCGGTTGCGTGTGGACGCAGCGTTCTTCATTTCGATGGCTGAGAGACGTTCAAGAGACAGGGATTTGAAGTCTCCGGTTCGCCGAGACTCCAGTTGCCGCGAGCAACCGGGGAGTATCGATCTGTCGTGCGGCAAAGGCAATCGTCCGCCGGTAAACATCGCATTTGCATCGCAACGGAACATTCGACGTGAGCGGCGCGCGAGCCAATACCCGCTTTCGACTACCGGGTTTTTTCGCCGACAAACGTTCACGGTCGGCTTCGCGCACCGGCAGTCGAAGGACGCCCGAGCGCGGCTTTTTGGCAGTCGCACCGGCTTCAACCGACTTGGCGGCGCATGCGAAGGTCGCGCTCGAACTACCTAGAACTGGTTTGGCAAATGCCTGCAGCCGACATGGACGACCATGACGTTTCAGACAGAGTCAGCTTTTGCCGCGGTGGGGCGATTTTCGTCAGAGCAAGACAACTACTCCGACTTGCGCGAGCGGAGGATCCGCGCCATCCAAAGTGCGAGAGCGATGAGGATGGCTAGAGCGCAGGCGGCCAGCACCGCGACGAGTACGAACATGCTCCCTGCGGCTGCCATCCCAGGCAGCTCGTTCGGAGCGGCGTCGGGCGCGGTTGAGCCTCGAGGCGAGCCGTCGACGGCGGCGACGCGCAGCGGAAGCGCCGCGGCCGTCGCCACGTTGTACGAGGCGGGCGGGCGCGGATCGAAGTACGCGAGCTCGACACGCGGGGTCTCGAATACACGGCGCGAGAGCGGCGCGAGGTCGTAAGTCACGACGAGCTCGTCCGCGCTCGGCTTCGCGAGCCGGCCCACGAGTCGGAAGTCCGTGAGTCGATCGAGGGTCGGCGGCTCGAAGCGGCCGAAGTTCCCCTCGCCGCGGATCGCGAGCGTGAGGCGGAACGTCTCTCCGACGCGCAACTCGTCGCGGTCGACCGTCGCCGACAGCTCGAACACGCCGATGGCGCCGCCGAACTCGAGCGGGCGGCCTTGTTCGGGCAGCGCTTCGACCGAGAAGCTGGCCGGCTCGCCGACGACGACCGCGACGCGCGTGTCGCCGGGCTCGCGGTCCGTGAGCAGCGTCGAGCGAAACTCCGTCGCGTAGACAAGGCGCACCTGCGGCGCCTCGAGCCGCAGCTCGCCCACGCGCTCGACGAGCACGCGGCACGCCGCTTCGAAGCCCAGGTACGTGCGGCCTTCGTACTCACGCGGCTCGAGCCGCCGCGCATCGACCACTTGCTCGCCGAGCGCGAGCGTCAAGCTCGGCCCGCTCGCCGCCGGCCGCATCTCGCGCTCCAGCCACGGTGCGAGCACCTGCACGGGCAGGTCCAAGTGCCGCGCCGAGATCTGAAGCAGGTTCCGCTCGGCGAACTCGCGCTCGATCCAGACGCGCACGCCCGTCGAAAGCGTCTCGCCGGCGAACACACGGGGCCGCGCAGCGATGGTTTCGACGCGCACTCGCGCGCGCACGAACTCGTCGGCCTTCGCGCCGACCCCCGCGTCCGGGTCGGCGAGCAGATCGACCAGCGGCGCCTGCGCGCGAACGGCGTCCGCCGTCGAGACCAGCACGCCCAGCGCCAGCGCCCAGAAGGCGCATCGAACGACACCTCGGGCGGGACATCCGCGTTGAAGGGTCATCGCGCGCGCGCCCTTGCTCGGCAGCTCGCCACAGCACGGGCCCCGTCGAACGTCGCTCGGTCAAGGCGCAGCGTCGGTTGCATCGGCAGCCCTTCTACCCCCCCATTCCCGATCGAGCCACACGGCGCACCGCGCTCGAGCAGCGGCGCACAAACGAAAAACACCCCGTGGCGGCCGGGCGCCGCAACGGGGTGTTCAGGCTTCGAGCTTCCGTCCGGAGTTCGCACCAGCCGGGCTCGCGCCGACCCAAAGGCTACTTGGCGAAGTACTTCGTGCCGCGCTTGACGCCCTTGGTCGAGATCGACTTCTGATCGAACAGCTTCTGGATCGGCAGTTTGAGGTCCTTCGTCGGCATGCCGACGCCCTTGCCGATCTCTTCGAGCCGCTGGCCGGGGTTCGCCTTGATGTGCGCGAGCACCGTGGCCGCCGTGCTCAGAACATCCTCGGGAGAGCGCTTGCCAGCCTTGCGACGCGTTCCAGCGCCGGCTGCCTTCGGGGGACGACCGGGACCGCGCTTGGCCGGCGCAGGGGCGCTCGCGTTCGAGCCCACGCCGAGCGTGGAGCCCAGGGCTTCGTGAACCGCTTCGAGGGCGGAGATTTTGACCAGGCTCGAAATCTCGTTAACGAAGGCGTCGATGCGCGCGCGCAGTTCTCGATCGATAGAGGGGGTTTTCATGCCCACTATTGGGCCAACCACGCTCCGCACTTGCAATAGCGGGAAGTCCCCGCGCGCATCCTCGAGACGCGTGCGAAGTTTTGCGCCGTGACGTGGCGCGATGCACGGATCCAGGTAGAATTCGGCCACGTTTCCGTCGCGTTGGCGCGGCGCTTTTGCGAGCGGCGCTGCGCCTGGGAAGCACGGCGGGAACTCTCTCCCTCGGGGCCGGCATTCGATTCGTCGAGTGTCCGGCCCCCCTTCGTGGCCTTTTGGCCTTCGTGACTTTTTGGCCTTCGCAGCCGCTCGGCCTGCTCACAAGCCATTTCGCCAGCGCCTCGATCGGCGCCGAGGCCGTTCAGCCCGCGCGCAGCACGCGCACCAGTGCAACGATCACGAGCAGCGCTCCAACGGGCACCAGCGCGACGCCGAGCGACGGATCGCCTTCGTAGTTGAGCACGCCGCCGGCGAAAAACCCGAGCGGCATCAACACGGCGCCCCAGCACAGTTCGCGCGCCGCCTTCGCGCGCGTCGCTTCGCGCTCCACGAAGCTCGCCGCCAGCGCCGCGAAGAGCAGGCACAGAATGCCGAGCATCGACCCGTGCGCGTGGGCGAGGCGCCACATCTCGCGCCGCACCGGACTCTCGAGCCACGCCGCCACTTTGAAGCCGTGCAGCGCCTCGAGCGCCACGCCCATCGGCAGCGAGATCGCGAGCAGCGCGCAGCCGACGCGCAGCGCTTTGCGGGTGTGCAGGTCCTTCATTCGCCGATCGAGATGACGTGGTCGCTTTGCAGGTCGAGCAACGTGCGCAGGCGCGCGAGGTCCAGCCCGCCGCCGGGCTGGAGCAGCCAGGCCCGCGGATCGCTCGGAAGGCGTGGCGCGAGCTGCCTGGGAAGGGCTTCGATCAACTCGAAGAGCCGCTCGGTGCGCGCGGACGGCGCCGCGAGCGGGTCGAAGCTCTCGACGCTCCCGCGGATGCCGAGCGAGAGCTCCGCGTCGAGCGCCAGGAGCGAGCGGCGAGCGAGCACGCGCACGCTGGGGTAGCCATCTCCGAGCGCGACGACCAGGTGCAACGCGGCGGCGGCGCGCGAGCGAGCGTCGAGCGCGGTTTCGGGCCGGCCGAGCCGCCGGGCGTAGACCGCGCGCTGCACCGCATCGCCCGCGTGAAGCGACGCGAGCGCCTCGGGCAGGTCGAGCGGGGCGCCGTCGGGGCGCTGCCTCGGACGTTCGTACGCGTCGCCCCACCACTCGCGCATCCGGTCGGCGGCCCACGGCGCGTCGCGGTCGGCGTGGCACAGCGTGCAGGCATGCGGCCGCCCGCCTTCGACGTCGCGGCGCGTGTCCGGGCTCTCGACGCGGTGGCTGCGGTGGATCTCGACCACGCCGTACACCATGTGCGGCATGTGGCAGTCGAGGCAGCGCGAGCCCGAGCTCGCCGGCTCGTGGTGCGTGTGAGCGCGAACATCGGCCGCGATCTCGACATGGCATTGGGTGCAGGCCGCGTCGGTGCGCATGCGCGGCTCGATCTGGCCGTGCACGTCGCCGCCGTGCATTACGTGGCACGAAAAGCAGGTCAGCTCACCACCCCCGTAACACGGCGACTGCGTTACGCCCAGGAACTCGTAAGCCGTCAAGCGCGCGGTCCCGTCTGACCAGAAGCGCTCTTCGAAGCCTCGTGAAGCGTCGCCGCCAAGCGGTGGTGTGTCGCGGCGAATGGGCTCGACGTGACCGGCGAGCGTGTCACCGGGCCGGAAGGTCGGCCCGGACTCCATGTAGGTCCAGATCTTCTCCGGCGGCGAGGGCAAGCGTTGCGAGTGGCACTGTCCGCACAGCGCGGTGGCCTGCGCCTGATCGAGCGCGAGCGGATCGACGATCGAGTCGTCTTCGCCGCGCGTGTGGTGCGCGCCGTAACGCGCCAGCGGCGAGCGGTGCTTTCGCGCGTGTTCGCCGCCGGGGCCGTGGCACGCCTCGCACGAGATGCCCAGATCGGCCACGCTGCTGTCGAAGCGCTTGGGAGCAGGCTCACCGTCCGCCGCGAGCTCGAGTCCGGGCGACGGCGCGGTGTTGTGGCAGAAGATGCAGTTCTCGTTCCACAGCGACTGATGGCGACTCCAGTCGTTGTTGTCGGGCGCGAGGAACACGCCGTTCATGTGCATCCAGCGCTCGTCGCCGATGTGCCACACGAGCGGTAGCCGGCGGTACGCGCCGCCGACGGCCTCGCCGACGAGCTCGAAGTACTGCTGGTAGCGCCGCGAGCCGACCGCGAGCGCGACGGTCGCCGTGCGCGCGGGCTCGGCGCCGATCGGAGGCAGGTCGATGCAGAATTCGCCGCCGCGTTCGAAGGGCCTCGCGCTCGCGCCGAAGAACGAAACCGGAGCGCCGTCGAAGCGTCCGCGCACGCTCTCGCGCGTCGGAAGCTGCGTCATCGACGAGTGGTAGGTCGCGTCCCACGACGCGTGCTGCTCGGGATGGCAGGTGCGGCACGTCTGCGCGCCGACGTACTCGTTCGCGCGCTCGATCAGGCCGCCGGAGGGATCCATGCGCGTCGGATCCGGCCCGAGCACCAGCACCGCCGCGATGGCCGCCGGCGCCGCCGCGAGCAACGCGGCGATCGAGAGCTTGGAGGCGCCACGGGATTTCATCGTGCGAAGTTGGGCGACGGACTGCGGCGACGAAACTCGGGGACGCGCTTGGGGCCGCGCTCAGCGCTTGGGGTTCTGCCCTTCGAGCCAGACCGGATCGATGCGCCCCTCGGCCAGCGCCTTCGAGCCTTCGAAAGCCGCGCGCACGCACGCCTCCATGTGCGCGTAGTCGAGCGTCTGCGGCTCGTCGCTCACCTGGTGGTAGTCGCGGTGCAGGTTGTAGCTCGACAACGTCTGCGCGACGACGCCCTTGACGGCGAAGGCGTAGTTGTCGGAGCGCTTGAAGAAGTTCTGCTCGGGCCGCCCGTCGTTCTCGATGGCGAGGCCCAGGCGCTGGAACTCGGCGCCGAGGTTCGAACGCTCGAAGCCGGTGAGCCACAGCTTGCCCGCGCCGCCCACGAGGTCGTCGGGCCGGCCGATCATCTCGAAGTTGAGGTTGAGCACCGTGCGGTCGAGCGGCACGAGCGGGTGGTTGATGTAGTGGTGCGTGCCGACGAGCCCGATCTCCTCGCCCGTGGCGAAGAAGAAGATCAGCGTGCGCGCCGGCGGCGGGCCGGCCGCGAAGGCCTCGGCGAGTTCGAGCACCGCGGCGCACCCCGACGCGTCGTCGTCGGCGCCGTTGCGGATGAGATCGACGCCTTCGCCCGCCGCGTTTCGCGTGTCGACGCCGATGTGGTCATAGTGCGCGCTGAACACGATCGCCTGCTGGGCGAGTTCGGGCCGCTCGGGCGTGCCGACGCCCGCGATGCGCCCGATCACGTTGAAGGCCGGCAGTTCGCGCAAGTTGGCTTCGCACTCGAGCTCGAGCGCCTCGATCGATCCGTCGCGCAAACCCGCGAGCAGCTCGCCGTTCGCCTGGAGCTTGGCGGTCGTGTCGCGCTGCATCGAACCGACGATGTCGCGCGACCGCGGCGGCGCGCTGTCGGCCTTCTTGCCGGGCCCCTCCGCACCCGGCGAGACGATCAGACCGAAACCCGCTCCGCCGCCTTCGCCGAGCCACTCGCCGCGTTCGCGCGACTTGCCGTCGAGGAACAGCGCGACCTTCGCGTCGGGCTTCTTCGGCAAGTCGTCCGCGCCTTTGACGACCACGACGCGCAAGCGCTGCTTCTTCGCCGGCACGCCGCCGAGGAACGTGAAGTCGACGCCGCTCGCCAGCTCGCGCGGCTTCGAACGACTCCACGCCGTCAGCGTGGGGATCGAGCCGTACTCGACGCGCGCAAAAGGCACCTTCTGGAAGTACGTGCCGTCGTCGCCGGCCGCCGCGACGCCCGCGCGCTTCAGCGCCGCGCCGAGCCATTCGCCCGCGCGCTCGCACTCGGGCGTGCCGGTCGCGCGACCTTGCATCTCATCGGATGCCAGCGCCGCGACGCAGACCTCGATGTCGGTGCGCTGGATCGCCGGATCCGCGCGTTCGGGGGAGCGCGCCGCGGGCGCGAGGCCCGAAACGAGCGCGAGGCCAGCGACGAGCACGGAGACGGCGAACGAAGTGGAGCGAAAGGCCATTCGCCCAGTCTACGGAGTGCGGGCCGGGCGTCGGGCGCCGCGCCGCTTCGAGGTAGCTTGAGGCCGTGAGAACTCTGATCGTGCTCGCGAAGGCGCCGCGGCCGGGGCTGGCGAAGACGCGCCTCGCGCGCGGCGGAGGCTTGTCCCTGGAGCAGGCCGCGGGTTTTGCGCGCGCGTTCCTTGTCGACACGCTCGCGACCTGCGCGCGGGCGGGCGCGGAGCGCGTCGTGGTCGCCTACTCGCCGGCCGAAGCCCGCTCGGAGTTCGAAGCGCTCGCGCCGCTCGTCGAACTGCGTCCGCAAGTCGAGGGCGACCTCGGGGCGCGCATCGGCGCGGCCTTCGAAGAGGGGTTCGCGGGCGGCGCCGCTCGCGTGGTCGCGATCGGCTCGGACACGCCGCACCTCGGCGTGGACCGCGTGAGCGCGGCGTTCGAGCGCTTGCAGCGCGCGGAGGTCGTGCTGGGGCCGACGCGCGACGGCGGCTACTACCTCGTCGGACTTCGCGGGCCGCGGCCGGAGCTGTTCGAGGGCGTCGAGTGGAGCACCGAGCGCGTGCGAAGCCAGACACTCGCCGCCGCGCGGCGCCTGCGCTTGCGCGTCGAGCTCCTCGACGAACTCGAGGACATCGACGGCGCGGCGGAACTCGAGCGTCTGCGCCTCGAACTCTCCGCCGCGCCGTCCAGATGCCCCGCCACGTCGGCCCAGTTCGCGGGCCTCGCGGGACAGAGCGGCCGGACTACGGGGCCAAAGTGAATTCGAGCGCCGCGGAGAGGTTGGTGGACTTCGCCGCCGCGGGATCGCGGTACCAGACCTGCGCGTTGAACGCCTGACCCGCGTGGATCGGCCGGCCGAGCGCGCTCGGATGCGCCGCCATGTACGCGAGGAAGTCGAAGGAGAGCGCGCCCGCGCAGCTCGCCGACGCGCAGCCGGTGTTGGAGAGGCCCGTGCGCTGAATGGAGCTCTTCACGCACAGGAAGCTCGAGCTGCCGGAAGCCCATGGCAGCGCGACCGGTCCCTGCACGCCGTAAAACAGCGTCGCGCTGACGGCGCCTTCGACTCCACTCGCGTGAAGCACAAATCCGCTCGCGGCGAAGGCGCTCGGAAGTCCGCTCGCCGCGAGCTGCGCCGCGCACGCGTGTCGGATTCATGCGCCTTGCAACGCGCGAGACGGGCGATGGGTTCCTCGGCGCCCGCCGGGGTGTCTCACGAAGGCCGTAGCGAGGGCGAAAATTTCTCGAGGCCGCACAAGCGGTCGGAACGAGTTCGCCCGGCCCGGGAGCGCTCGGCCGCCGTTGGTCGCCGTGAGCGATCCAGGCCGGCTTTCGACGCTTCGGACGACTCCGCGCGCCGCGGATCAGCCTTTCTTGCGCTCGCTC
>CALFYL010000429.1 GCA_937952135.1 uncultured Planctomycetia bacterium
TCCGCGACGCGCGGCGCGACATCGAGCGTCATGAGCTCGCACAAGCGCTGCTGCTCGGCGCGGTTCCAGCTCGGGTAGAAGCGCGCCACGAATTCCAGCCACTCGCGAGCCGTGGTGCGCTCCGACACATCGAAGCGCTCGGGCACGTACCCGACGCGAGCGCGCACTCGCGCTCCCACGCGGGCCGGATCGAGCCCGAGCACGCGCGTCGAGCCCGTGTCCGGCACGAGCGCGCCGATGAGCACACGCAGCAGGGTCGACTTGCCCGCGCCGTTGGCCCCCACCAGGGCCGTCACGCTGCCTCGCTCGAGTTCCAGATCGAGTCGCTCGAGCACGCTGCGCTTGCCGAAACGCACGCCGAGGTTTCGAACCGAAATCGCCGCACCCGATGAGCTCATCTCGGACCTCCAACTCGTTTCAACGCCGTCTTCGGCGCGACCGTGCGCTCGAAGTGCTCCTCGATCTGCTCGCGCGTCAGCCCGGCGCGGCGCGCGTCGCTCACCCACTGCTCGAGGCGCGCGCTCAACTCGAGGTCGCGCGCCGCGCGGCACAGTTGCGGCGCGCCCCGCGCGACGAACACCCCGTCTCCGGGCCGCGATTCGAGCACTCCGTCGCGCTCGAGGTCGCGCCACACCTTGCCCACGGTGTTGGGATTCACGAGCGCGTCGACCGCGAGCTGGCGCACCGAAGGCAGGCGCTCGCCGACCGTCAACGCGCCCGATGCGATCGCGAAACGCACCGCCGACGCGATCTGCTCGCTCGGCGGCCGATCGGCCTTGGGGTCGACGGTGATGACGAGGCTCGTGCCCATGGTTCGCGAGCCGTCCTATCGTCCTAGGACAGTGCGACGCTTGAGCCCGGCGCTACTCCAGAGGATTTCGACGCGCCAGATTCGTCGTGCCGCGCCGCGCGGTTCGCCGCGGCCGGGCGCCTTCGCGTGGGACAAGCTCTCGTCGAGTCGAGACTCGCGCCGGGATGCGGCCTTCTTTTTCCCGCGTGCGCGACAAGGCTCTCGGCGCCTGTCCCCAAACCGCTCACACGATGCTCCCGACACGGTTACCATCGACCCACTCGCTCTGTCGGCTACGGCGAACCCCCTCTCCCCCATACCGAGGACACTCGAATGCGAACGACGACTTCGATCCTGGCGACTTTGGCTTTGTGCGCGAGCGCGGCGGCGCAGTGGTCCGACGACTTCAATCGACCGGACGGTCCGATCGGCGGCGATTGGACCGTCGTTTCCGGCGCCTGGGCGATCACGTCGCAGCAAGGCACGCACACGTCGACGAGCGCGAACGAGATCCTGCAGCACAACTCGGCGAACGCGGTCTACGACAACGCCGTCTGCGTTCTCGACTGCTTTGCCACCAACGCAGGCAGCCAGTTCTCGGGCGTCTTGATCGGGCTGGGGGGCGTCGACACGATCATGGTCAAGGTCCAGGACCAACTCTCGACCACAGGCGGATTCACGAACATCGGCATCTACCACCGCAGCGGCTCGAGCTGGGCGGCGTGGACCGGCAACGGCATGGGGTTCGGAATGTTGAACTCCGAGTTCCTCAGTTGCCGGCTCACGGTGCACTTCCCCAATCCCGATCTGCTCGTCGTCGACATCGACGAGAACTTCGACGGGATTCCCGAGCAGACCTACAGCAAGGACAACGTGCTCTCGATCGCCGCGAACCTCGGCACGGGGTTCGGCATCAGTTGCTGGGGCAGCACCGCGCTGTTCGACAACTTCGGCGTCAACCTGGGCGGACCGCCGCCGGTGGTGACCTACTGCACGGCGGGCACCAGCACGAACGGCTGCGTTCCGAGTCTGTCCGCGACCGGCCAGCCGAGCGTCTCCCAAGCCGCGCCTTGCATCCTGAGCGTGGCGAACGTCGAAGGTCAGAAGTCCGGCCTGGTCTTCTACGGGATCGACAACTCCGGCTTCTCGCCGCTGCCGTGGCATCCCTCGAGCACGAGCTTCTTCTGCGTCAAGAGCCCGGTGCAGCGCACGCCGGCGCAGTCTTCCGGCGGAACGGTCAACCAATGCAATGGACAGTTATCACTTACGTGGGACGCCTTCCACGCGGCCTTCCCCGGCTCGCTCGGCACGCCCTTCTCCGTGGGCGACAAGGTCTATGTGCAGGCGTGGTACCGCGACCCGCCGGCGCCGCGCACGACGAACCTTTCGGACGCGGTCGAGCTGACCCACGTTCCTTGATCTGAGTTCGAGTCGAATTCGAAAGCGCCGCGGCGGAGTCCGATCCAGCCGCGGCGCCTTGAATCTTCGCACTCGCTCGTTCGGACTCGCTCGCGCGCGCTACTCCAGCTTGTAGATCTCGACCACCGGACCCACGCAGCGCGCGGTGATGAGGCGCCGGAAGACGCTCGGCCAGCCCTCGATCTGTTCGTCCTCGAAGGGCAGCGACCAGCCCTCGTAGCCATCGTGCTCGTTGGGCCCGATGCGCGCGACGCGTTCGGCGCCGAGCCCGTGGAGCAAGCCCCCGAGCTCGGTGAACACCGGCCGCGCCGGCATGCGCGAGGCGTCGATCACGTAGTAGCCCTTTCCGAGCGCGCGCAGATAGCCCTCGGGATCGTGTTCGAGCTCGGCGAACGGATAGCCGAGGTCGGGCCGCGGCGCGAGGTAGCGGATGTCCCAGGACGCTCCGGCGATGGCGCCGTGAGCCGGATCGGCGCCCAGCTCCGCCTGGTAGTAAGCCCAACGCGAGTGGCGGCCCGCGGGGCGCTTCTCACTCGGAAACAGACTTTCCTTGCTGCGTGCGAGCGGAAGGTCGAGCGTCGGAACGCAGTACACGCGATCCGCGTTGGAGTCGAGATGCGCGGAGACCCACTGCGCCGCGAGCTCCATCGAGTCGGGCGCCGCGCGAAGGTAGGCCAGGCGCGCGACCGCGAAGCTCGACAGCCCAAGCGCGAGCGTAGCGACGAGCGGCGCAACGAGGCGGGCGGCGCGGAAGCGCGACGCGAGCTCCTGGAGGCCCCACGCGGCGAACACGACGAGGAACGGCGCGAGCGGGATGAGGAAACGCTCGAACGTGCGCGCGAACAGGCCGATGAGCAGGAAGTACGGACCCGCGAACGCGAACGCCACCCAGAAGTCCGACCAGCGCTCGTAGGGCCGGTAGATCGGCAGCTTGCGCGTTGCCACGAGTCCTAGAGCGAGCACGAGCAGCACCAGGAGCGCCGGGTCGTAGTACGCGAGCGTGCGGAGCACGACGCCGAAGCCCTGTCCCGCGAAGTCGACGAAACCGACGCGGTGGTCGCCCCACACGAGGTGGGTGCCGTTGAACACCAGGCGATCGAAGTCGGTGTCCTGGCGCTCGCGGAACAGGTACGGGTAGAACGCGCGAAAGGCGACCGCGACGACCAGCACGGCCAAGAGCGGCGCCGCGAGCAAGCGGCGGTACAACTTGGCCGCGGGCTCGTGCACGACGTACAGCGCGGCGAACGCGCACGCCACGACGAGCGAGGTCAACGTCGCGAGTCCGCTGTGCAGCGCGCCGATCGCAAGCGTGCACGCGAGCGCCGCGAGGACGTAGCTCCAGAGCGTCGGCTTGCGCGCGAGCCGCATGCAGGCGAGCACCGCGGCGAGAAAGAACGCCGTCGCCGCCGCGTGCGGCCGGGCTTGTTGCGCGAAGTACTGCGTGAGCAGGTTCGCGGAGAGCAGAGCGGCCGCGAAGAGCGCCCAGCCGTTCGACACGAAGCTCCGCGCGAGCGCGAAGGCCAGCGCGACGGCGAGCACCGACAGCAGCGCCATCTCGGTCCGCGAGTCGCGAAAGGTGCTCGCGGCGGCGTCCAAGTGGTCCTCGAGCGTCCGGCGCTCCTCCAGCGGCGCCGCCGAGGAGGGAAACAGCGCCAGGATCCCAGGGATCAGCAGCGGGTACTGGTTGTCGTTGTTGTGCGGATCGGGCGGCTGGTAGCCCGCGCGCAGGAGTTCCGTGTGGAACGCCATGTGCGAATCGCGCTCCTTGAGGTGCGGCAGCGAATGGTCGACGCCCCACAGGCGGACCGCGACCGTCGCCGCGAGGAGGGCCGCGAGCAGGACCCAGTGGACGGCGCGCAGCGGCGACGGGGCCTGTGCGGTGAGCGAAGACGGCGGCATCGGGCGCGAAGGATAGCGAGCGCCGAGAGGATCACGCCCCGTTGTCGTGAGCGCTTTCGTGAACGTCGTCGTCGGTGTCGCGAGCGACGGTCCGCTCCTCGACGCTCACTTCGCCGCCGCGGCAGCGCAGGCGCCGCGGCGCGTTGTCCTCGCGCGTGTCGAGCACCACCGGCCCGCTCCAGAGCGCGCTCACGCGCAGCAGGGTCTCGCGCGCCTTCGCCAGTTGCAGGTCGCGACCGTCGTGGTGGTGCTCGAGGCGCAGCGCCCCGCCCTCGTCGACGCCGACGAGTTCGATGCGCGGCAGCCCGCCCCAGGACAGCTCGCCGAGCAAGCGCTCCTTGACCGCGCGCCCGTCGCGGCCCTCGACCTCGCTCTTGCCCGAGCGCGTGTTGCGCGTGTAGACGAACATCTTCTGGCTCGCCACGAACTCGTCGTCGACGAGCTCGTCGATCAGCGACGCGTCGTCGTGCACGCGCCGCAGCCGCATCAGGTCCTCGCCGCGCCGCTCCGCGTAGCGGAAGAGCTCGATGCCCAGCTTGTACGGGTTCAGACGCCCCGGCGCGGTCAGGGTGGCGCCGCTGTGGCAGTCCGCGAAGTCGACGATCTCCGACGCATCGAGCACACCGCCGGTGAGGATGCGGCTGTGCCAGTACGACGCCCAGCCCTCGTTCATGATCTTGGTCATGCGCTGCGGCTGGAAGTAGTAAGCCTCCTCGCGCACGAGCGTCAGGATCTCGCGCTGCCAGTCCTCGAGCGGCGCGTGCGCGCACAGGTAGCCGAGGATGTCGTAGGTCGGCGGCTGACAGCGGGCGAAATCGGGCGCGCCGCTGGGTTGCGCGCCGCCCGGAGCGGAACTCCCGGGAACGGAGCGCCCCTGCAGCGTGCGGCGCAGCGCAAGGTACGGATCGAGCAGGTTCTCGACCGACAGCGCGAGGTCGAGGAAGCGCTCGACCTTGTCGATGCCGAGGCGGTCGATGCGCCGCCGGACCGCGGTGGCGTGCGCGGCCATCTTGTCGAGCATCTTGCGCTCGGTGCCCGCGAACCAGCAGTTGTTGCGGAAGAAGTCCGCGTGCCCGAAGACGTGCGCCATGACGAGCTTCTGCTCGAGCAGCGAGTTGGAGCGCACGAGGTAGGCGACGACGGGATCGTTGTTGATCACCAGCTCGTAGATCTTCGAGAGCCCCCACTGGTAGCCCTTCTCGAGACGCTCGAACTCCATGCCGAAGCGCCAGGACGGATAGCGCACGGGGAAGCCCCCGTAGGACGCGAGCCCGTTCACGTCGCTGGCGTCGAGCAGCTCGAACTCGACGGGATGGAACGTGAGCCCGTGGCCGCGCGCGACGGACTCGATGTGCTGCGCCCAGCCGCTCAGCTCGGCGCCGAGCCGCGATCGCGACCGACTTTGCGCGTGCATCGTCAACGCCCCTTGCCGAGGAAGGCGCGGATCGCCGTGTGGATGTCGCCTCGATCGGCGACGCTCGCCGTCACCACGCGCTCGTCGCCGCCGAGCGCCTCGTCGAGGTCCTTCTTGAACTGGCCGGAGCCGTAGGCGCTCTTCACCTGGCCGTAGCAGAACTGATTGACGCGCGGGAGGATCTCGTCGCGCAGGATCGACACGCACTTCTCGGTGTCGCGCGCCGACCAGTTGTCGCCGTCGGAATAGTGGAACGGATAGATGTTCCAGTCCTCGGGCCGGTGCTTCTCGCCGATCAGCTTGAGGCACAGCTCGTAGGCCGAGCTGATCTTCGTGCCGCCCGATTCGCGCAGGTGGAAGAACGAATCGTGGTCGACGATCTTGGCGACCGCGTCGTGCACGATGTAGACGACCTCGAGGTTCTGGTACTGGCTGCGGAGCCAGGTGTCGATCCAGAACGCCTCGATGCGGACGATCTCCTTCTGCTCGCGGCCCATCGACCCGGACACATCCATCATGTGGATCACGACCGCCGAGGACTCCGGCGTCGGAGCGATGCGGCGCGCGCGGTAGCGGAAGTCGTCGCGGATCGGCACCACGCGGGGCGCGGCCGGGTCCCATGCGCCGGCGGAGATCGTGCGCTTCAACGCCTGGCGGTAGCTCCGCCGGAAGTGGCGCAGCGAGTCGGGCCCGGCGTTGCTCACGCCGCTGTAGCGTCCGCCGTCGGAGAGCAGTTGGCGTTTGCCGCGCGGCTCGATTCGCGGCAGCTCGAGTTCGCGCCCGAGCATCTCGGCGAGCTCCTCGAGCTCGACCTCGACTTCGAGGATGTGCTGGCCTTCGCCCTCGCCCGCGGCGCCGGCCCCGTCCTTGCCGCTGCCTTCGCCCTCGACCTCGTCGCCCTTCTGTCCGGGTCCCTGGCCGACCCCGCCCTTCTCGTTCTGGCCGAAGCAGAACTGCGGCAGCTCGATCTGCGGAATCGGCACCGACACGGCGTGCTGGCCCTGGCGCGCGATCAACTCCGGCGTCGAGAGGTACTTCTTCAGGTCCTCGCGGATCTTGCCGCGCACGATCTCGCGGAAGCGCGCGCGGTCGGCTTCGATGCGGAACACGGAGGTCGGTCTCCCGGGCGGCGCCTCAGGCCGCCTCCAGCCCTTCGGCCTTCGATTCACCGCGTGCGAAGAGCCCGGCGACGTGCTGCAGCACTTCGTCGGCGGCCGGCTGGTCGTAGCCGAACTGGCGCATGAGCCGGTCGCGGATGAGCGCGATCTTGGCGCCCGTGTCGGGGTCGACGACGTTCGACATCGAGCTCACGAGCTGGATCGAGTCGCGCCGGTCCTCGAAGGCCTTCATCTCCAGCGCGCGCGCGAGGCGCTTGCTCGTGCGCCAGTCGAACTGCTTGCCCTCGCCGTGCACCTGCGCGATGAAGCTCATCAGTTCGAGGCGGAAGTCGTCCTTGCGGCCGTCGACGACCTCGATCTTCTCCTCGATGGCGCGCATCAGGCGCTCGTCGGGATCGGCGGCTTCTCCGCGCGCGTCGAGCACCTTCTCGCGCGTCGTGTAGGCGCGCACGTTCTCGACGTACTTCGCGCAGAGGCGTTCGAGAGCCTCGCTGTCGCTCGCGACCGCCAGGCGCACCTCGCGCTTGAGCGTCTCCTCGTACTCCTCGCGGGCGACGCCGACGAGCTGGATGTAGCGCCGCCGCGTCTCCTCGTTGGAGACCAGGCTGTGGTGCGCGAGCCCTTCTTCGATCGAGGCCAGAACGTCGAAGGCCGTGACGGCGGTCTTCTCCGCGACCAGCGCGGCCGCGATGCGGTCCTGCACGTAGCGCGGCGAGATGCCGAGCATGCCTTCGCGCAGCGCCGCGCGCTTCATCTCGAGCACGTGCTCCGGCCCGAAGCCCTGCACGCTCTGCCCGTCGTAGAGAAGCGCCTTCTGCACCAGGCTCAGGTTCTGGTGCGTCGGCTCCTCGAGGCGCGTGAGCACCGCCCAGAGCGCGGCGATCTCGAGCGTGTGCGGCGCGATCGAACGCCCCGCGACGTGGCGCGTGAACTGCCGGCGGTAGATCGAGGCCTCGTCGCGGATCGCGAGGTTGTAGGGCACGTCGATCTTGATCGTGCGGTCGCGGAAGGCCTCCATCAGCTCGTTGGAGGCGAGCTTCTTGTACTCGGGCTCGTTCGTGTGCCCGATGATCACTTCGTCGATCGAGGTCTGGGCGAACTTCTTGGGCTTGATCGAGTGCTCCTGCGTCGCGCCCAGCAGGTCGTAGAGGAACGCGACGTCGAGCTTGAGCACTTCGATGAACTCCAGCAGCCCGCGGTTGGCGATGTTGAACTCGCCGTCGAAGTTGAAGGCGCGCGGATCGCTGTCCGAGCCGAACTCGGCGATCTTGCGGTAGTTGATGTCTCCGGTGAGCTCGGTCGAGTCCTGGTTCTTCTCGTCCTTCGGCTGGAACGTGCCGATGCCCACGCGGTCCTCCTCGCTCAGCACGAAGCGCCGCACGCGCACGTGCGAAGCCACCTTGCTCCAGTCGCCGTCGTAGCGCTCCATGAGCTGCGCGTACCAGTGCCGGCTGACGGGATCGAGGTCGCCCTGGATCGAGATCGAGTACTCGCGCCGCAACTTGCGGTTCAGTTGCTTCTCGAGCGCCACGCGCGCGTCTCGTGGCACGAGCAGCAGCGGATCCTGGTGCATCGCCGAGTCGATGCGCTCGCCGTCGATGTCCCACGAGAACGTGTAGAGCGCGCCTTCGTCGCTGCGCGAGTAGTGTTCGAGGCCGCGCTTGAGCAGGCGCACGATGGTCGACTTGGAGGAACCGACCGGCCCGTGCAGCAGCAGCACGCGCCGCTCCGGCCCGAAGCCCAGCGCGCCGGCGCGAACCGTCTGCACGAGCGTGTCGAGCGGCCCGTCGAGTCCGAACACCGCGTCGCGGCCGCCGCCCAGCGGATCGTCGAACAGCTTCCAGCGCCGGCGGCGGCGTCCGTCCTCGCTCGGCGGCGTCGAGCCGTGCGACTCGACCATGTCGAGCAGCCGCTGCCACGCGTTGCGCGCGAGCAGGGGGCGTTCGGCGACGAGCGCGAGGTACTCGCCGAGTCCGCCCTCCCAGTTCAGAGCTCGGTAGCGCTCGCGGTCATGGCAGGACGCCGCGAGATCGAACAGGGAGGCGGACGCCGAGAGATCGAACTGCGAGGCGGGTTTTTCGCTCATGTCGAGTGCGTTCCACGGCCCGCAGCGGAGTGCCGCAAGGCGCGTTGAACGTCCCATCGGGCGCAAGACCCTGCGGAGCCAAGCGCGCCCTTAGTACCGCGTCCCGAATCGTGGAAGGGCGCCCCCCGGAGTCTGCTAGCTTCTTGCCCATGCGAACTTCCAGCTCCGTCATCGCGCTGCGCAGCCTGCTCGCGTTGGCCGCAGGCGCCCTCGCAGCCTGCGCCGACGGCGCGGGCCAGCTCTCGAACTCGACTTCGGGCGCGACCTCGGGCGCGACCTCAGCCGCGAGCGCGTCGAGCGCCCGTTTCGATGCGCAGCGGGCGTGGGCGCACCTCGAAGCGCTCGTCGCGCTCGGCCCGCGGCCCGCGGGAAGCGGTGCGGCGGCGAAGACGGTCGACTACCTCGAGTCGCAGCTGAAGGAGTTCGGCCTGGCTCCCGTGCGCGAGTCGTTCATCGCGCGCGGCACGCCCGCGGGCGACCTGCCGATGTGCAACCTCTACGTCGATCTGCCCGCTTCGGGTGGCGATCCGGCCAAGACGCCGCTCGTCATCGTCGGCTCGCACTTCGACACCAAGCGTTTCGACCAGTTTCGCTTCGTCGGCGCGAACGACGGCGGTTCGAGCACCGCGGTGCTGCTCGAGCTCGCGCGCGTGCTCGCCGCGCAGGGCCCGCGCCGCGTCGCGCTCCGCCTGCTCTTCCTCGACGGCGAGGAGGCGGTTCGCGAGACGTGGCAGGACCCCGACAACCGCTACGGCTCGCGCCACCACGCGGAGCAGCTCAAAGCGTCGAAGCTCGTCGAGCGCGTGAAGGCCTTCGTGCTGCTCGACCTCGTCGGCGACCGCGACTTGCGCCTCCACCGCGACCAGTATTCCGACACCTGGCTCTACGAGTGCTTCGCCGCGCCCGCGCGAAGCTCCGGTCTGGGCAAGCACGTCGACGGCCGGCGCGAGGGCATCGCCGACGACCACCTCTCGTTCCTCGAGGTCGGAGTGCCGAGCGTCGATCTGATCGACTTCAGCTACGGCCCGAACAACTCGTGGTGGCACAGCGCGGACGACACGCTCGACAAGTGCTCCGCCGAGAGCCTGGGCGCAATCGGCGAGATCGTGCTGCTCGGGCTCCCGAACGTGGAGAAGCGCCTGCTCGGCAAGTGAGCCGCCGCGGCGCGCGAGGGACCGAACGCTTCAGCGCGTGAGGGCGGGGAACTTCTGGTCGAGCTCTTCGTGCAACAGCTCGAACACGGCGGCGGCGTCCGGGGACAACGAGCCGAGCGCGAGCAAGTCGTACTGCTCGAAGTAGTCGGGTGAGCTCGGCGCCGTGGAGGTCGGCGGGCCGCCGGAGCGCAGGTCGTAGAACTCCTCGCGCACGACCGGCGGCGAGCCGTTCGTGCCGCGCCGCGAGTAGCGGATCAGCTTGTACTGCCCGTTGCTGATCGCCTGCGCGTGGTGCTTGGCAGCGAAGCTCGTCGGCGCCGCGCCGGTCGCCGGATCGGGCGTGAAGTGCGGGAAGAACTCCTCGGAGTACACGTAAGCCCGCTGCCGCGCCGTGCTCCCTTGCAAGTACGGCACGAGCGACACGGAATCGACACCCGTGCCCGGCGGCGCGACGACGCCCGCGAGATCGCACACGGTCGCGAACACGTCCACGGCGTGCACCGGCGCCTCGACGAAGCTCCCGCGCGAAGGGACGGGCGTGAGCGGCGAACGAACGATCAGCGGAACGCGGACCCCGCCCTCGTAGAGCGTCGACTTGGCGTGGTTCGGCGGATACGGCGCCACGAGCACGTTCTTCGGCGTGCCGTTGTCGCCGATCAGGATCACCGTCGTGGTGTCGAAGTCGACCTCGCACAGGACGCGGCCGATCTGCGCGTCGACGCTCTCGAGCATGCAGCGCGCGCGCTCCTGCGTCGGCGTGAGGGTCGGCGCGAAGTCGCAGCTCACCGCCGGCGGCGTGTAGCCCGCGCACGTCGGCGCCGGCAACCCCGGCGGGACGTCGTGCACCGGCATGTGGATCGCGTTGAACGCAACCCACAAGAACAGCGGCCCGTTCGCTTCACGCAAGCACTGCAGCGCGTCCTCGGCGGTGTCGACCGTCGCGTACTGCGTCATCGGTGGCGCGACCATCTGCACCTGGCACGGCGGCGCGGCCGGCGCGCACAGGTTCGAGAGCGAGTGCGGGCTCGCCGCGGTCGACTTCTTCCACACGCTGTAGCTGTAGATGTGCGGATCGAGGCCCTCGGGCGCGGACAGCGAGAAGTAGGTCCCCGCCCACGCGTCGAACCAGCGGCCGGCGGGTTGGCCGAGCGGGTGCAGCGGATCGGCGTCGAGCTGCGAGCGCTCCGCGAGGTGCCATTTGCCGAGCGCCACGCCGCGGTAGGCCGGCGCCGCGCTGCGCAGCACCTCGGGCAACAGAACGTGCGCCGGACTCAGTCCCTTGCGAAGCGGCGTCGGACGGTTGCTCGTGTGGCTGCCCACACCCGTGCGGTACGTGTAGCGCCCCGTGAGCATGCACGCGCGCGTCGGGCTGCAGACCGGATTGCTCCACGCGTGCGCGAAGCTCACACCCTGCGCCGCGAGAAACGCGTCGATGGCCGGCGTCGCGGCGGGCTCGCCGCTGGGTTGCCCCGTCACGGCGCCGTAGTAGGCGCCGTAGGCGCCGAACAGCTCCGGGCCCGCGTCGTCGATCACGAAGACGACGATCTTCGGGTCGATGGAGGTCCTGCTGGCCGGGACGGAAGGGACGCGCGGGGCCGCGCTCGCGAGGGCGAGCGACGCAGCCGACAGCACGAGGAACATGCAGGACACTCGCCGTGAAGTGGGACGGGCTGAATTTTTGGGAGCGCAGAGTCTCCAGCCCGCTCCGCTCGACTGTCAATGCCCACTCGCCGCCCACAAACCGGCGTTCGCGCTCCGGCGCCGCGTCAGGGCAGCGTCACTTGCGCCTGTGCTTCGCCCGCGCGCGGCGAACGCGCCGTCAGGCTCAACTGCGCGCCGGAAGCGCCCGCCACGAACAATCGCAGGCGCGCCGCGGCGCCGCCGTCGATCTGCGGCAAGCTCGCCGCCCCGGCGCGGATCGTCGCGGGGATCGGCGCGGAGTCCGAAGGTCGCAGCAGCGCGGCGCCCGCCAGTTCGGCCCCGCTCACCTCGAGCTGCGGCGCGCCACAGGCGAAGCGCGCGGCGCCGAGCTCGCTGCAGGTCGGAAGCCGTCCGACGTTGCGCACCTCGACCTCGATCTGCCAGGTCGATCCGCCGAGCGACTGCGGCTCGCCGGCCGTGATCACGAGTTCGGGAAGGCTCGAGAACAGCCTCAGGCTCGACGCCGCCGCGTTGCGCGCCAGCGGCAGGATCTCGCTCACCGCGGGCAGCGGACTGTCGCCGCTGACGCGCGAGAGCGTCGGCGCCGAAAAGCTGAAGGCGCCGGTCTGTTCGTAGGCGAAGGACAGCAGTGCGCCCTCGCGCACGGCGATGCTCTCGACGCTCTCGAGCAAGCCTTCGGCGGCCACGCGCCGGTGCGCGCGCACGTCGGCCGACGGCCAGCCCAGATCGATCGGAGTGCGCGCCCCGAGCGAGCTGAAGCGCTGCACGAGGGCGATGTTCGGATGGCCGAGCAGGAACTCGGCGAGCGCGCGCGACTCGGGGCGCGCGAGCGGGAACGCGCCGCAGGCCGGGACGCTGAGCGGATCCCAGCGCACGGGGAAGTTGCGGTCGAGCAGCACGGGCTCCTCGAGCTGCTGCGCCGTGAACTCGCCGCGCTCGAGCGCGCCGAGCACGCGCTCGCGCAGATCGGGGTTCGCGCAGGGCACGACGTACACCGTGGCGTTGTCGAGCACGCGGGCCGTCGTTTCGTCGCGCGCGTGGTTCTGCACCAGCTCGAGGATCGTGAACAGCGCGAGCTCGCTCGCTCCGAGGTCCTCGCCGCCGAGCCCGGCGACGACCAGCGCCGCGGGCCGCCGCGCCGGGTCGCGCCCGTCCTTGCGCGCCACGGTCATCACCCACAGCTCCGAACCGGTGCCGCTGCGGCCCAGCGACTCGAGGCGCAGGAACTCCGGATACGCCGTTTCGAGCGCGCTCAAGGCCACCTGCAGCTCGCGCGGCACGTAGAAGTGCTGCATGTCGAGCTGGGTGCGCACGTCCGGCGGTTGCGTGAGCTTGCGGCCCTCCTGCGCCGCGTGCGCGACGCTGGACGTGCTCGCGAGGACCGCAAGAGCGCCCGCCGCGAGTTGCAGGAGCTTCACGTGCTTCACTCGCGGACCTCGCGTTCGATCGTCGCGCACCAGCCGCCCTCGGCGCGCAGCTTCAAGCTGGTCCCCGCGGGCGCGAGCACGATCCACTCCGCCGCGCGCGAGAGTTCGCCGCCGGCGAGCGGGTCGAGCCGCACCGAGGGCGCGCCAGCGAGCAACTGCGCGCCCTCGCCGAGCTCGAGCTTGAGGCGCAACGAGTCCGCGGCGCTCGCCGCGCTCGAGGCGCGCAAGCCGGTGGGGAGCACGCCGAGGTTGCGCACGCTCGCGCGAACGCGAAGCACGCCCGCGCTGCGCACGGCGCTCACGCCGGTGAACTCCAGGCGGGGCGCGTCCGCGCACAGTCCGAGCGCGAACTCCGGCAAGCCGGTCAACGCGCGCTCGAGGCTCTCGGGCGGCGGCGTGTCGATCGTCCAGGGCTCGAAACCGCCGACGTAGGCGGTGACTCCGCTGCGCAGATCGACCGGCCGCCAGCTCACGTAGCCCATTCCGCTGCGCACTTCGTCGAGCCAGCGCGACCACGCGCGGTCGCTCGCGGCGAGGGCCGACGAACGCTCGTCGTCGCCGCTCGAGTCGAAGCGTGCGGGCTGCGCCGCCGACGACGGGCGCGCGTCGACTTGCGGCCCCCACGGCGCCACTTCGATCGCGAGCGCGCCGCACGAAGCCGCGAACCAGTCGAGGGCGGCGCCGGGCGCGTCGGCGCCGCGCGCCTCGCGCAGAGCGAGGGGCCGGCTCTCGCCGCGTCCCGTGGCGTGCGCGAGGTTGGCGGCGACCTGCTCGTACAGGTGGCGATCGCTCTGGCTCCACGCCTCCAGCGCCGCGGTCCCGCCGGGCGTGGCGATGCCGCCGTGACGGCCTTGCAGCAGCAGCACCGCGAAGCAGCGCCGCGAGCGCGCGAACTCCGCGAGCGCACGCGACACCGGCTCGCACAGCGGCAGCGAACCGACGCTCGGATCGGCCCACGGACCTTCGCGGCCCACGGGGAAATTGCGGTCGAGATCGACACCGCCGGGTCCGTCTTCGTTGAAGCGACCATCGCCGTCGTCGTCGCGGCCTTCGCGCACGCGGAGGAAGCGCCGGCCGGGCGCGCCGCGCGTCGCGGGCACGGCCCAGCGCAGGTCTTCGCTCAGGCGCCAGTCGCCGCTGGGCGCCTCGACGAGCATCTCGAGGATCATGCCGTCGTCGTCGATGTCGTCGGGTCCGTCCTCGTCGAGCGCGCCGTCGCGATCGTCGTCCACGGGGCGCGTCGTGCGGCCGTTGCTGCGTCCGTCGCGTTGCGCGGTGTCGAGCGCTTCGAGGTTGGCGTACGGGGCCACGACCACCGTCACGCCGGGGCCGAGCCGTTCGATGTGCTGCGCGAAGCCGTGCGCGACGCCGAGCGCCGCCTCCGCGCCCGCGAGCGAGCGTCCGTCGAGGGCTCCGATCACGAGCAGCGTCGGCCGGCGCTCGGGCGCGATCGGTCCGGGTACGGCGATCTCGACCGCCGGTGTGACGTTGCCGTCGCGCGTCGTCGCGAGCGCGAAGCGTCGCACGAGCTCGGGCGCCGCTTGCTCGAGCGTGTCGCACCACAGCGCGGCTTCGGAGGCGCCGCGGTAGCGCGGTGCATAGGCGGGCAGCGTCGGCGCGGCCGGCGTCGTCGAAGGACCGCTCGGCACGCCGGGTTCGGGGAGCGCGTTCTCCGGCTTGTTCTGCGCGCCGGCTGTCGATTTCGTCGCGGGATCCTCCGCCGGAGCGGGAGTCGGCGCGGGACTCGGTGCCGGACTCGGTGCCGGACTCGGCGTTGGAATCGGCGCAGGAATCGGCGGCGGCACGCTCGGCGCAGGGTCTTGCTTCGGCGCGTCGGCCGGCGGGTCCACGGGCTGCGGCGTCGGCGACTCAACGGGTTCCTGCGGCGCCTGTTGAGTGGCCTGCTGGGTCGGCTGCTGGGTCGAGCTCTGGACCGCGTCACGCACCGGCGCGTCGTCCGCGCGCGTCTCGGAGCTCGGCGGCGTCCGAGGCGCTTGCGCGGACTCGGGCGCCTGCGCTGCGCTCGCGGAGGTTGCCGTGAGCAGCGCCGCGAGCCAGAACCCGGCCACGACACCGTTGCGCGCTTCGATTCGCAGCGCGTCCGCGCCGTGCGACCGAACGGAGCGCTCTTCGTCCTCGTGCTTCCGCGAACCGCCGTTCATGACCTGCGAGATCCTATCGACGCACAGGGGCGCGAAGCCCGAAGCCGAGCGTAGGAAGTACGTTCCCTCTGGCGGATTCGTCATGCGCCTGCGTGCGCGCCCGCCTTCACGCGCCTTCGCGCCGCGAGCCGACTTCCTCGGCCTGCGGCTCGCCGCTCGAGAATTCAACAGGCGGCTCGCCGCTCGCGGTCGTCTCGTCGACCGCCGCTTCCTCGGTCGCCTCCCCCGCCGCGGCGCCCGGCGGCGGCTGCGGGATCAGCTCGACGATGCGCTCGACACCGCGCTCCTCGTTTGCCCCGCCGTCCGCATCCGCGGGCTCGCTCTCGGCTTCCACGCGCGCTTGCGCAGCCGCCTTGGCGTTGCCCGCCGCGTCCGGGACGAAAGCATCGACATCGTCGAACTGAACGGCGACCCAGCTCGACACGCCCTTGGTCTCCATCGTGATGCCGTAGAGCCGCGTGCACGCCGCCATCGTGCCCTTGTTGTGGGTCACGACGATGAACTGCGTGCTGGCGCGGAAGCCGTCGACCATGGCGAGGAACCGGCCGACGTTCGCGTCGTCGAGCGCCGCGTCGACTTCGTCGAGCACGCAGAACGGGCTCGGCCGCGCGCGGAACACCGCGAAGAGCAGCGCGAGCGCCGTCATCGTGCGCTGGCCGCCCGAGAGCAATCCGATCGGGAGCATCTCGCGGCCCGGAGGGCGCGCGACGATGTCGATGCCCGCTTCGAGCGGATCGACGCCCTGCTGCAGCTCGAGGTCGGCCTTGCCGCCTCCGAAGAGCTGGCGGAAGAGCGTTTGGAAGTGCCCGCGGACTTCGGCGAAGGTGTCCGTGAAGAGCCGCATGCTCTCCTGGTTCAAGTGCGCGAGCGCTTCGCCGAGCGTGCGCCGCGAGTCGTCGAGGTCCTTGCGCTGCGTCGAGAGGAACTCGAAGCGGTGCGACGCCTCGGCGAGCTCCGCGACGGCTTCGGTGTTGACCGGCCCGATCGCGTCGAGTCGGCGCTTGGATTCGAGCACCGCTTGCTCGAGCGAATCGAGCGCGCCGAGCAGCGCGAGCTCCGCCTCGGGCTCGAAGTCCGCGAGCAGTTGCTCCTCGCTCAGCCCGAGGTCCTCCTGCGTGCGCACCACGAGCTCCGCGCAGGTCATCTCGATGCGCTGCGCCTGGAGGCGCTGGCCCGAGAGCTGCCCGGCGAGCACTTCGATCTCGCGCGTGACCGCGTCGACGCGCTGGCGGAAGGTCTGCACGGCCTCGCGGCCCGCGCGCTCCGCGGAGCGCAGGTCTTCGTGGCGCTGCTCGGCCTGCGCTCGCTCGACGAGCAAGCCGTCCGCGCGCTCGCGCACCGCCTTCGCTTCGCTGCTCGCGCTCTCCGCGTTCTTGTGGTGCTCGCCCGCGAGCCGCCGCGCGCGCTCGAGCTCGCTGCGCGACTGTTCGCAGTGGCGCTCGAGGTCGCGAAGGCGCTGCGTGAACGCCGCCTGCTCCGAACCGACCCGCGTCGCGTCGATCTGCGCGCGGCTCTCCTGGCGCTGCAGCTCCTCGACGCGCGCTTCGAGCGCGTGGCGCTGGCGCTCGAGATCGGCGAGCAACGCGTTCTCGCGCTCGAAGGCCTCGCTCGCTTCGCCGAGGCGCGAGCTCGCGCCGCGCAGATCGCCCTCCATGCGCGCCTCTTCGCGCGCCAGCGTTTCGCGTTCGCGTTCGAGGATCGCGAGCGAACGCTCGAGATCCGCGAGCCGCGCCTTAGCGGTCTGCGCCGCCGCGCGGGCTTCGGCCGCGGCGACGCGCGCGCGGTCGAGGGTCGCTTGGACCTCGCTGCGCACCTGCGCGAGCCGTTTGCGTTCGGCGCCGAGGCGCTCGAGCTCGGTCACGTCGACGGCGAGCAGCTTGTCGAGCGCTTCCAGCTCGCGCGTCAGCTCCGCGGCGAACGCGCGCCGGCCCACGGCGCCCTGCGTCATCTCGCGGTGGCCGCCTTGAACGCCCGCGGCGCTCACCATGTCGCCCGCCGGCGTGACGAAACGCCACTGCGGGTGTTCGTCGACGAGGGCCACGGCGCGCTCGAGGTTCTCGACGAGCAGCACGTCGCCGATCAGCCACTGCGCGAGCGGCTCGAAGTCGGCGCTGATCTCGATCTCTTCGACCAGGCGTGAGCACCCTTCGACGCCCGCGCCGAGCTCCGCTGCGCGCGGCTTGCTCGTCAGCGAGCGCGGCGTGAAGGCGCGCACGATCCCCGAGCGCTTCTCGCCGAGCCAGGCCACCATGCGCGCGGCGAGGTCGGCGTTCTGCGCGACGAGTCCGAGGGCCGCCGGGCCGAGCGCCGCGTCGAGCGCGCGCGCGTGTTGCGTCGAAGCGCGCAGGTGGTCGGCGACGACGCCGCGCAGATCGCCCGCGGTGCACGGGCCCTGGCCCTTCTTCACGCTGTCGAGCAGCGAACGCGCGCCGGCTTCGAGGCTCGCGCGCTCGTGTTCGAGGTCGCGCAGGCCGTCGATGCGCGCCACGAGGCGCGCGCGCTCGATCTCGCGCTTGGACTTCTCGCCGCGCCGCGCCGCTTCGTCGCGCTCGAGCGCGTTCCACGCCTCCGCGGTCTCGCGCACGCGCGCTTCGGCCGCGGCGAACTCCTGGCTCGAGCTCGCGCCGCGCTCCTCGGCTTGGGCGAGCTCCGCGCGCATCCCGTCGACCTGCTGGCGCGACTCGTCGAGCCGCCCCTGCATGCGCGTCGTGCGTTCGAGCAGCGCCGGCCGCGAGGACTCGAGGTGCTTCAGCGTGTTCTGCGAGGACGTGCGCTCGTGCAAGTGGCCGAGCACGACCGTGTTCTGCTGCTCGCAGCTCGCGCGCAGCTCGCGGTGCCGCACGCGCTCTTCCTGCAGCGCCTGAGCGAGCGCCGCAGCGCCCTGCTTCGCGGTCGCCGCCGCGGTTTCCGCCGCCCGCGCCGCTTCCCGCGTGGTCTCGAGTTCGGCTTCGCGCATCTCGAGCGAACTCGCGAGTTCGAGCGCGCGCGCGGCCTCTTCGGCGCCCGCGGCCTTCAGGCTCTGCGCGCGCGAGAGCAACTGCGCATGGCGTTCGTCGCACGCGCGCACCTCACCCGCGAGGCGCGTCACCTCGCTCGCGAGTCGGTCGACCTCGCCCGCCAGCGCCGCTTGCTCGCGCTCGCGCACCGAGGCGTCGCCCTCTTCGTCCGCGCGCAGCCGGCGCAGCGACTCCGAGCGCGTCTCCAGCTCCTCGATGGCCATGAGCACGGCCGCCAGCGCGTGGCGTTGCTCGTGGAGCTTGTGCTTGAGGAAGCGCGAGCGCCCGTCGCGCCACTCGTCGCGCGCGGCGACGAAGCGCTCGGCCTTGCCGGCCTGGATCTTCAGCGACCGCACCCGCGTCGCGAGCTCCTTGAGCACGTCGTCGACGCGCAGCAGGTCCGCTTCGACGCGCTTGAGCTTCTGCTCGGTCTCCTTGCGCCGCATCTTGTAGCGGCTGACGCCGGCGGCTTCCTCGAAGATCGCGCGCCGGTCGAGCGGGTTGGCCGAGAGCACCGCGTCGATCTTGCCCTGCTCGAGCACCGCGTATCCGCGACTGCCAAGGCCGGTGTCGAACAGCATGTCGCGCACGTCCTTGAGGCGCACGCGCTCGCCGTTGATCAGGTACTCGCCCTCGCCGGTGCGGAACACGCGGCGCGTGATCGCGACCTCGGCGCCCTGCCCCGAGATGTTGCCGCTCGAGTTGTCGAGCACCATCGTCACCTCGGCGACGTTCATCGGCGGGCGCGAGACCGAGCCCTTGAAGATCACGTCGCTCATCTCGCCGCCGCGCATCGAGGTCGGGCGCGTCTCGCCGAGCACCCAGCGCACGGAGTCGACGACGTTCGACTTGCCGCAGCCGTTGGGGCCGACGATGCCGGTGAACGAGGGCTCGAAGGAGAGCACCGTGCGGTCGGCGAAGGACTTGAAGCCGAAGAGTTCGAGTCGTTGCAGTCTCATGTCGGGCAGCGCGCGGGCGCGGATCAGAGGCCTTGGGCGCCGCGAGCGGCGCGGGTGGAACGGGGCGTGCGGCCGGTGGAGGGCGCGGAACTCGGCGCCGCGGAATCCGCCGGCGTCGAATCGGGAGCGGTGGACTCGGCGCCCGAGAAGAGTCCCGGCGCGTCGGTGGCGCTCGCAGCCGAGAGCGGCGCGGCTTCGGGGCGGCGCGCGTGCGCGGCATCGGCGCGCGGCAGGCGCTGACCGCCAGCGCGGCTTTCGATCTCGCGGCCGTCGAACTCGGACTCCTCGAGTCCGCGACCGGCGTGCTCCGCGTCCTCGCCGTCGGCGCGTTCGCGCAGGCGATCGAAGCGCCGCCACGACTCGGGCGTCGCGACGATGCCGCCGCGCGAGCGTTCCTCGGGCAGCGGATGCAGCGAACTCGCGCCGAGCGTCCGGAGCGCGATCGCCTCGCACGCCCACGGCGCGTGACCCGGCACCGGCGACAGGCGCCAGCCAGCGCTGTACGACGCGCGCGGATCGATCCCCGCGCCGACGCCGTCGCCGAAGAGCAGGCGCTGCGCGTGCTGGGGCAGTTCGGCGTCGAGCTTCGCGAAGCGTGCGGCCGCGCGCTCGCCGAAGTGCGGGTCGACGTCGACGCTCAACTTGCGCGGTTCGCCGTAGCGCCGCGCGGCGTCGTTGAAGAAGCCGAGCACGCGCGCGCCTTGTTCGGGTCGGACTTCGCCGTCGCCGAGGTACGCGAGCATCTCGCGCAGTCCGACGGGCACGAGGGCGAAGTGCGGTTGCGCGCGCAGGGCGCCGATGCGGCCGGTGCGGATGCGTTGCTGGAACTGTCCGAGTTCCTCGAGCGCGCGGATCGCGGCCTGGCACGCCGCGGAGAGCAGCTCGAGCGCGCGCTCTTCGCGCCAGGGGCCGGCGCGCAGCGCGATGCGCGGCAAGTTGATCGCGACGGCGCCGGCGCACGCGATCGCGGAGCGCTCGCCGCCGGAGCGCAGCAGTCCGGGGCCGACGCAGCGTCGCAGTCCGTCGCCCCACGTGGGCGTCAAGCGGCCTGCGAGCAGAGCCTGCTCGGCGGCGTGCGCGAAGCTCGCGTCCTGTTGCGTGTCGGCGAGCCACGCGTGCAGGTCGCCGTGGTCGAGGAACAGCCGCGGTGCGCAGGCGCCGAGCGCGGGGTCGGCGAGCTCGCGCACGAGGCGTTCGCCGAGCGCCGAGCCGCGCGCACCGAGGGCGCCGAGCGACAGGTCGATGCGCCGGCCCGAGGCGTCCGAGGCGGCCGCGAGCGCTCGCAGCCACGCGGCGAGCAGGGTCGCCGCGCCCGAAGCCTGCGAACTCGAGCGCCCCGGCGGGCACAGCGGCGCGAGCAGCGCTTGCGCGTCCTCGAGCACGATGCCGAACGCGGTCTCGTGTGCGAGCTCGACGAGCTCTTCGAGCAACTCGAAGGCCGCGAGCGGCGTGGGATCGCCGCGCACGAGCAGCGCCGCGGGAACGCCGATGGTCAGCGGGAGGTGCGGCGCCTCGAGGCCCGTGACGTGAAGCTCGCCGCTCAGATGCGCGCTCGCGCTGTCGGCGGAGAGCACTTCGTCGAGCGCGAAGCGCCGCAGGACTTCGCCGCCGAGGCGCGTGTCCGCGCGGCGCTCGCCGAGTTGCTCGCCCGAGGCCGCGTGCGCGGGATCGAGGGGCGCGGGTTGCGCCGCGAGCAGCGCGCGCAAGTCGTAGGCGGGCAGCCCGTACGACACCTGCCGGCGCAGCGCAGCCGACAGGCCGAGCGCCATCAATTCGTTGTCGACGAGCTCGCGCACCAGCGCGGTCGAGATGCGCTTGAGCCCCGCGGCGAACACGCGCTCCTCGACGGAGGACGCGACGCGTTCCGCGGTTTCGCGCGGCAGTTGGCCCTCGTTGATCAGCGCCGCGACGATGCGTCCCTTGCTCCACGCCAGGCTGCGCTCGGGCGTGCGCACTTCGACACGCGCGCGCGACGGCGCGGCGCTCGAGCTGGCGTGGACCGCGAGCGCTTCGCGCGCGCGCGAACGACGGTCGCGGTAGAGGATGTAGGCCTTCGCGACGTTCGCGCGGCCGAGCTCGATCAGGGCTTGCTCGACGAGGTCCTGGATCTCTTCGATGTCCGGCGCCGCCTGCGCCGCGCCGGCGCCGACGTTCGCCGGATAGCGATTCTCGAGCGTGAGCTCGACGACGCCCGCGATCTCGCGCGCGAAGCCCGCGTCCTCCTCGCCGACCGCCGCGAGCGCCTTGGCGACCGCGGCCTCGATCTTGCGTGCGTCGAACGGAGCTTCGCGTCCGTCGCGCTTGCGCACACGGTTAGCCGCCATGTTTGGCGCCACTGTCCGAAGCGCCGCGGCGCTGGGTCTCCAGGATCGGGTTCAGCTCTTCGAGGAACTGCGAGACGTCCTTGAACTCGCGGTAGACGCTCGCGAAACGCACGTATGCGACGTGGTGCAGCGACTTGAGCTCCTCCATCACGAGCGCGCCGATCACCGAACTCGGCACTTCGCGGTCGTGCTCTTCCTGGCAGCGCGCCTCGACGCGCGCCGCGGCGCGTTCGAGATCCTCGGTCGCAACCGGGAGCTTCTCGCACGCGCGCATCATGCCCGCGAGCACGCGTTCGCGGTCGAAGCGCACGCGCTCCCCACTCTTCTTGATCACGCGCAGAGGCGTGTCCTCGACGCGCTCGTAGGTCGTGTAGCGCAGGAAGCACTCGAGGCACTCGCGCCTGCGCCGGATCGCGCCGCCGTCGGCCGCCGCGCGCGAGTCGACGACGCGGTCGTTGTCCTGCTTGCAGCGGGGGCACTTCATGGGGGCGGAGCGAGGGTGTGGAGGCGGAACGGACGGAGGCGGCCGGGCGCGCCGGGAGCGGCTCGGGCGCGGATGCGGCAGCCACGACGAAAACACACAAGATGTTGTGTGTCAACGCTGGGCTTGCCCCGATATCCAGAGGCGCCGCGGGCCCCCGCCGGGCGGCCGCCCGGGCCGCTCACTTCCCGATGCAGAAGCGCGAGAAAAGGCGCTCGAGGACGTCTTCGGGGCTCGTGCGACCGGTGACTTCGTCCAGGGCGTCGAGGGCCTGGCGCAGGGTCTGGGCAACGAGGTCGAGCGGCGCTCCGGCGCGCAGGGACGCGCGGGCGTCGGCCAGCGCGGCGCGCGAGCGTTCGAGCGCCGCGACGTGGCGCTCGGAGATCTCGCGGGCGCCGGCGCCTTCGGGCGCATCGCCGACGCCGTGCACGAGGTGGGCGCAAGCCGCGCCGAGCTCGTCGAGTCCGCGCCGCGCGAGCGCGCTCACCGAAGCCCAGCTCCGCGAGCGCGCGGCGGCGAGCAGGGCGTCGGGGGGCGCCGCGGGCGCGCCGGATCGATCGCACTGCGCCCACACGACGAGGCGCGGGAGCTCGCGAACTTCGAGCAGCGGCGCGAGCGCGGCGCGGAGCTCGGGGGTGTCGAGCTCGGGCGCCGCCGCGGCGCGCACCACGAACAGCGCGAGGTCCGCGGCTTCGAGCTCGGCGCGCGCGCGTTGTTGGGCCTCGAGCTCCGGCGCCTGCGCGTCGCTCGCGCGCTCCGAAGGCGCCTCGAGCCCGGCGGTGTCGACGAGCTCGAAGGTGAACTCCCCCACCCGCCACTCGGCCTTCAACACGTCGCGCGTGGTGCCGGCGTGCGGGCTGACGATCGCGCGCGCGCCGCACAGCGCGTTGAACAGCGTGCTCTTGCCCGCGTTCGGCGCACCGCACAGCACGATCCGAGGCGCGCCCGTCGGTTGCACGCGCCGCCGTTCGAAGCCCAGCGTCGCGTCGAGCGAGCTCGCCGCGGCGCTCGCGAGCGCGTCGATCTGTTCGACGGGCACGTGGCCCGTGTCGGCCTCGTCGAAGTCGAGACTCGCTTCGCACAGCACGCGCAGGTCGAGCAACTGCTCGCGCAGCGCCGCGACGTGGCGCTCGAGTCCGCCGAACAGCAGGGCGCTCGCCGCGCGGCGTTCGCGCTCGCTCGATGCGCGCACGAGCTCGAGCACACCCTCCGCGCGCGTCAGGTCGAGCCGGCCGTTCTCGAAGGCGCGGCGCGTGAACTCGCCCGCGCGAGCCTGCCGCGCGCCGAGCTCGAGCACGCGCCGAAGCAGCGCCGCGACGAGCTGCGGCGCTCCCGGGCCGTGGAGCTCGGCTACGTCCTCGCGCGTGTACGAGTGCGGCCCCGGCATCCAGAACACGAGCACCGGCTGCTCGCCGACGCCGTCGAAGCACACGCCGGGCCAGACACCGCGCTGCGCGAGCGCCTGCTCGTCGTCGAAGCGCGTGCAGCGCTCGACGATTTCCCTCGCGCCCGGCCCGGATAGCCGCACGACTCCCCGCCGCGCTCCGCCCGGCGCCGACGCGATCGCCGCGAGGGTCTGCGAGGCGCGCTCGCGGTCGATGGGCTTCGGCGGCTTCACCTCACGCCTCCGCGAAGCGGAGCGAGCAGCGCTCGCTCAGCGCTTCTTGCCGTCCTTGCCACGCGTTCGATCGTGGCCTTCCTTCAGCCTCTGCATGTCCTGCGCGCGCTTCATCAAGCGCTGCACGAAGCCGTCCTTCTTCTCCGCTTCCGGCGGTTCGCTGTCGTCGATGGGCCAGATCTTCTTGATCCAGGTGTTCTCGACGATGCCGAGCCCCGACTGCGTGATCATGTAGAGCGACAGTCCCGCCGCGTAGTTGTAGAGCG
>CALFYL010000430.1 GCA_937952135.1 uncultured Planctomycetia bacterium
GCGCGAGAGGTCCGCAGCGCTTCGCACTGGTGCGCGCGCTCGATGGCGAGTGGATCGAGCATCGCGCGAGCTGCTCCGACGGCGTGTGGCGCGTCGAGCCGCTCCTCGCCGAGTCTCGCTGACGCGACTCGGAGCGATTCGCGCGTGCGCGCAAACCTCGATGCGTGCGGGGCCGGAGCGAGCGCGAGCGGCTAGCATCGCCAACCGCTCGCGTCCGCCGCGGTTCATGCGACTGATCGGCGCGATCGACGCGACCCCCACACGCATGGCTCAGCGCGCTCTTCGAGTTCGTTCCTCCACTCGGCAGTCGAGCGCTCGCCCCGCGCGAGTGCTGCTGGCCGCCGCGCTCGCGACGCTCTCCGCCTGTCGCAGCGACGCCGTCGAGAGCTCGCCGATCGAATCGGTGTTCGATGCGGCGCAGGCGACGAACGCGATCGACGCTCGCGCTGAGCACGGCGTGCAGGAAGCCGCGCTGCGCGTGGCGGACCCCAGGCCTCGGCGCAGCGCGCGCTCGGACGGCGGACGCTTCGACGTGGAGTGGAGCGCCGATCCCGGCATCGTGTTCAACGAGCCCTTCGAACTCGACTGCTCCGTGCGCTTGGTGTCAGGCGAACCCGCGGACGGTGTTCAAGTGAACGCGTCGGCGTGGATGCCAGCGCATCGCCACGGGATGGTGCGCCAGGCGCGGACCGACGCTCTGGGCGACGGGCGCTACCGCGTGCGCGGAATGCTGCTGCACATGGACGGCCACTGGCAGTTGTTCATCGACCTGGGCCTCGACGGGACGTTCGAGCGCGCGAGCTTCGACTTGCTGCTCGCTCCCGACGAGGTCGCCGACGCCGTCGCCGAGTTCACGGCGGACGAAGTGTCGCGCCTGCTGGCGCTCTCGCCGCTTCCGGCGCCGCCCGACGATCCCACCAACGCCTACGACCTCGACGCAGCCGCAGCGCACCTCGGTCAGTTCTTGTTCTTCGATCCGCGCCTCTCGGGTTCGGGCGCGACGTCGTGCGCCACCTGCCATCAACCCGAGCGCGCCTGGAACGATGGCAAGGCGCTGGCCAGCGCCGAGGGTCAGCTCACGCGCCGCACCATGTCGCTGTGGAACGTGGCGCACCAACGGTGGTTCTTCTGGGACGGACGGGCTGACAGCTTGTGGTCCCAAGCGCTCGGACCGCTCGAGGACGCGCGCGAGATGGCGGGGGATCGCACGTCGATCGCCAAGCTCGTCGCCTCGGATCCGCAGTTGAGCCGCGCGTATGCGCGAGTGTTCGGCGCAGCGCCGGACGCCGCAACGCTCGCCGCGCTCACGGGACCTGCGAAGCCGTTGGCCGATCAGCCGGAGGCGCCGGAGGCGAAGTCGTGGGCCGCGCTCAGCGCCGAGCAGCAAACTGCGGTCAACACCGTCTTCGCGAACGTGGGCAAGGCGTTGGCCGCGTTCCAGCGCAAGATCGAGTCTCGCGATTCGCCGTTCGACCACTTCGTCGCCGGGCTGCGCGAAGGAGACGCGCTGGAGATCGAATCACTCACGCCTGAGGCGCGCCGCGGACTCAAGCTGTTCCTGGGGCGGGCGAACTGCCACCTGTGCCACAGCGGTCCGCTGTTCTCCGACAAGGAGTTCCACAACAACCGCGCGCCCATGCGCTCCGAGCTGGCGCGTGACCTCGGCCGCATGACCGGCGTGCTGCGCCTCAAGAACGACGAGTTCAACGGCGTGGGCGCGTACTCCGACGCGCGCGAGGGCGAGACGCGCTCCAAGCTCGAGCACCTGCCGGTCAGCGGTCACGTCTGGGGCGAGTTCCGCACTCCGAGTCTGCGCAGCGTCGCGCTCGGAGGTCCCTACATGCACCAGGGACAGTTCGAGTCCCTCGCGGACGTGATCGACTTCTACTCCGACGAGATCCCGCCGCCGTCGCCTCACGGGGATGGAGAGATCGTGCTGCGCAAGCTGGGCCTCGATGCTCAGGAGAAGCGCGATCTGATCGAGTTCCTGCACGCGCTCACAGGCGCGCCGCTGCCGGAGTCGTTGCTCCGGCAGCCTTCGTCGCCGCTGCTCGAGTGAGCTGACGCGGCTACTGCAGGTAGACCCAGGTCGCGACCGAGGGCGTTCCGCGATTCGCGCCCGGTTGCACCGAGCTGATGAGGAACAGCATGTAGTAGCCCCGCGGCGCCTGGCCAGCGCTCGTCGGCGCCTGGAAGGAGAAGATCGGGTTGGTCCCCGGCGGGGGAGGCGTGATCGTCTGCAGCTCGAAGTAGCGCTGGTGCATGTCGCTGTGGTGCGTCACCGAGCCCGGCGCCATCAACACCGCGCGTTCGACCGTCACGCCAGCGGCGTACTCGATGTCGTAGGTGCGGCCGTACTTGATGTCGAGCGTCGCGGGCGCGTTCAGGATCTGCGGCCGCGTAGTCCCGTTCGTCAGGTAGTGCGGCTGGAACACTTCGTAGTCGAACTCGCGCTGCTCGCCGCCGCCCACCAGGACGCGGCCGTCCGGGAGGAGCAGGGCCGTCGAGTGATAACCGCGCCGCACCGTTGCGGGCGCCAGAGTGCGCCACGCGAACGGGAGGTCGTTGAGCAGCTCGGTCTGCAAGACCGGCAGCGCGCAGTTCAACTCGCCGTTCGTGTCGAGGTTGCCGCCGACGACGACCACGGTTGCATCCGGCAGCAGCACCGCATTGTGGTGGAAGCGACCGAACTGCATCGACGGTCCGCTCGTGTTCCAGACCCAGTTGGGGTCGTTCACGGCGAGGTCCGCGAAGCAGAACTCCGTCGAGTTCGTCGGAGTCGCGATCGGGCTGGGGAGGCAATTGACCCAAGGCTGCGGCGCGCCGCCGACCTTCACGACGATGTCGGAGAATCCGCCGAGCGGGCCGCCCATGTTGGGGAACAGGAAATTCGACGAGTAGTCGCGGTGCCAACCGGGGAAGGGATTGGAGGCGTGCACATCCCAGGTGGCGGGCGAACCACTGCTCACCTGCGTCTGGTCGAGTCGGAATCCTCGCTCTGTCGAGCCGCTGAAGAACAGGCGACCCGAGCTGAGCACGTGCTGGCGCGGGTAGATCGCGAAGATCTCGTCGCAGGCCAGGCCCGGAGGTCCGGGGAAGATCTGCGTGCCGCCGACCGGGTCGATCTGCCACGCGCCGCCGCCGGGCGCGCCGGAGGGATCGAAGACCTCGTAGGAGGTGACGCCAGCGAACGAGAAGAAGTCGAAGCCTCCGGTGACCGCCATCAAGTCGAGGCCCGTGGCGTCCGTGCTCAGCGCCGTGACCGTCGGATACCAGCGCTCGAGCTTGAGGTCAGGCTCGCGAACCCACATCGCGTTGCCCGTCGGCTGCGCCGTCGGGTCGAAGCGGAACGCGAGGCGGTTGGCCTGAAGCTGAGGGCCGTTGTAGCGATTGCCGCCGGCGACGAGCAGGTGGCCGTCCTTGGACCACGCGTGCCCGGAGCAGAACAGGTCGCCGTCGGACGTTGCGATCGGGAGGTCGAAGTTCTGGAACGTGGGCGTCGGCGTGGAGACGTCGACGATCGCCCAGTGCTGCATGCCCACCGGAGTTCCGTACGGCACGCGCATCCAGTTCCACACGAGCACTTTGCCGCGCTCGCGCCCGACCGGGATCAAGCTCATGTGTCCGGCCATGAAGCGGTTGCGATCCGCCGGCGGCGGGACGTAAGGCGATGCGGGCTCGCCGTCCCAGTTCGGCTGTCCAGCGAACCAACCTGCGAGAAGCGGATGGTTGAAAGGCGGCTCCCACAACCCCTGATTGGTTTGCGCGATCGCGGCGCCAGAAGAGAGAGCGGTCAGGAAGATCGCGGCGGCTCGAATGTGGTTGAGCATCATGAGTGGACCTGTCGCGCAGAGGTTGGGGCCGTGTCGACGCGCACATCGCGTCGGGTGGGAACGTCGCGGCTCGGCGCGCGCTGCATCTGCCGCTGCAGCGTCGTGCGCTCGAAGGCAGCCGCGCTGAAACCAAGCGGCTCGAACCACGCGTCGAGGACCCTATCAGTCGCGTGTGGACGCTCCCCGCGCGAAACCACCGCCGCGCCGGAAGTTCCCGCATGTGGGAGCCTCTGTCTCGCTTGGTGCACATCGCGTGAGCTGATGCGCGACTGAAACAACGTTCAGAGCGCGCGAGCCAACGCTGATCTCGCTGTTCGAGCGAATCGAAGCGCGACGCTCCGAGCGCGATCACGATGCGACACGCAGCAATGCATGTGCGCATCCGCGGCGACAACACGCGTCGAGCTCGTGAGACTCCGCTGCGCCGCGCTCGTCGAGTCACGCCCAGCGCTCTCGAGTCGCTGGGCCGGATCAGTGCGGATCGAGACGGAACGGAGTCGAGCTGTGCAGCTCCCGCACGCCGGTCTCGGCGACGAGTTGCGCTGCGTTGTGCGCGCGCACGCCTCCGC
>CALFYL010000431.1 GCA_937952135.1 uncultured Planctomycetia bacterium
GCGTGACGACCGTGCTCTACATCCCCGGTTCGGGCACGAACATCGGCGGCCAGGGCGTGCTGATGAAAACCGGGCTCGACACCTTCGAAGAGGTCGTGTTGCGCGATCCGGGCTCGATGAAGATCGCCCAGGGGGACAACCCGACGCGCTGGGGCTACGGCATGGGTCGGTCGATGATGAACTACCACATCCGCTCCACCGTGCGCCGCGGCCTCGCCTACGCGCGCCAGCACCGCGACGATCCCGCCAAGCGGCCGCTCGATCCGCAGTTCGAGGTGTTCCGCGCGCTCGAGGCGCACGGGACGCAGATCTCGACGCACACGCAGAGCTACCAGCTCGTGCTCAACACGATCACGATGCTGAAGGGCGAGTTCGGGCTCGACGTGTACATCGACCACGGCGAATGGCGCGGCTTCCTCGCCGCCGAGCTCGCCGAGCGCGTCGGCGTGGCCGCCATCGTCGGTCCGCGCGAAGTCGACTGGCCGGGCGGCCGCAACGGCGATCCGGACGGGCGCGTGTTCTCGTGCGCCGCCGAGTACCAGCGCCGCGGCCTCTCGCGCATCGGCTTCAACACCGACGCGCCCGTCGTTCCGGCGGAGGAGCTGCCCAACCAGGCCGCCTCGTCGGCGCGTTACGGCTTCGAGACGAGCGCCATGCAGGCCGTGCGCGGGCTCACGATCGTGCCCGCGATCGTGGCGGGCGTCGACGCGAAGGTCGGCAGCCTCGAGCCGGGCAAGCACGCCGACATCGTCGTCATCAGCGGCGATCCCGTCGATCCGCGCAACTCCGTCGAGCGCGTCTTCATCCAAGGCCGCAACGTCTACTCGAAGCACTCCGGGGGCCGGCCGTGGTGAGCACGGCCGCCGGTCGGCGCTCGGCTGCGTGGTTCGCGCCCGCCGCGTGCGCGTTGCTCGCCGCGTGCTCGTCGACGCGCGAGCGCGGCGCCGCGGACGACGAACGCGACCCGCAAGCGCGCGGCGCGGTGCACGAGCTGCGCGAGGGCGAGACCGGGCTCGCGATCCGCGCGGGCAAGGTGCTCACCGTCAACGAAGGCGACGAAGTCTTCCAGCCTGGGCTCATGGTGTTCCGCGGCGGCGTGCTCGACTACGTCGGCCCGCCGGTCGACTTGCCTCCGGGCTACGAATGCGTGGACGCGCCCGAGCTGTTCGCGGCGCCGGGCATGATCGATCTGCACTCGCACGTGCAGTCCGGCGGCTGGGGCGACCTCAACGACATGGTGCTCTCGCTCAACCCCGAGTACCGCTCGTCGCCGACCATCGTCCCCGCGAATCCGCTCATCCGCCGCGCCTGCGCCGGCGGCATCACGACGCTCTTCGGCATTCCGGGCAGCGGCACGAACAACGGCGGCTTCGGCGTGCTCTACAAGACGCGCTGGGAGAGCACCTACGACGAGTGCGTGCTCGCCGACCCGGGCGGCATGAAGGTCGCGCAGGCCTACAACCCCGAACGCGGCGCGGACCTCGGCGGCACGCGGGCCGGCATGGCCTGGAATCTCTCGCGCGCGAACGACATGGCGCTCTCGGCGAACCGCGAGGGCCGCGACGACCTCGCGCTCCGCAACCTCCAGAAGGTGCATGCGAAAGAGTTGCCGGTGCTGATCCACACCGCCGGTCCCGCGTGCCACACGACGATCGCCATGTGGGGCGAGCGCTATCCCGTGCGCGCCGTGCTGAGCCATGGCTGCTTCAACGGCTGGAAGCTCGCGCCCTACGCGGCGCGCGTAGGGATGCCGGTGAACCTCGGGCCGCGCACCTTCGACTGGTTCTCGTCGCGCGAAGGCGCGGTGATCGGCACGCCGCAGCGCTACGAAGACGCGGGCAACGAGCTGATCTCGGTCAACACCGACGCGCCGGTCATGCCGCAGGAAGAGCTCGCGCTGCAGGGCGCGATGGGCGCGCGCCTCGGTGCGAACCCCTACACGATGCTCAAGGCCTGCACGTACAACCCGGCCAAGTCCTTCGGCATCGAGAACAAGGTCGGCAGCCTCGCGCCGGGCAAGCACGCCGACATCGTCCTGTGGCGCGGCGATCCGCTCGACCCGCGCGCCCGCGTCGAACGCGTGTGGATCGAAGGCCGCCTCGAATACGACCGCGAACGCGACGGTCAGCTCTTCTGAGCGACGCACGTCGCCCGAGAACCAACATGAGATCGAATTCCCTCCTCTTGTCCTTCCTGTCCGTGGCGCTCGCCGCGAGCGCGACCGCGGCGCCTGCGCCCGCCGATCTGCTCGCGATCCGCGTCGGGCGCGCCGAGACCGTGTCCCACGGCGCCATCGAACACGCGGTGCTGCTCGTCGAAGACGGCGTGATCGTCGCCGTCGGCGCCGACCTGCCCGTGGAGCGCGGTATTCCCGTCCTCGATCGCCCGGAGTGGACCGTCATGCCGGGGCTCGTTCTGCCGTACTCGCGCCTCGGACTCGACGGCCGCGCCGGCGCCGAGTTCAACCCCGAGGTGAGTCCGGCGGCGGAGATCCTCCCGCGCTCGGAGGACTACGAAGACGTGCTCGAGTTCGGCATCACGACGCTCGGCATCTATCCGCCAGGCAACGGCGTGCCCGGACAGGCGCTCGCGCTCCGGCCGAAGGGCGATTCGCTGAAGGAGATGCTGATCGAGGAAGGCGTCTACCTGAAGCTCTACTTCCGCGCCGACGCGCGCTCGAAGAAGATGGTCAAGGACGCCTGGGCGAAGGTCGACGAGTACGACGAGAAGGTCGCCAAGGCGAAGGAGAAGTGGACCAAGGACCAGGAGAAGTCCAAGTCCTCGAAGAAGCCGGCCGAGGGCGAGAAGAAGGACGACGAGAAACCGGCCGAGAAACCCGCGGAGAAGTCCGCGGAGTCGTCCAAGGGCGCCGCGAAGGCCTTCGTTCCGCCGCCGCCGGACGACAAGGTCAAGCCGTTCCTGCGCGTGCGCGACGGCAAGCTGCTCCCGCTCGTGTCGATCTCGCAGTCGGCCGATTGGGCGCACTGGCTCGACGCGATCGGCGAGCGCAAGTTCGACTTCGCGCTGCGCGTCGTGATGCAGCGCGATCTCGACCTGTACGAGGTGCAGGAGGAGATCGCCAAGCGCGGCTGCATGCTCGTGATGGAGCCGGAGATCAGCTACCAGGTCGGCACCATGCGCCAGCGCAACCTGCCGGCGGAGTTCGCGAACGCCGGCGCGAAGGTCGTGCTGATCCCGCGCGGCGAAGAGCTCGACGCGCACGAAGCGTGGCGTCGCGACGTCGGCGAGCTCGTGAAGTACGGCCTGAGCCGCGAAGCCGCGCTCGCGTCGATGACGTTGAACGGGGCGGCGCTCATGGGGCTCGACAAGCAGTTCGGCAGCCTCGAGAAGGGCAAAGTCGCCAATCTGCTCTTCCTCAACGGCGACCCGCTCGAGCCCGCCACCCAAGTTGTCGCCGTCATGCTCGACGGCCAGATCGTGCACGGCGAGGTGCGCCAGTGAAGCTCCCGATGAAGAACCGATCCAACTCGAGCCCCGCGCGCGCGGCGGCGTTCCTGGTCGCGGCGCTGATGCTGCAGGGCGCGGCGTTCGCGCAGGAAGCCGGCGCGGAAGCGCAGGGCGAGGACGCCGACGCTTCGGCGAAGAAGAACGACGAGGGCGACTGGTTCGCGGTCGTCGGCGGCGACGTGTACACCGGAACCGGCGCGGTGCTGCGCGGCGCGACGGTGCTCTCGCGCGGCGGCACGATCCGCAAGATCGGCCACGACATCGAGGTTCCCAGCGACGCCAAGGTGCTCGACGCGAGCGGCTTGCGCGTGTACCCGGGCCTCGTCGCGCTCAACGCGCGCGGCGTCGCGAACCGGCTCGGCGGCTCGGATTACGCCGACACGTTCGATCCCTACAGCCAGAACCTCGTGCTCGCGCTCGCGGCCGGCATCACGACCGTGTCCGAGTCCGGCGTCGCGATCAAGCTCAAGCGCCGCGAAGTGAAGGGCGTGGTGGTGCGCGAGCGCTACCTCTCGACGCTGAACTACACCTCCAACAATCCGCGCAGCAAGTCCGAGCTCGAGCAGAAGTTCGAGGCCGCGTCGAAGTACTTGCGCGAGTACCGCGACTACGAGGAGCAGAAGAAGACCAACAAGGAGCTCAAGGAGCCCTCGGCGCGAGGCGTCGACCCGACGATCCGCGCCATCCTCGAGAACCGCTCGATGGCGCGCTTCAACTCCACGACGCGCACGGACCTGCTCGGCATCGCGCGCCTCGCGCAGAAGTACAAGTTCCGCCCGATCGTCGAAGGCGCCACCGAGGCGTGGACCGTCGCCGACGAGCTCGGACGCGCCGGCGCCTACGCCGTGATCGTGCCGCGCACCCGCCGCGACAAGAGCGAAGAGCTCCTGCGCGCCGGCGGCTCGAGCATCGAGAACGCGGCGCTGCTGCACCGCTCGGGTGTGCAGGTCGCGATCCAGGCGACCTCGACCTTCGTCGACCTCGGCGGGATCGCCGGCCGCGACATCCTGCACCTGCCGATCGAAGCGGGCTTCGCCGTGCGCGGCGGCCTGCCGGAACAGGCGGCGCTCGAAGGCATCACGATCGTTCCGGCGCGCATCCTCGGCGTCGAGCATCGCGTCGGCAGCCTCGAAGTCGGCAAGGACTGCGATCTGATCGTGCTCGACGGCGACCTGCTGCACTACCAGGCGCTCGTTCAGTACACGGTCGTCGACGGCAAGCTGGTCTACGAGAAGGACAAGGAGCTCTACTACGCGCACATTCGTCCGCGACCGACGGCGCTGCCCGCCGACGCGCCCGACGCGCGACGCGACAAGGGCGAAGAGGCGAGCGACGCGAAGGAGGAGGGCGAGGAGACCTCCGGCGACGAGAAACCGGAAGACGAGCCCGAGGAGAAGCCGAAAGAGCCCGAAGACAAGCCCGAGGATGGGTCCGAGGACGGCCGCTAGCCGCTCGACGAACCAGGGGCTTCGGAACGAGGCGCGGCGCGCGTGCGACAACGGTCGTCCGCGCGCCGCGTCGCATCCGGGAAGCGTGGCCGGCCGGCACTCCTCGCGATGTGGTCCACGACAGCCGGGGGTGCGGCCCGTATGCTGGCGCCCCCCGACCCCCAATGATCCTTCGCGACCTTCTGCGACTGCTCGGATCGGCAAAGCGCGATGGGCGCAATCTGACGCACGACGAAGCCTACCGGGCTTTCGAACTCATCCTCGCGGAGGGCCGCAGCGACATCCAGGTCGGCGCGTTTCTGATCGCGCTGCGCTGGAAGGGCGTGACGGTGGAGGAGCTCACCGCCTTCGCCGAGGCGGCGCGCGCGCACGCGGCGATCCCGTGCCGCGGCATGCAGGATCTGGTGTGCGTGTGTCCGCCGCAGGACGGGCTCGAATCCCACGCGCCGCTCGAAGTCGCCGCGGGTCTCATCGCCGCCGGCGCCGGCTTGCGCGTGCTGATCATCAGCGACCGCTGCGTGCCGCCGAAGCGCGGATTGACCGCCGCGAGCGCGCTCGAGCGCCTCGGGCTCGACATGACCTGGGACCCGGCCGAGGCCGAGGACTGGGTGGCGAAGGCGCGTTTCGCCGTCGCCTCGGCGTCGGGGATCCTGCCCGCGCTGATGGGCCTCCGGCGCGTGCGCAGCGAGATCGGCGTGCGCACGCCCATCGCCACCGTCGAGAAGCTCATCGCGCCGCGCAACGCGTCGATCGTGATCGGCGCGCAGGCGGGGCCGGTGCTCGGCATGGCGGTCGAAGTGCTCCAGGCGCTCGGCCATCCGCGCGGCCTCGCGATCCAAGGCGCCGAAGGCGGCGTGATTCCGGCCGTGACGCGGCGCACGCGCGGCATCGAGCTCGCGGACGGCTTCCAGACGCCGCTCACCGTCGAGCCGAGCGATGTCGGCATGAACGCGAACGCGGAGCCCGACCTGCCGATGTTCGGGCCGCCGGACGACGGCTACGGGTCCGGCGACAACCCGGCGCTCGTCAAAGCGGTCGGGGACATGACCATGGCCGTCCTGGCCGGCGAGCACGGCCCGGCGCGCAACGCGGCCCTGCTCGGGGCAGCCCTGATCCTCAAGGCCGGGGGCAAGGCGCCCACGGTCGCCGAGTGCGTCTCGCTCGCCACCGAAGCGCTCGACAGCGGCGCCGCGAGCGAGATAGTCGCCCGGCTCAAGTCGCTGGCGTAGGTTCTCGGCATGGCCGAGGTCGATCCGTTCCGCGAGAGCAACTGGTCGGCGGCGCCGATCCGCGATCTGGGGCTCAAGATCGAGGGCACGCGGCTCGAGCCGGTGCTCGCGGAGTTCGAGGTCGAGCGCGAGAAGCTCGGGTTGCGCGTGAAGCCGCGCTACTACCTCTCGACGGACTGGGGCGTCGTCACCGACACCGTTGCGATCGCGATTCCGTTCTACCTCGCGCGGCCGGAGCTGTCGGAGCTGCACGCGCAGCGCATCGGCATGATCGAAGGCGAGGGCCGGCGCGCGTTGCTCGGCTACCTGCGCCACGAGTTCGGGCACGTCGTCAACTACGCCTACAAGCTCTACGACCGCGGCGAGTGGGTGCGGCTGTTCGGACCGATCACCAAGCCGTACCTCGAGGAGTACCACCCCGCGCCGTTCTCGCGCCGCTTCGTGCGCCACCTGCCGGGTTGGTACGCGCAGAAGCACCCTGACGAGGACTGGGCCGAGACCTTCGCGGTGTGGATGACGCCCGAGCTCGACTGGCGCGACGAGTACGCGGAGCTGTCGACGGCGCTGGCGAAGCTCGAGTGGTGCGACCGCACGCTCGCGGCGCTGCGCGAGCGCGAACCGCTGGTGACGGCGACCGAAACCGAAGAGCCCGTCGAGTCGATCACGCTGTCGGTGGAGGAGCTGTACAAGGCCGCCGCGCCGCCGGCGGAGATCCCGCGCGGCCTCGACGGAGCGCTGCGCGCGATCTTCGACGATCTCGCGGCCGACGACGCGAGCGACCGCGCGACCTGGCGGCCCGCCTCGGAACTCATGCGCGAGATCGAGCGCCCGCTCGTCGCCTGCGTCTTCCGTTGGACCGGGCACTTCCCCGAGCGCACCCGCGCGTTGATGCGGCGCCTCGCGTCGCGCTGCGAAGCGCTCGGGCTCTCGTACCCGGAGGCGCGCCGCGCGAGCGCCGAGATGGCCGTCACGACCTTCGTCACGACGCTCGCGATGAACTTCGTCGCGTCCGGCGGCTACGAGCCGTGAGCGATGCTCACGGGATCGGGACGGCGAGCAAAGAGTAGGGTCTGGGGCCGACGTTGACGTGCGCGACGTCCGGTGCGAGCGGATCGACCATGTAGAGCCGCGCCCGCACGCCATAGAGGGAACTGGATACGTAGAACTCCCTCACGATGGCGCACGCGCGCTCGCCGAGCGGATCGTCGAAGGCGTCGATGTCGACGATCGTCGGCGGGTAGTTGCTGCCGAGCGGCGTGTTGTTCCAAGCGTGTCCTTCGTAGCTCACGAACCACAGTTCGTCGCCGCTCCAGTCGTCGGTGAAGGTCTGCAGCCACACGCCGCGCTCCAGAGGTCTCGCCGCCAAGGCCACATCGGCCCACAAGCCTCCGATCGTCTGCGAGGCGCCCGTGGGGCTACCGAGCCGCGAGAGGGTCATCCCCGTGCCCGGGAACATGCAATAGCCCGTCAGAGCCGCGAGCACCCCGACCTTGGGCGCGGCGACGAGGGTGTGCACGAACGAGCCCCAAGGATCCGTCGACACGCTCGCACCGCTCGGGGTTTCGTCGATCTGCGTGAGCGCGCCGTCCGTGTAGCAGCCCCAAGGAAATTCCTGCCTCTTGGCGAGAAGGTAGACGCTGCGCGGGCCGGCGGTGAGCTCGATCACGCGCTCGGAGTTGGCGAAGCCGATGGGGATCGCGCCGGTGTCGGTGAAGGAACTCAGGTCGATGCGTTGCACGAACAGTCGCCCCGTTACGGCGTCGCGTCCGACCGCGTACGCGAACGTGCGCTCGAGGTTCGAGATCCACTGGCCGGTGAAGGGCGCGGGCGGCAGTTGCAGGCTCGCGAGCGGCGCGCCGGTGCGCGGATCGAAGCTGAGGATCGCCGCGGGAATTCCGGCCGCGAAGTCGCCCGGCGCCAACGCGAACACGCGGTCGCCTGCTGGAGGCGTGAGCAGGCGCCCCGACAGCGGCGGCGTGCTCTGGCGGGCGATCTCTTCCCCGAAGAACGGATCGAAGAACATCAGGCCGCGCCCTGCGAGGGTGACCGCACCGCGCGAGTGGCTTGCATCGAACACGGGTTGCGCGCTCCGGTCGGTGGAGAGGTACGCGACGCCGAGATCGAGCTCGGCGACGATCTCGTTCGTGACCAGCGACGCGATCGTCAGGCTGCCGGACGTGCCTCTCAATACGTCGCCGCCGCTCATGACGTACGCGCGCGCTCCGATCAGGCGCAAGTGTGCTGCGTGCGAGATCGAGAACGTGTCGTTGAAA
>CALFYL010000432.1 GCA_937952135.1 uncultured Planctomycetia bacterium
TCGTGGCACGCGAGGCAGTCGAGGCGGCCGGGGATGTCGTGGCGCGCGCCGCCGGTGCTCTCGCACACGTCGCGCAGGCCGCGCTCCGGTGCGAGCCGCGCGTCGCTCTCGTCGGCGTTCCACGCGTAGGTCGCGTAGATCCACTTTCCGTCGCCGCCGAGCTGCATGAAGCGCGTCTCGACGCGCTTCTCGAAGGCGAACTCTTTCCACAGCTTCGTGCCGACCGGAAAGCGCCACACGTCGGCGTCGCTGGCGTCGATCCACGCGCCCGGCGGCAGCGCGATCCAACGCCGCTTGCGTGCGCCGTCGGTCCACAGCGGGTACTGCGGCGCGAACTCGAGCACTCCGGGCGCGAGGGAGAGCGTCGCCGCATCGGCGTAGAGTCCCGTGTCGGCGAGGCGTTGCGGCGCGTCGGGCGAGGCGGCGCCGAGCTCGGCCGGCGTCGCGGGCCCCGCGGCCGCGACGATCGCGTTCGAGTCGCCGCCGACGCCGGCGAGGTTCGGCGCGTGCAGCGCGATCCAAGCCGGCGCGCCGATGCTCGCAAGCGCCACGAACACTCCGCCGAAGATTCGATTCCAGTCCATGGCGCTCACCCGGCCCGTTCGATCCGCGCGGGGAGCTGCAGGTCGCCGCGCTCGGGCGCGATGCCGGCGCGGACGCACATCCGCTGCCACGCGTCGTCGCCGAGCCGCGCGCGAGCCTTTGCCGTGAGCGCGTCGAAGGCTTCGCGCGGCGCGTGCGCGTGGAGCCCGGCGACGAGGCCCGCGCGCTCGAGTTCGCTCAGCGCCGGCAGCATCAGCTCGAGCCACTCCGCCATGCGGGCCGGCGAGATTCCGTCGAGGATCCGCTGGTGCGCCCGCTCGAGGTCCGCGTCGTCGAAGCGCTCCCACAGAGCCGCGTTGACCTGCGTCTCCTCGCGCTGCATGTGGACGAGTTGCTCGGCGACCAGGCGTTCGACGTGGCGCTGCAGCTCCGCGACGAGCACCGCGCGCGAGCCGTTCGTCGCCGCTTCCAACTGCGCCGCGAGCACCTCGAGGCCGTGCAGGCTCGCTTCGAGCTGCGCGTGCTCGCGCTCGACGAATTGCGCGAGCCCGAAGTCGGCCTCCGCGAGCAGCGGCATGACGTGCGCGTCCTCGTGGCGTCCGTGTTCCTCGAGAAATCCGAGCAGGCGCCGCAGCCGCGCGACGAGGGCGCGCAACTCGTGGTCGGCGCCCGAGTCGACGCGCGCCGAATCGGCCGCCAGTTCGAAGAGCGCGGCCCGCAGGCCCTTGTGGACGGTGCTGTAGAGGTCGTTTCGCTTCATGGGTGGTCTCCACCCGCGTACACGGAAACGGATCTGCGGCTCCATCAGCGAAAATTCGGATCCTCCGCGCGCAACGGGGTCCAGGGCCGCGAAATGGGGCGCCGGGGGGCGCCTCGTGGCGCGTTTGGGGGCCTTGTGGGGACGTATTGGGGGCCGCCGGGGCGCTGCGCATCGCGCCGGCGCCCGATTCATGCGAAACTGATCGGTTCGAGACCCCGCCGCGAACTGTTCATGACCACCACCGAAGCTCCGTCCAACGCTTTCTCCGCCCTCGGCCTCGCGCCGCAACTCGTCACCGCCCTCACCGCGCTGGGCTACGAGGAGCCGACGCCGATCCAACGCGAGGCGATCCCCGCTCTGCTCGCGGGGCGCGACCTGCTCGGCCAGGCCGCGACCGGCACCGGCAAGACCGCGGCCTTCGCGCTGCCGATGTTGCAGCACGTCTCCGAGAAGGCGCCGGCGCCGAACAAGCCGCTCGCGCTCGTGCTCGTGCCGACGCGCGAGCTCGCGATGCAGGTCGCCGAGGCGGTGCACCGCTACGGCAAGGAGCTGCGCATCAACGTGCTGCCGATCTACGGCGGGCAGAGCTTCGGCCAGCAGCTCCGCGCCCTCGACCGCGGCGTGTCCGTCGTGGTCGCGACGCCCGGCCGCGCGCTCGACCACCTCGAACGCGGCACGCTGTCGCTCGACGATCTCAAGCTCGTCGTGCTCGACGAGGCCGACGAGATGCTCGACATGGGTTTCGCCGACGACCTCGAGGCGATCCTCGAGCGCACGCCGAAGACCAAGCAGATGGCGCTGTTCTCCGCGACGCTGCCGCCGCGCATCCTGCAGATCGCCGAGCGCGGTCTGAAGGATCCGGTGCGCATCTCGATCGAGCGCGAACGTCCGGCCGAGGGCGAGTTGCCGCGCGTGCGCCAGGTCGCGTACGTCGTGCGCCGCCAGCAGAAGGCCGCCGCCCTCGCGCGCGTGCTCGACATCGAGACTCCGACCTCCGCGATCGTGTTCTGCCGCACGCGCATCGAAGTCGACGAGCTCACGGAAGCCATGAACGCGCACGGCTATCGCGCCGAGGCGCTGCACGGCGGGTTCGCGCAGGAGCACCGCGACCGCGTGATGAAGCGCTTCCGCTCCGAGAAGGCGGACCTGCTCGTCGCCACCGACGTCGCCGCGCGCGGCCTCGACATCCAGCACGTCAGCCACGTCGTCAACTTCGACGTGCCCTCCGAGCCCGAGGCCTACGTGCACCGCATCGGCCGCACGGGCCGCGCGGGCCGCGACGGGGTCGCGATCACCTTCGTCGAGCCGCGCGAGCACCGCTTGCTGCGGAACATCCAGCGCGCCACGGGTCTCAACATCGAAGTCGCGACGATTCCGACCGTCGAGGACCTGCGCCGCCAGCGCCTCGCGATGACGCGCGCCAATCTGCGCGAAGCGGTCATCGCGGGCGAGCTCGATTCGTTCCGCGGGCTCGTCGAAGAGCTCTCCGCCGAACTGGATCCGCTCGACGTCGCCGCCGCCGCGGTGAAGATGTTCCACGAAGCCTCACGCCGCGAGACCAGCGCGCGCGCCGCGGAGGAGGATCTCACGGTCGAGATGCCGCAGCAGCGCGAAGGCCGTCCGCAGCGCGAGTACCGCGACGGCGGCGACCCGCGCGGTCCGCGCGACGAGGGCCACCGCGCTCCGCGCGAGAACTTCGACCGCGGGCAAAGCCGTCCGCCGCAGCGCCGCGGGCGCGAGCAGAACTGGGACACCGCGCGCTTGTTCGTGGGCGTCGGACGCATGGACGGCCTGCGCCCCGGCGATTTGGTGGGCGCGATCGCGAACGAAACCGGCCTGCCCGGCCACGCGATCGGAGCGATCGAGATCGCGGACCGTTTCGCGCTCGTCGAAGTCCCGGCGGAAGTCGCCGAGACGGTGATCGACGCGCTGCGCAACACCAAGATCCGCGGCCGCCGCCCGAACGTGCGCTTCGACCGCGCCTGAGCGCGCGTCGGCGCCGGCGCACCGAGCTACTCGGCGCGGGCGCTCGCGCTGAAGCTCGACTTGCACGCGAAATTCAGCGTGTGCTCGTAGGCCGTGTCCGCGCCGCTGCCGTCGCGCACCCGCACGGTGCGGACGCCCATCGCGCCTTCGCCGCTCCATTCGAGCGAGTGCAGGACACCCTGGGTCGCGTTCCACACGAGCTCGCCGTGGAGTTCGAGCGCCAGCTTGGTGTGTTCGTCGGCGGCGCCGGTCGCGACGGGGACGTCGATCAGCTCCGTGCGCCGCGTCGCATCGGTCTCGAACTCGCCCGCGAGCTGCACGACGCACAGCGATTGGCCGTTCTCCTCGCGCTTCTCGCCCCGCACCAGCCGCCAGTGGCCGCGTGCGTTCGCCGCGAGCTGTTCCTGCGGCGCGCCGCGGTCGTCGTGGCGCGCTTCGAACGCGAACTCGATCCCCGCGAGCCGGCGCCCGAACGGGTTGAGCCTGGCCACGTCGAGTTCCCACTCGTCGCCGCCGTCGGCCGGCAGCAGGCGCGCGAAGTCGAGGTCGAGCTCGAGCGCCGCGAGGGCCTCGGCGTCGACGTCACCCGCCTCGAGTTTGCGCCGTTCGCTCGCGGCGCCGGCGCGCTCGTCGAAGAGCACCGTGCAGGCCCCGATCGACGGCTTGGCGGCCTCGTCGCCGCTCGCGGCGTCGCGCTCGCCATCGATGGTCACGTTCGAAGTCTCGCTTCCCGCGAAGTCGCGGTATTCGCGCCGCACCGCGAGCAACTTTCCGTCGCGCGCGGCGAGCACCTCGTCGCGCGCCGTGAAGCCCACGTTCGTACGACTCTCGATCGCGAGCTTGGGCAGGTACTGCGCGGGCACGTCCTGACCGTTCATCACGACGTTCCAGTCGCTCAGTTGCAGCTCGAAATGGCTCGCGAACTCCCGCTCGAGGCGCAGTTCCGCGCTCGGCCGGTAGACGAGCGAATCCGTGGGGGACAGTCCGAGAAGGGCGAGGGCGAGGAGGACGCTGCGCATGGGGTGCTCCGATGGGGCGGGGCGCGGCCGAAGCGCCGCACGCAAGGAAGGTGCGGCGAGCGCCGCGATTCCTTCGCGCTTTCTCCTGCCGTCCGTCAGGCCTCGGCGCCGGACCCCCCGCGGTTCAGCAGCAACTCTTCGCCGACGCACCCGGTGCAGCGTCGGCCGGCGCGCAGCAGCTCGACTTCGCCTCCGTGGCCTGCGCGAGGCGCGCAGTGGCCGGCGGGGTCGCGTCGTCGCCGCCATAGCTCGTCGATGCGCCGTGGGTGAAGAAGGTCTCCCACGCGATGCCGGCCGGATCGCGCGTCCAGGACTTCTCGGACTGCGCGTAGCAGCACGAAGCCGGGCCTTTGGCGAAGCTCGCCAGCCCCGCGGCGTCGAACTGTCGCTGGACGGCGGCGAGCTCCTCGCGGCTCTCGACCTGGATGCCGAGGTGGTCGAGCCCCGTCGCGCGCCCGCGCTGCGAGATGGCGAAGTTCACGCGGGGATCGTCCAGCATCCACTTCGCGTAATCGCTCTCGAGCACCGTCGGCGCGGCTCCGAACAAGCCGTTGTAGAACGCAACCGCGTGGCCGAGATCGTCGACCGCAACGTGCACATGAAGTCGTTTCATGGTCAGCAGCTCCGCTTGGTTTTCGTCGCTCGCCGGGCTTCCGCGGCGGGCGCGCCGCGGCAGCAGTCCTCGAGCAAGTAGTCGATGAGCGCGCGCATGCGCGCGAAATCCGCGCTGTAGTAGGTCCAGCGGCCGTCGCGCCGCGACCGGACGAGGCCGGCGGCGCTGAGCTGGCTCAGGTGGAACGAGAGCGCGGTGGGGCCGACCCCGAGCGCCTCGGCGAGGGCGCTCGCGCTGGCGCCTTCCGGGCCCGCAACGACGAGCCGCCGAAAGACACCGAGCCGCGTTTCGTGGGCCAGGGCGGCGAAGGAGGCGACCGCTTTCTCCAGCTTCATCGATTCAAGGATAGTTGAAGCGTTGGCGCACTTCCATGCGCCTTTCTGCGCAAATCCACCGGGGGGCGCGAGGCATCGAACGCTTACAGCCGGTGAACCGCATGCCGCAATCGGCGCCCGTGACCGGCACGCGTGTGCTGGACTTCAACGCCTACATCGCGAGCGGCGCGAATCCCGGCCTCGTCGCGGGCCGAACCGTTTGGTTCCAACTCGCGGCGCAGAACAGCGTGGTGGCCGCGGCGGACCGCTTCGACCTGTCCGCGGGGCCGCGCTTCACCCTCGCTCCGTAGCACGCGAGCTCTACACTGGGCGCGGCATGCTCAAGATCGCCGCGCTCCTCGTCGTGCTCTACCTCGCGCTTTGCGCCGCGGCTTTCTACGCGCAGCGCTCGCTGATCTACCACCCGCAGCCGCGCGCGAACGTCGAAGGGGTCACGAAGCTCTCGCTGCCGGTCGATGGCGCGGAGGTCGTCGTGACGACGCGCATGCGGCGT
>CALFYL010000433.1 GCA_937952135.1 uncultured Planctomycetia bacterium
GCGGCAAACGGCTTCGTTGCGGTCTTGAGCACGAGCACGTCGACGTCCGCGAGCGCCGCCTCGCTGTACCGCACCTCGTCGTTCACTCGGACGTCGAAGTACTGCTGCAGGAAGCGTACGAGCAGCGTGTAGTTGTAGACCGTGGCGCGGCCGTAGGTCTCGGTGTCGAGCGGCGCGAGCGCGCTTGACCAATCTCGACTGTGCAGCTCGTCGATGACCACTCGACCTGCTTTGCGCGGGCCGGAGTTCTCCAATCCAACGGCGCAAGCTCCCGCGAACGCAGCGAGGGCCGCCACGCCAGCTGCTGCGAAGCGCTTCGGGCGCGCCGCGAGTCGGGCGGGGCGCGCCGCGATTTCGCCGCCATCCCACGGGACCCAGCGTGCAAGGAACAACGTGAGCGGCAAGAAGCTGAGAGTCTGCGCCCACGGGTGCACGAAGGCATCGACCGTGAACCCCAGGCCAGCAATGTTCAGCACCGGTCCGCTGAATTGGATCGTGAGGGCCGTGAGGATCGCGAAGCGAGCCAGTGCGTACGCGCACAAGATCCCCGTCGCGCAAAGCAGCGCGCGCAGCGGATCGCGCTTGGAATACAGCGCGACCAAGACGGCGCATCCGAGTCCGATCCAGGTCGCCGGCAGCAAGCCGAGCTTGGTCCAGTCGACCGAGTACTCCAGCAGCGGCGTCGCGCGCGGGTGAATGCGGCCCTCTACCAGCGCGACATCGCATCCCAGCAAACGCAGCAGCGCATACGGCAGCGGTGCGAGCGTGTCGAACGTTCGAGTCCGCAAGCCGAGCTCGAGCAGGGCGGGCGCGGATGCGACCAGCACGAAGACGCTGGCGAGCGACGCCAACGGCCAACGGAGACGCGCCGCCACGCTGCGCGCCCTCACGTAGAACTCGATCGCGACAGCGGCGGCGCACAGGGCGGCGGCCGAGGTCCAATCCGTGCTTCGCAGTACGCCGCTCGCGAAGACGCCAGCGCAAGCGACGAGCACAGGGATGCTCCAGAGCAGGTGGCTCATCGCGCCTGCTCTCCTCTCAGGTCTTCGATGTCCGCCAACAGCCCGCGCAGGAAGAGGATGTTCGGCTCGGAGAAGTCGGAGAACGACTCCAGGTTGCCGGCGCCGAAGAACGCGCTGTCGCCGACGAGGAACAAGCCCCCGCGACCTCGCCGCGCGAGCATCGCGAGCGGCCGACGCTGAAACTCGCCGTACACCCAGGGCGCCTCGCCCTCGAAGTCCGGACGCACACCGACCTCCCAAGCGTCCACGTACTCGACCTGCACGTGCGCGCGACCCGGATCGCGGTTCAGCGGAATCGGACCGACAGGCCGGGGCAGCACGGCGAGACCGACGCGCGAGAGCAGCGCCTCGAGTCCCCCGCTCTGCGGATAGCTGGCGCACGCGAGGATGAACCCTCCGCTGTCCATGAAGCGCGTCAGCTCTTCGACTTCCGAATCGGAGTACCCCTGCGCGGGCGCCACCGTGATCAACATGGACGCCTGCGAGAGGCGGTCGGACGAGAACTCGGGCATCGCGCCGACGCGATAGCCGCTGCGCGTCGCGCAGTTGGAGAATCCGCTCAAGCTCAGCGCGGAATCCCCGCCATTCTCGATGCGCGGCAGATGACTCGAGTCGATGAGCACCTGCGGCGCCGCGTCGCACGGCCGCGAGCACCAGTGGCGATCCACCGCGCGCGACGCCTCGACCAGCGCGAGCAACCCGAGGCTCACGGCGGCCACGGGCGCGGGCCGACCGCGAAGCACCGCGACGACGGCGAAGCCGCAGAGGAAGAACACGAGTCCAGCGGAGAACTCCACGACGGGACCGAGGTCGAAGAGCACCTTGCCCGTCAGCCACGTGAACAGATCGTGCGCCCAGCGCTCGTACGAGAAGTCGATGGCCGAGTTTTGGAGCCCGCTGGTGTCGCCGTACACGACCACGGCTCCGGCGCCGAGCCGGCGCCACGCGGCGAGGACGAGATCACCGAGTTGCTCGCCGGACTGATAGTGGTAGTCGCCGAGGAACGCTCGATCCTCGGCGTGCTCGTCGCCGCGATCCGCGAGCCCGTGGCGACCGACGACCAGCGGCGACGCGCCGAAGTTCGCGACCTTCAAACTGCCGCCGACTGCGATGCCCATCGAACCCACATGCTCGACGCGCGCATGGGTCGGATGGAGGTAGAGGTCGGAGCGCTGCCAGCCGGTGACGGCCATCGGCACGGCGGCGTCGAACCGGAACTCGATTCCAACCGGGGCGAGCAAGTCGTTCTGACTCTGCATCGTGCCGTCGACGTCGGTGTGATCGCCGAGCACGAGCAAACGACCTCCGCCGTGAACGAACTCCCACACCGCGAGCAGCTCATCCTCGGTCCACTTGGTGTTGACATTGAACGTGACGAGCACATCGGTGGTCGCCAGACGCTCGGACGTGATCGGCTCGCGGAGGTAGCTGACGTCGAACCCGTCCGCGCTCAGGCGTTCCGGCAACAGCCCGAAGTACCCGAGCGAGTAGGGGCCGTAGGAACCGTAGACAGGCTTGCGCCAATCGAAGATCCGCCCCTCGTTCACGCTGTAGAACAACACCCGGGGCGCGGCCGACGGCGTGACGACGCGCGCGTGTGTCGCGGCCGAGAACGCGATCAAGCCGCAGGCGACAGCCAACCATCCGCGTGCGCCGAAGCGCGGCGCGGAACGCGGAGCTCGCTCGCTCGCGAGAGCGCACAGAGCAACTGTGATCGCCAAAGGAATGAGCGCAAGCCACGCGAGAAGCGAGAGAAGATGCGGAGCTGCGCTGCGTGCAACGGCGTCGACGACGATCACTGCGACGCCTGAGCTCGCCGCGAGCAGCGATAGACCGAACGCCGCGTGCCGCGGGCGCCATTCGAGGATCACGAACCGCGAGACGAGAAGCGCGACGCCGAGCCCGAGCAACGTCCAGCCCTGCAGGGTCGGGCCGATCTCAATGGATCGTCCGACGCAGCTTCCGATCGCGCGACTCCAAGTCAGTGCAGCATCGCGGATGATCCCGAACAGCCACGGCGTGCTCAGGTGACCCACCCAGCCGACAGCGACGAGGCCGGCCGCGAGAGCCATGCTGCGCCCCGCCAATCCGCCGCTGGTCCATGCAGCGGCGAGCCCTGCGATCCAGGCGCACGCGCCGAGGGTCCGAGCCAGGTCTGACTCCGACGCGCTGAGCACGGCGAATCCGCCGACCGCACACAGGCCGGACCATGAGATCAGCGCTCGTAGCTCGCGCTTGCTCCACGCCAACAGGCACCAAGAGCTCGACACGGTCGCAGCGACTACGCGCGCGTCGTCAACGCTCCAGTCGGGAGACACGCACAGCGCGAGCGACAGCAACAACACGAACAGGCCCGGAAATCGGAGCCATGGCTCGCGCGTGCAGAGGCGCGCACGAAGCTCGCTGACGAACTCTCGGATCGACGTCATGGCCGGGTGAGGAGCTATCCAGAGCAGGAGGTAAGCGCTCGACTTCGCGTCGGATCCCATCGAGCGTCTCGGGCTCCGCCGACCGAGCGACGACAAGCACGTGTCGCGTCGTCCGGCCGTTCACGGTGCGACCTAGCGCGAGGTCGGGCGGCTCGCCTGGATCTTGATCCTGCGAAGCTCGAGTGGCCGTCCACGACGTCGATGCAAGGCGACCGTGAGCGACTTCATGCCTTCCCCAACGTGGGCGCGCGCGAAAGCTCAGCGTCTGAGTCGAAGATTAGTGATCGCCAGTCCCAGCGTGCGGATCGGGAGCAACCTGTCGCGCTTGTAGTCACGGACGAGCCGCTGATGGAAGCGTTCGAGCGCCTGCGCTCGAGCGGAGCCCGCGACATCTCCGTCGTCGCGCCGCCGTGTTTCGAGAGCGGAGACTTCGTGACCGGAGCCCGGCTCCGCGACACCATTGTTCTCGCCCTGAGCTTTGTTCTGAGCGCCGCCCGTCGCAGAAGGGTCCTGGACCGAGTTCGTCTTCCATGCTTCGCGACAGTCGAGGTACGGAACAGGACCACCCTTGCCGTTGATGTGGTGCTCCGATGAGAAGTAGGTGCACGACATCGCGATTCCCTCTCGCATCGTGTTGTTCATCTTCTTCATGAGGTCGAGATCGCCCCCGCCCGTCGAGCGTCGCGGCGACGCGCGGTACGCATCCCTCTCCTTCTTCCAACGCTCGTACAGTTTGAGCGAGTTCGGCGGGCTCTTGGGGCCAGTGGTCGGCGCACCAGGCTGCGGAAGCCCCGGATCATTCTTGATCCTCTGTTCGGCGTCCTCGATCACCGCTTCGCAGATCGCAGGGCCGAAGTTGATGCAGTACTTCAAGTAGAAGAGGGGCGGATTCTCGCTGTTATTCGCTTCCAAGAAGCTCGTCAACTTGTCGACGAGCTTGAGGTTCTTGGCGCCGCCACCACCTCCTCCTCCGCCGCCCGCGCCGCCGCCAGGTTGGCCGTTACCCTTGGCATCGGGCAGCAGACCATTCGGTCCCGGCTTGCCGCCGCCCGGCTTACCGCCGCCCGGCTTGCCCTGGCCCGGAGCGCCTCCGCCGGCGCCCCCTCCTTTGCCGCCAGTTGGGCCACCGCCGCCCTTGCCTCCGCCAGCGCTCGGTCCGCCCCCTCCGGCGCCGCCGCCGCTCGAGGGCCTCCCATTACCACGCCCGCTTTGCCCGCGTCCCCGTCCACCGCCTCCCTGATCCTGGAAGCCGCAGGGCTTGTGCCCGAAAATCGCAGTTCCTCCGACCCTGCGCTCCACTTCGTTGTACGCCCACATTGCCGCCTCACCGTCGGCGTCTCGGCGGTAGTACATCACCGGCGTCGCGACTGGGTCCATGACGTCCCAGCGCATCGTCACCATCGACAGCCCCCAGGGGTCCGCCCGATCGATCGGATTGCCCCGGTGCATCTCGTATGGAGACTCGCTTTCTCCCGTCAGGATGCGCCCGACGAGGAAACTCGGATCGATCGCGTCGTTGTTCGCCATCGCGTACGGGTCACGACTGGTGAACCGGCCCTCCTCCGGACTCACGTAGCGATAGCGGAAGTTGTACTGGCCCGCTGCAGGAACCTCCGCGAAGTAGCCGGGTGTCGGCTGCGCGCGACGCCAGAGCGCGAGTTCGCCGTCGTACTCGCGGCCTTGGTAGAGGAAGCGGTTCCCGATCGGACTGACCGCTACGGGCGCCCCCGCGTAGTCCGTGATCAACGCGCCGGCGGCGTCACGGAAGGTCGGCGCGCCGAACGAGTCATAGCTGACGCGCTCGATCACGTTCCCGGACGCGTCCGTGAGGCCGATCACGCTGCCGACTTCGTCGGTCAAGAAATAGCGCGTCTGCCCCTGCGCATCGATCCACTGCACGAGCTCGTCGATGCCATCCCCGTGCACGAATTGGTCGACGATCGCTCCGCTGCTGTCACGAGTCTCGACAGCGCGGTCGCCGTCGTAGAGGTAGCGCAGGGTGTCATTCATCCAATCGTGCTTCTCGATCCGGCGCGAGAACGCGTCGTACGAGTACCGCGCCACGATCGTGCTCGAGTAGCGATCCTTGACGAGCACCAACCGATCGAACGCGTCGTACTGGTAATCGAACCAGAAGTCCCGCGTGCGATTGCCCGCCGCATCGTGATCGAGCGACTTGCCGGCGAGGCTCGTGTACGCCCAAGAGGCGAGCATGGTGACGAAGGAGTAGATCGACGGCGCGTTGGGCTGCTGTTGGACTCCGAGCAGAGTCCAGTCTCCGTCTGCGTCGCGCACGTAGCCCTTTGCGATCTGTGTCGTCGCGTCGATTTGCTCCTGGAACAACTCGACGCGATTGCGGCTGTCGAACCCGTTCACGTCGCCGGTCAGGCCGCCGCCGATCTGCCGCAGGCGGAGCCAACGGTTCCCTGCCGCGTCGTACGCCGACCCGAACACGGACGCCGCCGCTCCGTTCGGCGCCTTGTGCTCGATCTGCAGCGGGCGACCGCTGGCGGAGTAGCCCGTGGGCTGCCCGGATCCCGGCTGAGGCGTGCGGTAGCTCTTCTTGGTCCCGTTGCCGAACGCAATCTCGGACACGCGCGAGTTGGGGCCGTAGTACGAGTAGTCGGCGATGTTCGTCGTGGTCGAGGTCTCGCTGATCTGATCGATCCGCCCGAGCGTGTCGAACTGTCGATCGATCGTGCGACCCGACGGGAAGTGGAAGCGCGTCTCGTACAGATCGTCGTAGTCGACGCTCACCGCCAGTCCGTCTTGGGTCTCCGTAAGGACGCGCGACAAGGAGTCGTAGGTGCGTTCGACCAGCGACGGAGCGAAGGCCGGGTCGACCTTGACGTCGGTCGCCCGCGTGAGCAGGCCGAGTCCGTTCCACTCGAACGTCTGCGACTGCGTCCCGGCGTAGTTCGGCGGAGTCTGGATCAACTGCACGGTCTGAGTTCGGCCGGCTGCGTCGTAGTGAGTCTCGAACGCGCGGAAGACCGAGTTCGCCGAGTCGCGCAACGTGTGCGTTCGGATGCTGCCGTCCTTCCAGTACGTCGTGGTCGTCGAGGAACCGTCGGGGAACTGCTTGAGCGTCATGCGACGCTGATCGTCGTAGTCGAACGTCATCGTGCGATTGCCCGCCGAGATGACCTGGACGACGTTGCCCACCCTGTCGTGCTGCACCGTGCTCGTCTGCGTCTGCGCGACGCCGGCCGGGGCCAGCGTGGGATCGAGGTCGGCCGCCCAGATCGCGTACGTTCCGCTGGCGGTTCCGCCTGGCCACATGTCGGAGTGACTGCGAATTCGCAGTCCCTGCGTCGTGCGCTCGTACGTTGTGCGCGTCGTGTTGCCGGGATTGGGCAGCGAGGCTGCGGTATACAACCCCAGCGGATCAGGTTGGACGATCGAGGAGCGTCCGTCCGCCCGCACGACCACGTCTCCTCGTGCGTCGTACGCGAAGTAGACGACCTCGCCGCCCGAGACTGAACGGATCAAGCGGCCCAGCCCGTCGTAGGTGTCGCGCTGCATGCGCTGGATGGGAGCTCCGCCCGCAGGGTCGACCGCGAACTCGTTGACCTCGAGCACGTACCCTGCCTTGTCGAGTCGCGCCGTCGTGAGGTTGCCGACGTCGTCGCTCACCGCGATCGGACGCCCCATGCCGTCGAAGACGGTGGACACCACTTGACCCGCGGAGTCGGTCTCGCTGACCACACGCCCGGCGCGATCCCGACGCCAATGCACTTGGGGACCGGCGGTGGTCGGGAGTTGGCCTAGCGTGAAACGCAGCGACCGATCGACGATCGGCTCGCCGACCTCGTCGAACTCCTGCTCGGACACCGAGAGCAGGACATTCCCGGCGGTCGAGTTCTGACTCGGGCTCGGTCCGCCCAGCGCGCCGTGGATCTCAGTTCGATAGCGGCGCCCGCGGCTGTCGTAGAGATGCGTCGTCGCGCTTCCGACGGCGTCGATCACGCGATGAACCCGATTGCGCCCGTCGTACTCGTAAAGCTCCCGCTCGTTTTGCCCGTCTCCGTTGAAGTCCTCGGGACCTTCGATGGCCGTGCGTCGACCGTTGGCGTCGTACTCGAGCTTGGTCACGGCGGTCTGCGCAGTGACGCTCCCGTCCGGCGCAGCGGCGCGCCGGAGTTCCGTCAGTCGATCCATCGCGTCGTACACGAAGGCCTCAACGGCTCCTTCTGGATCGACGACACGCACGCGGTTGCCCGACGCGTCGTAGACCACCGAGGTCGAGCTCCAGGTCGAACCGCTCAGCAGGTTCTCCGTGAGCGTGAGTCGTCCGCACATGTCGTACGTCATGCGAGAGACGATCCAGGGATTTGCGGGGTCGCCCGCTCCGCGGTTGTCGCTCCGAATGCGCGCCGCTTCTCCGGCGCCGTCGTACTCGATCGTCTCCTGGACGGCGAGCGTCACCAGATGCTCGTAACCCGCCTCAACCAGTGCGGCGAGATCCGGGTCGAGCCGCGAGTCGTCGTAGCCCTCAGCCAGAGTCGAGGCTTGGAGCTCGTCGAGCGCGTTGTACTCGTATGTCGCGCGCACTCCGCGCGGGTCCGTGATCGCGACCGTGTTGCCGCGTGAGTCGTACTCGAAGTCGGTCTGCGCGGCGACGTGCTCGATGCTGCAGTCCTTCGACCAGCGCGCGATGCCTGCGTTCGGGAAGGAGTTGACCGAGTTGGGGCACTGGCCCGGGTCAGGGTCCCGATCGACGGTGGTCCGCGTGAGGTAGTCGCCTGTGTACTCGTACGTCGTCAGCGCGCCCTCGGCGTCCGCGTGGCTGACGGTGCGGCCGAAGTCGTCGTAGGTCCAGGTCTCGGTGCGCACCACCGGACCAAGGACGCCGACCGGAAGTCCCAGCGTGATCGGCGGGCTGACGTGCTCGATGCGCGAGCCTCCGCACAGATCCGTGCGGCCATCCCCGTTCACATCGCCGAGCGGGCCGCCGAGCGAGCCGAGAATCCCCCAGTCACTGACCAGAGCGGCGACGGTCTGCGGGTCCTCTTGGTAGTCGAAGACACTGGCGCCAGCTTCATCGATCGTGTCCAGCTCGTGGTTGTACACAGGCTCGAACTGTCGCTGAATCCGGTAGGAAGCCTGAGTTCCGGGCGAGCCGCCGGCCGGAATGAAGAGCTGGGTGTCGACGTTGCCGTGCTGGAAGCGATCGGCGACGGACGCGGAGTCGAACGTCGTGCGGATCTCCGCGCCATTGGGGTGGATGTGCCGCGTGACCTCGCCATCCCCGTTGTACTCATACGAAGTGAGATGGTTGAGCGGATCGAGCAGACTGAGAGCCTGTCCTGTTGCGTTGAACTGGTACTGCGTCGTGTGTCCGCGACGGTCAGTCACTTGGGTCGCCAGCACCGCTGGACTGGCGCCTGCGGCGTAGGTGAACTTGTAGAAGTGGACGTTCGATGCGCTCGACCGCACGTTGGCTTTCGTGACGTGATCGTCGCTGTCGTAGACGAACTCGAGTCGGGGCAGCGCGTGGCCCGGATAGCGCACGGTCAGGAGATTGAACTTGTCTTCGCCGTACTTGGGTTTGGAGACGTACGTGTAGTGGGTCACACGCGGCGCCGTCGTGGTCGTGGTTCCCGTCAAGGTCGGAACCGCGGGCGTGCTGACGGAACTCAACGTCCCATCCGAAGCGTGGGCGTAAGTCCACGTGCGACCACCGTGCACGTCGATCACGCTCGCGATCCGGCCCGACTGGTAGGTGAAGTCGATGCGTCTCGTCGGCGCTGTCGTGGCGTCGAAGGAATCGCAGTGGAGGCTGCTCAACTGTCCCTGCGCGTTGTAGACGGCGCTCACGAAGTTCCCGAAGGTGTCGGTGATCCGGTCGAGCTTGCCCGAGGTGACCGACCCGTCGATCGGAAGGAACCGGCGGATGACGCCTCTTGGATCTCGGATCTCCCAGGTGTTCGGCGCGATGAGACGGGCTTTCCGATAGACGCCCGGCGTAGCGCAATCGCGCAATGCGCCGCCGGCCGCGGGATAGCTGTCCAGTTCGAAACGCGTCCCGTCCAAGTGGGTCAGCGCCCCTTGAGCACCGAGCCAGAGCCGCTGGTCGTACGAGTGCGTCCAGCCTGGCCCGAACGCGCCGTCATAGGCGATCTGCGAGCGATAGACGCGCGTCAGGGCTACGTCCATGGCCCGTCCTTGGACCGACGCGTCGGTCACGCCGTGGATCACCTCTCCGCTGTGGCGGGTGACCCAGGTTCCCGCGTCGAGCTTCTCGACCTGCGAGCTGCGCGCAGGGAGCATTCCCTCGGCGACGCCGAAGTTCGTCGTGCTATTGGGCGTCGGGGCGGCGCTCTGCTGCGCAATCAGCGACGGCGCGGTCGCGCAAGCGACGCTCACACCGATGGAAAGCGCTCGGACTCGGACCGATTCGAACGCGGAGCGTGACAGCGCGCAGACCCGGGAGCTTCGTGCAGAGGGGCGATTCAAGTTGGGTTCCATGGCGGACATGCATCCATCGCGGCCGTCGTCGGGAACGCTTCGTCAGACGGATGCAGCGCGCCCGACGCACGCCATCCCCATCGAATGGCCCGACGCAGCGGGCCCTGGTCGGCGTTTGCCCGCCTCCGTCCCCGCGAGTCGCAAGAAGACCAGGGAAACTCCTCCGGACGGCGAGATCGCAACCCCACCGCCCGACGCGCGTATTCGCCGCTCAGGCCGCGTCGCCGTGTCCGCTTGCAATGACCTGCGCTCGCGAACTCGGGTCCGGCGCAGACATCTCGATCGAATGGCAGCGTGGCGGCAAGCAGGCCTGGACTGGAGTCGTGCTGCGGCGACGATCGTGGCGAGCAGAAGCGAGCGTGGCTGGCTGAGCGCGAGCGTCGCGGGCTGACGATTCGCGACCTGGCGGCCGAGACAGGAGTCCCTGTCGGGACATTGGCGGACTGGTCTTGGCGCCTGCGCCATCGTGTAGAGGTCGACGCGCGCAAGCCGCGTCGCGGCGCGTTGACCAACGCCTCGCCCGCCTCGTCGAGATGGTCGACCCGGCGCCGCGCGCACCCTCTCGGATCGAAAGCGCGCTGGCGGATCTGAACTCCGAGCGAATGACGTCCGCCGGAGACGGCCGCCGTCGACCGCGAGGTGGAGGTTCGGCGCCGCCAGCTGATCCGCCAAGTGGCTCCCAGGGCCCGGCTCAGGCTCGTCAGGGCGTGCGGGCGATGCGAGTCTCGCTGGGGCGGTGGTCTGGGCGCTCTGGATGCGACCGCGCGTACTCGCTGGCGCGGGTTGCGGGCGAGGAGCGTGCTCGGCGGGCAAGCTGCGGAGACTCAGGCGAATTCGAGCTGTTCGCGCGAGCGCCCTGAATCAAGTCTCGGCGCAGGGCGTGGAGGTTTGGTCGGATGGCCGAGATGCGCGAGGATCTTGCGCACGACGACGGGGGCCGAGATTCGTGCGATGAGGCGGCGATGTGACAGCATCGGTTGGTCGAAGCGCAGCAACGGCAGCTCCGACGGCGGGCTGAACAGGCGCACCTGCCCCGGTCGATCCGGCGCGACGCTCGGCAGATCTGTCACCCGGGGGCGCGGTCGAATCACGTTCGTTGAACATCCTTGGGCCGACGCGCGCGCGGCGACTCCCGCCCCCAACGAAACACCAAGCTCACCTGCCGATGTCCGTCGGCTGCGACTGCGAGTTGTAGAGCAGCACCTCCCAGAGGCCGTTGAAGCGTGCTTCGAGAGCGATCCCGACGCGCGTGCGTCCGAGCAAGACGCGCGATCCTCGCTGAATCCAAGTGGAATGAGCAGGGATCGCGCGACGACTCGCTGGCGTCTCCGGGCGCCGAAGCGCACCGAATGTCTGCTTCGATGGACGCTTGAGTCGCCTGAGAACAGACGGCCAACCATCCACCCGACGGACACCGTCGAAACGGAGTCCGTTGAGCTGGAGCGTCGCGGGCGCGCTGCACAGCTCGATTGCGCACCGGGGCTTCAGCGCGCTGCGGCGTTGGAATCGACGCCCGCCTGCTCACGGACGAACGGGTCGAGCGCTTGAATCACCGCCTCGAGCGCGCGCCCCTCGAGGTCCACCAGCTCTCGGTCGAGGGTGACGAGCTCGGGGACGTCCACCTTGCGGAGCACGATGCGCACCGCCCAGCCCCCACTGCCCACCGTCGTCGCGTAGTAGACGCCGGCGTCTGTGAGGGGAAACGACGCCCGACCATCGGCCCCGACCTCCAGCACCTCGCGCTGTCCGCGGTCCCACGCGTCCGCGAGCGCTCCGTCCAGGAGATCGAGGTAACAACTCGCAACCGCGTCGAACTCAGCGCGAACCAGCCAAAGCGCGTCTGCGACGGCCTGCAGGCCCTCAGGGCCGACGGACAGCTGCGGTGAGCCGAGCCGCGCCCGGAGTTCATCCATGTCGGGAGCGGCGCTCCAAACCCAGCGTCCCTTCAGCCAGGCTGCACGATATTCCTCGCTGAAACCCAGGTGGGCCGCGATTTCCGACTCGGCGACACTCCAAGGCGCGTGCGCCCCGGATTCGACCGTCCGCGCAGGTTCCTTCGAGTCGCGATCCATCGACGCCAAGCTCAGGGCGGCGGCCGCGAGAAGCGCAGCAGGAAGAAGCACGATGGGCTTCACTCGCCTCACTCCTCACACGATGTGCAGGGCATGATTACCTGTACGGAGAGCCCGCAGAGGCCGGTAACGACCGTCGACGCCACTGATCCGCAATCAACGTCCACGAACTCGGCATGGGTGGCGGTCGCTCCACCCACTATGCCTTTCTCGCCGGAAAAGAACGGGCGACAGTTCGTCTGCGGGACGCAGACTACAAAGTACGGGGCTGCGTTGATTTTCTTACACCTCCCGTCACCTCCACTCACAGCGACGCGGATGAAGGCGGTCTCGCCGCTGGAGCACTCCACTGTTGTGTAGGCCGAGGAACTGACGGTCTCACATCCGGGGCAGGTCAGCCCGAAATCCCCACGGCTGGAGCCGGGCATGAACGCAACCGAAGCAACGAACGCGATTACGAACTGGGACAATCTCATAGCGTGAACTCCTGTAGTGGTGCGGTGTGGATTGACGATCAACGCGAGAGGCGCCAGCCGAAGCCGTTTGCCGCAGCCCCCGCACGGACTGTTCGCCGCACGTGGTTCGAGCGTCAATCGACTCCTTCAAACTGATGCCGAGAGTGGCGAGAGATTGGTGGGTCGGTCTCATTGCCGTCCGACCGAAAGCTCGCGCCCTTGCGGGGTCCGGACGCGCGACCGGACGGCGAGATGGAGGGACGGGGGGAAGGGACGTGTTGTCTCAGGACTATGGGGGCTGCGACTTGAACGATGAGGCTGCGCGCGAAGTGTGAACTGGCCGTGGAGCACCATGCAGTCTCGCTGCTCGTGTTCCGAGGAGTGCGCTGCCGGACCTCGACCGCCACTCCGACGCACCGTGGAGACCGAGCGTCCAGCGACGCGGGTTCAAAGAACCAGGAAAACTGCGAGGGCGCTTTGCCCCTGAAGCCGGGGCCTCGAGCTGCGCGATGAGTCAGCTCCAGGCGTATGGATCGATCGCGCAGCATCACCGGTCTCGCTTCACGTGTTCCGAGGTTGCGCAGCCGGACAACGACTGCGACTACGAAGGGCCGTGGAGACCGAGTGCTCGCCGACGCGGGTTCAAGAATTGAAGAAAATCGCGGCGAGCTTCCGACGCGCGACGTGGCTCGCGCTCGTTCGAGAGCCGCGCGAGAGGCGACACGACGCCGAACGATAGGTCATTCGTCGAACGACACCGACACGAACGTCGCCGGTCCGTCGACGACGAGCTCGCGCGTGACCTGACGCTGCCCATAGCGTGCGGTGAGTACGTACGGGCCGTTCTCGAGCAGCGCGTCGATGTCGACCTGGGCCTCGGGCTCGAAGTTCGACACGAAGCGTCGGCGTCCGTCGGCGCTCTCGATGGCGATCCACGGTCTCGCTCCGCTGGCGTCGATTCGATCGGGCAGTCGAAGTGTTCCGAGGACGTGACGGCGAGCGCCGAGCGTGAGCTCGACTCGCTCCACTCCGCCGGCCGTGACGCACAGGTCGTCGAGGGCTTCAATCATCTGGTCGGAGTCGAAGCGAAGGCCGTAGCGGCCCTGCGGCACGTCGAACGTTGCGAGGACGGCGCCTCCGCTCGACGCCACCGCCTTCCAAGCTGCAATGCGGCCTTCGACGTCGAGTAGCACGAGACGGCCCTTGCGCAGCTCGGGTTCCAGCGCCGCAACGATGTCGGTCCGCGCCATCCGCTCCTCGAGCGGAATCGCGCGATCCTCGTCCCAGTCCACGGCTCGCAAGCACAGCGTCCTCGGACGCAGCTTCTCACGCTCGTCGACGAGCAGTGTTTCGGCGATCCGGGCGGGCGCGCGCGGCAATCGACCTTGGCGCTGGAGGTGGTGCGTGATGCGCCGCGCAAGCTGCTCGACCAACTCGGCGACGTCGGCATCGGTGGGCGGCGCGGCGCGCGGGAAGTGCGGTGCGAGACGCTCGCTCGGCGACACGAACGCGCCGTCGATCAGGAGCGCATGGAAGTGCAGGTTGAGGTAGAGAGCGCTGCCGAAGCGCTGCGCGAGGAGTCGGCGCGCGATCGGAGGTCGAGCGCTCGGCTCGCGAGGTTCGGGGCTCGATGAGCTCGTCCGCGATACGAGCGATGACCATCTCGCTGCGCCCCGGGAACGAACGCATCCCTCGCGCAGGCACGAGACCGTGCGCTGCGCGAGGGATGTGGGAGAGCCTGTGGCCCGCGGCGCGCCGAGCGAAGCGTCCGGAAGCTCCGGACGCCCGCGCGAGGCGCTCACCGTGTCGTGGTCACGGCACGATCAGCACTTCGACTCCGTTCGAGAAGGCGCGCGACAGCGGGGCCGCGGCGGAGTTGGTCAGCGCCTGGAACGAGAAGGTCTGGCCGACCAGC